>NZ_CP039695.1:326666-653333 GCF_005145025.1 Novosphingobium sp. EMRT-2 | reverse complement strand
CCGGCAGATTCACCGGCTGTCGCGTGGCACGGCGCAGGTCGGTGACTGAAAGCTGGGCTCCGCCAGGCATCGTTCCTCCTCGTCGTGGGAAAGTGGAGCCGATGCTGTAGCTGCGAAATGCCAAATATTCCCTAAACCTGCTTCGGACTTTTTCCGCCTGCTTCAAAAGTTTGCGGTAAAGGGATCAGGCCGGGCGGATGATGCCGTGCTTCTTCTTTCCCGCGGAAATCCGCCGTTCCTGGCCCGCCAGCACGATCTGGAAGCCTTCGTCGGACACGGATTCGCCGTCAATCCGGGCGCCGCTGCCGGCGATAAGGCGTTTTGCCTCGCCACGGCTCGCCGCAAAACCGATACCGACCAGCGCATCGATCAGACTGATAGCGTGTTCCGCGCAGACGAGCGTGGGCAGGTCCTGGCCGATTCCGCCGCCCGCGAACGTGGCGGCCGCGGTGGCTTCGGCGGCGCGGGCCGCTTCCTCGCCACGGACCAGCCGCGTGACTTCGTTGGCGAGCACCACCTTGGCGGCGTTGATCTCGCTGCCCTGCAGCGCTTCGAGCCGCACGATCTCGTCCAGCGGCAGATCCGTGAACAGGCGCAGGAACCGGCCGACATCGCGGTCATCGCTGTTGCGCCAGTATTGCCAGAAGTCCCACGCGGGCAGCGCGTCCTCGTTGAGCCACACGGCCCCGGCGGCCGTCTTGCCCATCTTGGAACCGTCGGCCGTGGTCAGCAGCGGCGTGGTGACGCCGAACACTTCCACCCCGTCCATGCGGCGGGTCAGTTCGATGCCGTTGACGATGTTGCCCCACTGGTCCGATCCGCCCATCTGCAACCGGCAGGCATGCCGCTGCGACAGTTCGCGGAAATCGTAAGCCTGCAGAATCATGTAGTTGAATTCGAGGAACGACAGCGATTGTTCGCGATCCAGCCGCTGCTTGACCGAATCGAAGCTGAGCATCCGGTTGACCGAGAAATGCTGGCCCACCTCGCGCAGGAAGGGGATGTATTCCAGCTTGTCGAGCCAGTCCGCGTTGTCGACCATGATCGCGTCGCTCGGTCCATCGCCGAACGTCAGGAAGCGTTCGAACACGGTCTTAATCGAGGCGACGTTCGCCGCGATCGTATCCGTCGTCAGCAGCTTGCGGGCTTCGTCCTTGAAGCTGGGATCGCCGATCTTGCCGGTGCCGCCGCCCATCAGCACGATCGGCTTGTGCCCGGCCTGCTGCAACCGGCGGAGCAGCATGATCTGGACCATGCTGCCCACGTGCAGCGATGGCGCGGTAGGATCGAAGCCGATATAGCCCGGGATGACCTGCTTCTGCGCCAGCGCATCGAGCGCGGCGGCATCGGTAAGCTGGTGGATGTAGCCACGCTCGTCGAGCAGGCGAAGCAGGGTGGACTTGTATGCGGTCATGGCGGCCTCTTGTCAGGAGCGCGCGCCTAGCACGGAGAAATGCGCTTGGGAACGTTCGAGCTTGTTCAGCACCCCGATCATCCGCCGGTCGCGGTCAGCCGGATCGAGGCGCGGATCACCGGACACGATGCGAACTGGTTGCAGGTGCGCTGGCGGATCGACGGCAGCGAACGGGTGATCGTGCCGCCCTTCGCCGGCAAGGGCCGCGCCGATGGTCTGTGGCAGGCAACGTGCTTCGAGGTGTTTCTGCGCAACCCCGGCGAGGAATCCTATGTCGAACTGAACCTCTCGCCGTCGGAGCGGTGGGCGGCCTATGACCTTTCCGGCTATCGCAGCGGCATGGCCGCGCGGCCGATGCCCCGCGATCTCTCCTGCACCCTGCGGTCCGGTGGGCGCATGATGATCTTCGACGCCGCGATTCCGGTGGCGGGCCTGCCGCCGTGCCCCTGGCAGGTGGCCCTTACGGCGGTGATCGTGGAGGAGGGCGCGCGCACCTCCTACTGGGCGCCGGCCCATGCTCCCGGCAAGGCGGACTTTCACCATCCCGCTTGCTTCGCGCTGTCGGTTGCGGCACCGGGGGCGGCATGAAGTTTGGTATCGATCGCCTCCTCGCCGACCCCGACCTGCGCGCACCGCTGGAAGGAAAGCGCGTCGCTCTTGTCGCGCATCCCGCATCCCTCACGGAGAATCTCGAGCATTCGCTGGACGCCCTGATGGCCTGCCCCGGCATTCGGCTGACGTCCGCGTTCGGGCCGCAGCACGGCCTGAAGGGGGACAAGCAGGACAACATGGTGGAGACCGAGGATTTTCTCGATCCCAATTGCGGCATTCCCGTTTTCAGCCTCTACGGCGAGGTCCGCCGGCCGACGCCGGAGATGATGGACAGCGCTGACGTGTTCCTGTTCGATCTGCAGGATCTGGGGTGCCGCATCTATACCTTCGTCACCACGCTGCTCTACATGCTGGGCGCGGCGGCGAAGCAGGGCAAGGAAGTGTGGGTGCTGGACCGGCCCAATCCGGTGGGGCGCCCGGTCGAAGGCACGGTCCTGCAGCCCGGCTGGGAAAGCTTCGTCGGCGCCGGGGCCATGCCGATGCGGCACGGGCTGACGCTGGGCGAGATGGGGCGCTGGTTCATCGACGAGTTCCGGCTGGATGTCGAATACCGCGTGATCAAGATGGAAGGCTGGCAGCACGAGGCCGCGCCCGGCTTTGGCTGGCCGGACAGCCGCGTCTGGGTGAACCCCAGTCCGAACGCGCCGAACCTCAACATGGCGCGCGCCTATGCCGGCACGGTGATGCTGGAAGGCACCACGCTGTCCGAAGGGCGCGGAACCACGCGTCCGCTCGAAGTGCTGTTCGGCGCGCCTGACCTCAACGCCCGCGCGGTGCTGTCGGAAATGGAGCGGCTGGCGCCCGATTGGCTGGAAGGCTGCGCCTTGCGCGAATGCTGGTTCGAGCCGACGTTCCACAAGCACGAGAAGACGCTGTGCAACGGCCTGATGATCCACGCGGAAAAGGGCTTCTACCATCACTACCGGTTCCGCCCCTGGCGGTTGCAGGCGCTGGCGTTCAAGGCCATTCGCCGCCTGCAGCCGGAATACCAGCTCTGGCGCGAATTTCCCTATGAATACGTCTATGACAAGCTGGCAATCGACGTGATCAACGGCGGGCCTTCGCTGCGCGAATGGGTGGACGATCCCCGCTCGCGCCCCGGTGATCTTGATGATCTGGCGTCGCCCGACGAAAACCGTTGGATCGAGGAACGCCGCCACTATTTCCTGTATTGATGGGGCCTGACCCTAAGCGCCGGCGCTTAGGGTCTCGCCGCAACGTTCCGCCTCAGTGCTTCTTGCGCGTCAGTTCGCGCATGGCGTCGTCCAGCCCTTCCAGCGTCAGCGGATACATCGATCCGCCCACCAGATCGCGGAGCATCTTGGTGGATTGGGAATAGTTCCACTGCTTTTCGGGCACGGGGTTCAGCCACACCGTCGCCGGATAGGTCTGCGCCATGCGGTGCATCCACACCGCGCCGGCTTCCTCGTTGAAATGCTCGACCGACCCGCCGGGATGGCTGATCTCGTAGGGGCTCATCGCCGCGTCGCCGACGAAGATCACCTTGTAGTCGTGGCCGTACTTGTGGAGGATGTCCCAAGTCTGCGTCCGTTCCGACCACCGGCGCTTGTTGTCCTTCCACACGCCTTCGTACAGGCAGTTGTGGAAATAGAAGAATTCCATGTTCTTGAACTCGGCGGTGGCCGCGCTGAACAGCTCCTCCACCAGCTTGATGAACGGGTCCATCGATCCGCCCACGTCCAGGAACAGCAGCAGCTTCACGGCATTGCGCTTTTCCGGGCGCATCCGGATGTCGAGCCAGCCCTGCTTGGCGGTGCCTTCGATGGTGCCTTCGAGGTCCAGCTCGTCGGCATTGCCCTCCCGCGCGAAGCGGCGCAGCCGGCGCAGCGCCACCTTGATGTTGCGCGTGCCCAGTTCCTTGGTGTTGTCGAGGTTCTGGAACTCGCGCTTTTCCCAGACCTTCAGCGCGCGCTTGTGCTTGGACTCGCCGCCGATGCGTACGCCTTCGGGATTGTATCCCGAATTGCCGAACGGGCTGGTGCCGCCGGTGCCAATCCACTTGTTGCCGCCCTGGTGGCGCTTTTCCTGCTCCTCCAGCCGCTTCTTGAGCGTTTCCATGATCTCCTCCCACGATCCCAGGGATTTGATCTTCTCCATTTCCTCGGGCGAGAGGAACTTCTCGGCCACAGCCTTCAGCCAGTCCTCGGGAATATCGACCGGGCGCTGGCCGTAGTCGGTCAGCAGCCCCTTGAAGACCTTGTTGAAGACCTGGTCGAACCGGTCGAGCAGGCCCTCGTCCTTCACGAAGGTGGCGCGCGAAAGGTAGTAGAACGCTTCGGGCGTCTGCTCGATCACGTCCCTTTCCAGCGCTTCCAGCAGCACGAGGTGCTCCTTGAAACTGGCCGGAATGCCGGCGGCGCGCAGTTCGTCGACGAAGTTGAAGAACATTCTCTCAGGCCCTCTCCCGCGGGCGATGAAGCGCCGCGACCAGCACGAACGAAATATACATTAGCAGATACCATGCGCCCAGCTTGGATGGCCCCACCATCGACCAGCCATTGGTCTGGCTCGGATAGATCCATGCGCGCGAAAACGTGGCGATGTTCTCGGCGAACCAGATGAACGCGGCCACCAGAAACCAGCCGAGCAGCAGGGGCATCCAGCGATCGGCGCGCCACACGCGGAACCAGATGCGCGTGCGCAGGAACAGCAGCGCCATCGCGGCAAATAACACGGGGCGGATGTCCGGCAGCCAGTGATGGGTAAAGAAGTTCACATAGATCGCGGCCGCGAGTAGCACGGTTAACCACCGCGCCGGGTAGCGGTCGAAGCGAAAATCGAAGATGCGCCAGACCCGCGCTATATAGCTGCCGACGGCGGCGTACATGAAACCAGAAAACAGGGGTACGCCGCCGATGCGCAACAGGCTGGGCTCCGGGTACTGCCACGATCCTACGGCGGTCTTGAACAGTTCCATCACCGTGCCGACGATGTGGAAGGCCAGAATGACCTTGGCCTCCTCCAGTGTCTCCAGCCGGAACGCCAGCATTCCTGCCTGAATGACCAGGGCGCCCAGCGTGAGC
The DNA here is from genome assembly GCF_005145025.1 of Novosphingobium sp. EMRT-2. Classification (NCBI taxonomy): domain Bacteria; kingdom Pseudomonadati; phylum Pseudomonadota; class Alphaproteobacteria; order Sphingomonadales; family Sphingomonadaceae; genus Novosphingobium; species Novosphingobium sp. EMRT-2. Next base: position 648,263 of record NZ_CP039695.1, on the reverse strand, counting down.
GCGTCATACCGGGCGATCGGGGCGTTCGCGGGCCAAAACTGGTGCGTAAGGAACAGCATTCCCAGCATCAGCCCGCCGAACAGGCAGGCCCATCCCTGCTTGAAGCCGAACAGCAGGAACTCGAACAGCCATGCCGGAAGACCCGGACGCGGATGGATCGCTTCCAGTCGCGCACGGATGGCGGCGAACCGTGTATGCGGCACGCCATCTCGTCCGGAAGAGTGGGGCAGGTTTCCGTGCAACGCCGTCAGGCCGCCGGTGGTTGCGGTGGAGCGGGCGGTTGCGCCGGCCATTGTTCGAGCGCGGGATCGATCTGTGCCCAGGCGGGGGCGTCGTCCGTCCAGATCACCATCTCCGGGCGCAGGCCGTGCGGCTGGTCGAGCACGCCGAAGCGCACCGTCTTCAAGTGCATCCGCGCCGAGCTTTGCCCATAGACCTGCGTGCCGCAGGACGGGCAGAACGAGAAGGTCAGCGTGTTGCCGCTGGCCGCCTTCCAGTCGGACGAGGCCAGCGTGCCCGATACCACCACGTCATCGCCCTGGAAGATCGCGTTATGCGTGGGGCCGCCGGCCCCAAGCCGCTGGCACTGGCGGCACCAGCACTGGCGCGTGGCCAGCGGTTCCCCGGCGATTTCGAGCGTGACCGCGCCGCATGCGCACCGGCCGGTGTAGGTCATGGACATTTCTCCACCCGGCTTTTTGCATGCCGGGTATTGTTAGTGTTACATACAATTTGTAGGGTGCGTCCATAAGGAGAGGACATCCGCACCCATGCTCAAGCTCTACAGTTTCGGCCCTGCCGCCAATTCGCTCAAGCCCCTGCTCACGCTTTACGAAAAGGGCCTGCCGTTTGAAGGACATCGCCTGAACCCGGCGATTTTCGAACATCATTCGGATTGGTTCAAGGCCATCAACCCGCGCGGACAGGTGCCGGCGCTGGTGGACCAGGGCAAGGTCGTCACCGAATCCACGGTGATCTGCGAGTATCTGGAAGACGAGCATCCGACCGAGGTCGCGCTGCGGCCCGCCGACAGCTTCGGCAAGGCGGAGATGCGCGTCTGGACCAAGTGGGTGGACGAATACTTCTGCTGGTGTGTGTCCACCATCGGCTGGCATCGCGGCGTCAGCCACATGGCGCAGCGCCTGTCCGACGCCGAGTTCGAGGAACACCTCAAGAAGATTCCGATCCCCGAACAGCAGGTGAAATGGCGCCGCGCGCGCGAAGGTTTCCCGCAGGACCTGCTCGACGAGGAAATGCGCAAGATCGCGGTGTCGGTGCGGCGCCTCGACGATCACCTGGCCGATCATGAATGGCTGGCGGGCGGCACGTACACACTCGCCGACATCTGCAACTTCGCCATCGCCAACGGCATGCAGAACGGCTTTGCCGAACTGGTCAACACCGGCGACACCCCGCATCTCGTGCGCTGGATCGAACAGATCAACCAGCGCCCGGCGGTGCAGCGCATGTTCGCGGAAGTGCCGATGGAGCGATTGGGGCCGCCGAAATAGGCGCCTTTCAGGTTCGCGCGGAGACGCAAAGGTACGGAGAGACGTTGCCTGACCGAACGGGGCTCTGTCTCTCGCACCTTTGTAAGAAGCCATCTCGCTCAACCCCGAAGGAACTTACCGGGATCAGCTGCCCCGGCGCGCCATGAACGCCAGGCGTTCGAACAGCATGATGTCCTGCTCGTTCTTGAGCAACGCGCCGTGCAGCGGCGGGATCGCCTTGGTGGGATCGCGGTTCTGCAGGACGTCGAGCGGCATGTCCTCGTTGAGCAGCAGCTTCAGCCAGTCGAGCAGTTCGGACGTGCTGGGCTTCTTCTTCAGGCCCGGCACTTCGCGCACTTCGTAGAACACTTCCATCGCCTTGCTCACCAGCATCTTCTGGATGCCGGGGAAGTGAACGTCGATGATCGCCTGCATCGTGTCGCGATCGGGGAACTTGATGTAGTGGAAGAAGCAGCGGCGCAGGAAGGCGTCGGGCAGTTCCTTCTCGTTGTTCGAGGTGATCACCACGATCGGGCGTTCCTGGGCCGCGATGCGTTCCTGCGTCTCGTAGACGTCGAAGCTCATACGGTCGAGTTCCTGCAGCAGGTCGTTCGGGAACTCGATGTCGGCCTTGTCGATCTCGTCGATCAGCAGCACGGGCAGGGTGGGGCTGGTGAACGCCTCCCATAGCTTGCCCTTCTTGATGTAGTTGCGGATGTCGTGGACGCGCTCGTCGCCGAGCTGGCCGTCGCGCAGGCGGGCCACCGCGTCGTATTCGTAGAGGCCCTGCTGCGCCTTGGTGGTGGACTTGATGTTCCATTCGATCAGCGGGGCACCCACCGCCTTGGCGATTTCGTGGGCGAGCACCGTCTTGCCGGTGCCCGGTTCGCCTTTCACCAGCAGCGGACGCCGCAGCAGCACGGCGGCGTTGACGGCCACCTTGAGATCATCGGTGGCGACATAGTTGCTGGTGCCTTCGAAGCGCATGCCTTCCATCCTGTCCTTTTTAATCGCGTGGTTAAGCGATAGGCGGCGTTGTGCCATGTGACAAGAGCCGCAACGGCGGGTTTTGAAACGTTGCCGATGGAGAATTTAAAGCGATTGTTGCGATGCGCGTCCAAGTATTTCCTCATGACTGATATTTCATGATCGGCGGCGATTGCGCCGGCCCGCGCCGGGCTGTAGCCCCGCCGCGATGACAGCGGAGCCCGCGTCCTTGCCTTCCGGTCGATATGGCGCGTCGCGGCGTAGCAGGGGGCCTGCGTTCGTGCTTTCTGCGGCGATCGTCGCGCTGTTGTTCTTCATCATGATCCGGATGGGCGCCTTCACCGGGAACGGACCCGAAGGCGGCGGGCAGCTGGTGGCGGTCAATCTGTCAAAGGAAGCCGAGGCGAGTTCGGCGGGCGCCCGCCAGGCCACGCGCGAGATCAAGGCCAGCGAGCGGACGCAGCAGGCCTCGCAAACGCCAAGGCCGGTCATGCCGCCCCATGTGTCGGTGCCGTCGGAAAACAAGGTCGATTGGCCGCCGGGCTTCATCCACATGAGCCGGGCGGACCTTGCGGCGGCCGACATCGGCAAGATGGCCAAGCGCGGGGATGCCGGCAGCAGCGGCAGTGCGTCGGGTTCGGCGGGCGGATCGGCCGGCGGGCAGGGCGACGGCCCCAACGGCGCGCGGCTCTATGCCGCCGAATGGTATCGCGAACCGCGCGACGCGGAAATTGCCGGCTACCTGCCGCAGGGCCGTCCTCCGGGCCAATGGGGCATGATCGCCTGCCGCACGATCGAGCAATACCACGTCGAGGATTGCCGGGAACTCGACGAATCCCCGCGCGGATCGGGCATCGCCCGCGCCCTGCGGCAGGCGTCCTGGCAGTTCCTGGTCCGCCCGCCGCGCGTGGACGGCAAGCCGATGATCGGCGCCTGGGTGCGCATCCGCTTCGATTTCAGGCCGGCGAAGCGGGATGACGACGCGGCGGGTAACGGGCCGTCCGACGGCGGCTGACCGACGTTATTCGTCTTCCGTTTTCCGCGACAGGAAGCGGCGCAGGCGCGGTATCGGCAGGACGCGCCACAAGACAAGCAGCACAATCAGCAGGGCAACCCATGGAGCGCCGATGCCGACGATGAAGACCACCAGCGCCACCATCGTGCGCAAGCTGGACCAGGAGGCCTGCGCCACCCCGGCGAACGGGTTGTCGCCCCACACGAAGCTGCCACCGCCGGCATAAGTGAAGGTCATCGGCGTGCTCGCCAATCGCACCGCGCCGGTTGTCTGGGCATCGCGTTCCGCCGCGATCTTCGCGCGCAACGCGCCGGCCTGCTGGTTCAATTCCGCCCGTTCGCGATCTCCCAGGCCACCCTTGGCGAGTTTGGCCTCGATCTGGTTGAGATCAGCCTGCGCGTCCGAGCCGCGTTTCTGGGCGGCCGCGATGTCAGACCCCACGTCCTGTCCTTCGATCGCGGCGCGGATCAGCTTGCCGTCGGCGTGTTCCACCGCCGCGATGCCCTCCTTGCCAAATGCGCGGGCAAGATCGGGGGCCAACTTGAATTGGAGGCTGGCGCTGACGCTATCGTTACGCACCAGCGCATAATGCATGCCGGTGATGCGGCACCGTTCCGGGCCAAGCTTTTCGCAGGCGGCGGCGTGCTGCTCCTGCACGCCCGCGATCGCCTTGTCGGGAAGGGCGAAGTCATAGTGATAATTGAAAGCCACTCCCGGTGCCGCTGATGGCGCTATCCCGGGTACGCTGGAGACCGCACTTTCCGAAGGGGCTTCGGGCGCCTTTTCGCCGCACCCGGCAAGCAAAAGAGAGCAGATTGATGTTGCGGACAGAAGGAAGGAACGAACGCCGACGCGCATGTTTGTCTCCCGAATGCTCCGCCGGAGGGCGGTGGCGGGAGAAATTACTACTTAATCAGTAGAGATTGTCAATCGAGCCTGCGTCGGCGTTACATCCATTTGCGCGGGAACGATCAGTACCCGTGCCCGCGAGAGTGCCGGCCGTCGCGCGGTCCGCCTCCATGCGGATAGCTGGGCATGTGATAGTCGCGGCGGGGCTGGAAATTGCCGCGAAACTCCTGATAGCGACCGCCGGGGGGAGGTGCGTCCCGGCGGAAGTGATTGCGGTCGCCGCGGACGAAGGCGCGTGCGCCGGGGGTCGAGCGATAGTAGAAAAAGCCGTCGCGTCCCCAGTAGCCGTCGTAGATCGGGCCGTAATACCCGTCATACCAGCCATTGTAGGCGTAGGGCGAACCCCAGCCCACGCTGGTGCCGTATTCGCCGTAGTATCCATCCGACGCGCAGGCGGACAGGCCAAGTGCCAAGGGCAGGGCGAGCAGGGTGATGGAACGCTTCATGGCAAATCTCCGGAATCCGCCGCTGTTCGCGAGCGGTCTTGGTCCCACCCTTGTCTGGATAGGACGGCCGATCTTAGCCATGGGTGAACGGTTGACGGGACGTTCGGGTTCCGGGCCGGGGCCGGGTTCCGGGCACGTCAGGCGTCGATCAGTTCCGGGTCGACCTCGCTCGCGCGGTTCTGGATGAACATGAAGCGGTGTTCCGGATTGCGGCCCATCAGGCGGTCGACCAGATCCTTCACCGCCGCGCGGCCTTCGTATTCCGGCGGCAGCGTGATGCGGATCAGCGAGCGGCTGGCCGGGCTCATAGTCGTTTCGCGAAGCTGCTGCGGGTTCATTTCGCCCAGCCCCTTGAAGCGGGCGACTTCCACTTTCTTGCCCTTGAACTTCGTCGCTTCCAGTTGGGCGCGGTGCGCATCGTCCTTGGCATAGGCCGATGTGTTGCCGCTGGTCAGGCGATAGAGCGGCGGCTGCGCCAGATAGAGATGCCCGCGCCGCACCACGTCGGGCATTTCCTGGAAGAAGAACGTCATCAGCAGCGTGGCGATATGCGCGCCGTCGACATCGGCATCGGTCATGATGATGATGCGGTCGTACCGCAGTGCATCCGGGTTGCAGTCCTTGCGGCTGCCGCAGCCCAGCGCCAGGATCAGGTCGGCGATTTCCTGGTTGGCGCGGATCTTGTCGCTGGTGGCGCTGGCGACGTTGAGGATCTTGCCGCGGATCGGCAGGATCGCCTGAGTCTTGCGGTCGCGCGCCTGCTTGGCGCTGCCGCCGGCCGAATCGCCTTCGACGATGAACAGTTCGGTCTCGCCATCGCCTTCGCCGGAACAGTCGGTCAGCTTGCCCGGCAGGCGCAGCTTGCGCGCGTTGGTGGCGGTCTTGCGCTTGACCTCGCGCTCCGCCTTCCGGCGAAGCCGTTCGTCCATGCGTTCCATCACCGCGCCCAGCAGCGCCTTGCCGCGCTCCATGTTGTCGGTCAGGAAGTGATCGAAATGGTCGCGCACCGCGTTTTCGACGAGGCGCGCGGCTTCCGGAGACGTCAGGCGGTCCTTGGTCTGGCTCTGGAACTGGGGATCGCGCACGAACACCGAAAGCATGACCTCGCTGCCGGTGATCATGTCTTCCGGGGCGATGTCCTTGGCTTTCTTCTGCCCGATAAGTTCGGCGAAGGCACGGATGCCCTTGGTCAGCGCCGCGCGCAGGCCCTGTTCGTGCGTGCCGCCATCGGGCGTGGGAATGGTGTTGCAGTACCAGCTATACGAGCCGTCGGACCACAGCGGCCAGGCGATCGCCCATTCCACGCGGCCCATTTCCTGCCCGTCCGGCCCGGCGGGAAAATCCTGCGAACCGGTGAAGGGCACCGACGTCACGCATTCGCGCGCGCCGACCTGTTCCGCAAGGTGATCGGCAAGGCCGCCGGGGAACTGGAACACGGCTTCCGCCGGCACGTCTTCCGAAGCCAGCGATGCCGCGCACTTCCAGCGGATTTCGACGCCGGCGAAAAGATAGGCCTTGGACCGCGCCAGCCGGAACAGCCGCGCCGGCTTGAACCGGGCGTCCGCGCCGAAGATTTCGGGATCGGGCACAAAGGTGACCGACGTGCCGCGCCGGTTGGGTGCGTTGCCGATTTTCTCCAGCGGACCCGTGGGATGCCCGCGCGAGAACTCCTGCGCGTAAAGCTCCTTGTTGCGGGCCACTTCGATGCGCGTCAGCGTCGACAGCGCGTTGACCACGCTGACGCCCACGCCGTGGAGGCCACCCGAGGTGGCATAGGCCTTGCCGGAGAACTTGCCGCCCGAGTGAAGCGTGGTGAGGATCACTTCGAGCGCCGACTTGCCCGGATACTTCGGATGCTCGTCAACCGGGATGCCGCGCCCGTTGTCGGTGATGGTCAGCCGCCCGGCCGTGCCCGGCTCTTCCTCCAGCGTCACCTCGATGCGGTTGGCATGGCCGGCGACGGCCTCGTCCATCGCGTTGTCGAGCACTTCGGCGGCAAGATGATGCAGCGCGCGTTCGTCCGTGCCGCCGATATACATGCCGGGACGGCGACGAACGGGTTCGAGCCCCTCCAGCACCTCGATCGCGGAGCCATCGTAGCTTTCGGCGCTGGATACCGGCGCCTTGTCGAACAGGTCGTCAGCCATATGGAACGGCTATAGAACATCCGTGAATCCGGACGCAAGCCGGGAGCCCACCTTAATAGGCGCAATTTCGGCGCAAAGGCGCGGATAACTTGTCGGGCCTGACGATTTCCCGGAGGACGCGTCCGCGTCAGAGGGTGAAGCGGGCCGGCGCCGGGCTTACCGTCGTAAAGGTGCCCGCGCCTACCTCGCGCACTTCCATGGCGCGCTCGGCCACGCCGAACTGGTTGAAGCGGAACACGCCGTCCAGGCCGATGAACCCGTCGCGGTCATAGAGCTTGGCGGTGGGGAAGATCGTTCCCGGCTTCCAGGTGCGGCCCACGTTGAGCGTCAGCAGCACGCTGTCGTAACCCAGCGTGGCGATGCGCGAGGGCGATGCGCCATAGCGGCGGCGATAGCTCTGTTCGAACTGGCCGAAGCGCGCGTCGGATACCGTGGCGAACCACGCGCCGCGCATGGCGGCGCTGCGTGCGATCCCGGCATCGCCGGCCCACAGTTCGGTGCCGAGCAGGCGCGTGCCGCCGGCCGCCGGCGCGGCCTGGAGCGCGATGCGCGCGCTGTCCGCGATCAGCAGCGCATCGACCGGGGCCTTGGCCAGCAGGCGGCGCACCGCGCTGGCGACCGAAGTATTGCTGCGGTCATAGGTTTCGGTGGCGGTTACCGTCACGCCGCTGGCGCGCGCGGCTTCGGTCAGCGCGTTCATCGCCCGCTGGCCGTAGATGCCCGTGGGGATGATCGCGCCGATGCGGTTTACGCCGCGGCTCTTGGCGAAACTGACGACGCGCGCGACCGACTGGCCGGGAACCTGCCCGAGCACGAAGACGTCGCGGTCGGCCACGCTCACGTCGTTGGAATAGGTGATCATCGGCACCTTGGCCGGCCGCGCAACTCCGGAAACGGCGACGACGTCTTCGGCCAGCAGCGGGCCGAGGATCAGGCGGTTGCCGTCGAGAATGGCCTTGTTCGCGGCCGCGCCCGCTCCGGCCGCCGTATCGTAGGTGGTGATGCGCAGGTTCTGCGCGTTGGTATCGAGCAGCGCCATCATCGCCGCATTGGCGATCGACTGGCCGACCGATGCGTTCGGCCCCGTCATGGGCACCAGCAGCGCGACGCGGTGGCGCGAGGCATCGGTGGGCAGGACATTGGCCTGCGGTGCGGTTTCGGTCGGTTCCGGCCTGGGCGCTGCCGGCCCCTGCGGCTTGGGAATGACGGTACACGCGGCGAGCGCGGCCATGGCGCCCATCACGAGAAAACGCCGCCCCATCCGGACGGATCCGACCCATTGACCTTTCAACATCGCTTGCCCGTTCCCAATGACCCGGCCATGGAAGGCGCATGACCACGCCTTCGCTTATGGAGCCCGGGCTCTATATTGTCGCCACGCCCATTGGCAATCTCGGCGACATTACCAGACGCGCCGCCGAAACGCTTGCCTCTTGTGCGGTTATAGCGTGCGAAGACACGCGCGTCACGGCTAAGTTGTTGAATCATCTTGGCATCAAGAAGCCATTGCGGCGGTATGACGATCATGCCGGAGAAGAGGCACGCGAGCGATTACTCGCCGAAATGGCGGAAAAACCGGTTGTGCTGGTGAGCGATGCGGGCACGCCGCTGATTTCCGATCCCGGCTATCGCCTGGTGCGGGAAGCGCGCGCGCGCGGGATCGCCGTCACCAGCTTGCCGGGGCCTAGCGCGATGATCACCGCGCTGACCATCGCCGGCTTGCCGACCGACCGTTTCCTGTTCGCGGGGTTCCTGCCGTCGAAGGACAAGGCGCGAGGCGACGTGCTGGCGAGTTTCGCCGCCGTCCCCGCAACGCTGGTGTTCTACGAAACCGGGCCGCGCCTTGTCGCCTCGCTGGAAGCCATGGCGACCGTGCTGCCGGGGCGGGAAGTTGCTGTGGCGCGGGAACTGACCAAGCTGCACGAGGAATGCCGGACGGGCACGGCGGCGGACCTTGCCGATCACTACCGCGCGCACCCGCCCAAGGGCGAGATCGTGCTGCTCGCCGGCCCGCCCGCCGCGCCCGAGGCGCCGGACGAGGACGTCGTCGAAGCCGAACTGCGCGCCGCGCTCGCCGAATTGCCGCCCTCGCAGGCGGCCGCCCGCGTGGCGAAGAAGCACGGGCTCGATCGCAAGGCGCTCTATGCACAGGCGATGGCGCTCAAGGCATGAGCCGCCACCGTGACCGGGCCGTGGCCGAACGGCAGGGCCGGCGCGGCGAGGCGCTGGCGGGCCTGTGGCTGCGCCTGAAGGGATGGCGCATTCTCGCCCGGCGTCAGCGGATCGGCGTGGGCGAGGTGGACATCGTCGCGCGGCGCGGCCGCACGCTGGCTTTCGTCGAGGTCAAGTGGCGGCGCAGCGGCGAAGCGCTCGACCTTGCTATCGATGCCCGCCGCCTGCAACGCGTGGCGCGCGCCGCCGAAGCGATCGCGCCGCGCTTTGCCAGACCCGGCGATGTCCTGCGAATTGACGTGATCCTCCTTGCGCCAGGCCGCTGGCCACGCCACATGGCGAACGTCTGGCAGCCATGACGGCGCCTTCACGGGATGGAACAGCATGACCCTTCGCGTCGCGGTCCAGATGGACCCGCTTCATTCGATCAACATCGCGGGGGATTCCTCCTTCGCCCTGATGCTGTCGGCGCAGGAACGCGGGCATGAACTGTACTACTATGACGTGAAGTCGCTGGCGTGGAAGGCCGGGCGCGTGACGGCTGAAGGCGCGCCGGTGACGGTGCAGCGCGTGGCAGGCGATCACTACAAGCTCGGCGAGGTGCGCAAGCTCGATCTGGGCAGCGACGCCGATGTCGTGCTCATGCGGCAGGACCCGCCGTTCGATCTGGGCTACATCACCGCCACGCACCTGCTGGAACGGCTGGAGGGCGAGACGCTGGTCGTCAACGATCCGCGTTCGGTGCGCAATGCGCCGGAAAAGGTCTATGTGCTCGATTACGCGCGCTTCATGCCGCCTACGCTGATCACCCGGTCGGCGAAGGACGTGCGCGCCTTCCAGCACGAACTCGGTGAAACAGCGGTGGTGGTAAAGCCGCTCCACGGCAATGGCGGCAAGGCGGTGTTCAAGGTGGAAGCCGATGGCGGCAACCTTTCCGCGCTGGCCGAACTGTTCGGGCAGGTCTGGCCGGAACCGTTCATGGTCCAGCCGTTCCTTCCCGAAGTGGCCGAAGGCGACAAGCGCATCGTGCTGGTCGATGGCGAGGTCGCTGGCGCGATCAACCGCAAGCCGGGCGAGGGCGAGTTCCGCTCCAACCTTGCCGTCGGCGGCTATGCCGAACAGACCACGCTGACCGCGCGCGAGCAGGAAATCTGCGAGGCGCTGGGGCCGGAGCTGAAGAAGCGCGGCCTGATCTTCGTGGGCATCGACGTGATCGGTGGCAAGTGGCTGACCGAGATCAACGTGACCAGCCCCACCGGCATCGTCGCCATCGACAAATTCAACGGCAGCGATACGGCGGGCATGATCTGGGACGCGATCGAGCGGCGACTTTGACGCATCGGGAACCGGACCCGTTCCCGCATCGCCGCGTTGTGTGATCGATGAATGACTGGATCGTCCACCTGATCGAAGGCGGCGGCTATTGGGGCATTGCCGCCCTGATGGTCATCGAGAACGTGTTCCCGCCGATCCCGTCCGAAGTCATCATGGGACTGGGCGGGATCGCCGTCGCCAAGGGGCGGATGGAAATCGCGCCGCTGATGCTGTCCGCCACTGCGGGATCGACGCTGGGCAACTATTTCTGGTTCCTGGTCGGACGGGCGTTCGGATACCGGCGTCTGCACCCGCTGGTCACGCGCTTCGGGCGGTGGCTGACGCTGGACTGGCACGATGTGGAACGGCTGGTGGCCTTCTTCGGGCGGCACGGGCAGTGGGTGGTCTTCGTCGTGCGCTTTGCCCCGGTGATGCGCACGATGATCTCGCTGCCGGCGGGCCTCGCCCGGATGGGCCACGCCCGTTTTCTGGCGTTCACCTTCGCCGGCGCGGCAGTGTGGAACGCGCTGCTGGTGGCGGCGGGCTATTATCTCGGCCGCAATTTCGCGGAGGTCGATCGGTACACCGGGCCGCTGGCGACCGGCTGTATGGCGCTGGTGGCTATCGCCTACCTGTGGCGCGTGGTGCGGTGGAAGCCACGCGAGGAGTGAGGTCCTTTACAGAAAGCGATTATATCGCTTGCAATCCATGGAGCGCTGCCCACCCCCAACCCCTCCCGCTTGCGGGAGGGGAGCGAGACTTGCGTCGCCGCAGGCGGCGTCAGTCGCAGCGGGGTGGGCTTTCCCCACTCCGCACTTCCAAACGATTCAGGCGTCCTTCGCCAGCCAGTCTTCCAGCCACTTGATCGTATAATCGCCGCTGAGGAAGTCAGGATCGGTCAGCAGCTTCTGGTGCAACGGGATCGAGGTTTTGACGCCATCGATCACCATTTCCTCCAGCGCGCGCTTCAGGCGCATGATGCAGCCTTCGCGCGTGCGGCCATAGACGATCAGCTTGGCGATCATCGAGTCATAGTACGGCGGGATGCGATAGCCCGCGTAAAGCCCCGAATCGACGCGCACATGCATGCCACCGGCCGCGTGATAGGTCTTCACCAGGCCGGGCGAGGGCGCGAAGGTGAACGGGTCTTCCGCGTTGATGCGGCACTCGATCGCGTGGCCCTTGAACTCAATGTCCTCCTGCGCGACCGAAAGCGGCCGCCCTTCGGCGATGCGGATCTGTTCGCGCACCAGGTCGACGCCGGTGATCGCTTCGGTCACCGGATGTTCCACCTGCAGGCGGGTGTTCATCTCGATGAAATAGAACTCGCCGTTTTCCCACAGGAACTCGATCGTGCCGGCGCCGCGATAGCCCATGTCGGCCATGGCGCGCGCCACCACACCGCCCATGCGCGCGCGTTCCTCGGCCGAGATGACGGGCGAGGGCGCTTCTTCCAGCACCTTCTGGTGGCGGCGCTGAAGCGAGCAGTCACGCTCGCCCAAGTGGATGGCGTTGCCGTTACCGTCGCCGAAGATCTGGAACTCGATATGGCGCGGGTTGCCGAGATACTTCTCGATATAGACGGTGGCATCGCCAAACGCGGCTTTCGCCTCGCTGCCGGCCTGCTGCATCAGCGTTTCAAGCTGGTCGGCGCTGTTGCAGACCTTCATGCCGCGTCCGCCACCGCCCGATGCGGCCTTGATAATCACCGGATAGCCGATGGCGTCCGCGATCTCGCGCGCTTCCTCCACTTCGGAGACGGCGCCATCCGATCCCGGAACCAGCGGCAGGCCCAGCGCGCCGGCGGTGCGCTTGGCTTCCACCTTGTCGCCCATCGTGCGGATGTGTTCGGGCTTGGGGCCGATCCAGGTGATACCGTGGGCTTCCACGATATCGGCGAACTTGGCGTTCTCCGACAAGAAGCCGTACCCCGGATGGATCGCGTCGGCCTGGGTGATCTCCGCCGCCGAAATGATCGCGGCGACGTTCAGATAGCTGTCGCGCGCGGGCGGCGGGCCGATGCATACCGCGTGATCGGCCAGACGCACGTGCATCGCGTCGGCATCGGCGGTGGAATGCACCGCGACCGTTTCAATCCCCATCTCGTGCGCGGCACGGTGGATGCGCAGGGCGATTTCGCCGCGATTGGCGATCAGCAGGCGTTTGATGGCCATGGGCGCTGGCGCCTCAGCCGATCACGACCAGCGGCTGGTCGTATTCGACCGGCTGCGCGTTTTCGACGAGGATCGCCTTCACCGTGCCGGCGGCGGGCGCGGTGATCGCGTTCATCACCTTCATCGCTTCGACGATCAGCAGCGTTTCGCCGGCCTTCACGTTCTGGCCAAGGCTGATGAAGGCGGGCGCGGTGGGTTCGGGCGAGAGATAGACCGTGCCCACCATCGGCGATTTCACGGCGTTGGCGTGGTCCTCAACCGGCTGCGGCGCAGCGGGCGCAGCCGCCGGAGCAGCGGCGGCAACGGGCGCCGGCGCGGCGACGGCAACGGTCTGCGCCGGCGGCGCCGCCGTCAGCGTGCGCGCAACGCGGATCTTGCGTTCGCCATCCTCGACTTCGATTTCGCTGAGCCCGGTTTCGGCAAGCAGCTCCGCCAGCTCACGCACAAGCGTGCTGTCGATTGCCATTCCTTCGGCCCTTTCGCCGCGGTCGTGCCCCATTTTAATCCTCGCGGGTGGTCATACTGGCTGGCCGCCATGCCTTCAGCCGGCGGCGCTGGCAAGGGGGGGGATGGGGTGGGAACGCCCGAGAGGGTGGAAAACAGGGACTCTCGCCGCAATTTCGCGCTTGCGGCAGGCTTTCAGAGCGCGGCGGCGGCGTCCAGCGCCAGAATGTAGCTGCGCGCACCGAACCCGGCGATGGTGCCCTTGGCGGCCATCCCGACGTAACTCTTGTGGCGGAATGCTTCGCGGGTGTGGGGGTTGGACAGGTGGACTTCGATCACCGGCGTCCAGATTCCCTTGATCGCATCGTGCAGCGCGACCGAGGTGTGGGTATAAGCGCCGGCGTTCAGCAGCACGGCCTTTGCCCCCACGGCCTGCGCTTCGTGCAGCCAGTCGACCAGGTGACCTTCGTGATTCGACTGGCGCATGTCGATTTCGAGGCCGAGCTTCTGCGCGTGGTCTTCGAGCATGCCGGCAATGTCGTCCAGCGTCTGCGATCCGTAGATGTCCGGCTCGCGCATGCCGAGCAGATTGAGGTTCGGTCCATTGAGGACGAAGACGGTCTTGTCTGACATGGTGGCGTGTTCCCGGTGCGTGTGGCCGCTGCGCCGTGATAGTGCCGCCGCCGCCATGCGCAAGTGGCCGCGCGAATCCCGGGGAGGAACGCGCGCGGCCGACCTCGTCAGCGGTCGACGCCCTTGGCCTTGCCCCACTGGCGCGCCGCCGTGTAGCCGAGATAGCCAGTGCCGAAGAGCGCGTAGAGCGGCTCGGGGAGGCCGTTGAGATAGGCGGTGATGCCGGCGGCGATGTCACGCGCCGCTTCGGGCCGCGCCGCGGCGATCAGGCCCATCGGCAGCGACCACAGGATCATGACGTACATCACATAGAGAAAGCCGGGTCGGGCACGGCTGGTCCAGGGATCGGTGGAGCCCGCTTCGGCGAGGATGGCGGACATCTGCGTGCGGATCTGCTCGAGTTCCTGCGTGCCTTGCAACCTCAGCAGTTCCAGCTTGGCGCGGTCGCGGGCTTCCTTGTCGGGAATGACGCGATCGATGATCGAGGAGATGGGGGAAATCAGGGCGTCGAGGAGGGGCATGAGAGCGTCCTTGTTGCGGGAGGACGCCGATTTTTAACCGTATCGGTTCGTGTAGGCAACCAAAGTATGATTGCTCCGGCGGGCGCCATGATGTGAGATATTAAAATCGAATCGGGCGATCATTGTGACGACTTAAATCGCTTTGATAAATGAATTCACCCGAACGATACCGGGGCGGCGGCGCATGCGGCGCGGTTGATGAACAAGGCTGGAGAAACAGAATGAGCAGCAATTCCGCAACGGCGGGTAAGTGCCCCGTCATGCATGGAGGTCTCACTAGCACGGTGGCCTCCGTCACGAGCTGGTGGCCTGAAACGCTCAACCTCGACATTCTGCACCAGCACGACAGCAAGACCAATCCGCTGGGCCAGGGCTTCCGCTATCACGAGGCGCTGAAGTCGCTCGATTTCGAGGCGCTCAAGCAGGACATGCGCGCGCTGATGACCGACAGCCAGGACTGGTGGCCGGCGGACTGGGGGCATTACGGCGGCTTGATGATCCGCCTGTCGTGGCATTCGGCCGGCAGCTATCGCACGGCGGACGGGCGCGGCGGTGGCGGCGCCGGCAACCAGCGCTTCGCGCCGCTCAATTCCTGGCCTGACAACGTCAGCCTGGACAAGGCGCGCCGCCTGCTGTGGCCGATCAAGAAGAAGTACGGCAACAAGGTGAGCTGGGCCGACCTGATCGTGCTGGCCGGCACCATCGCCTACGAGACCATGGGGCTGAAGACCTTCGGCTTCGGGTTTGGTCGCGAGGACATCTGGCATCCCGAAAAGGACGTCTATTGGGGCGCCGAGAAGGAATGGCTGGCCCCGTCGGACGAACGCTATGGCGATGTCGCCACGCCTTCGACGATGGAAAACCCTCTGGCGGCGGTGCAGATGGGCCTGATCTACGTCAATCCGGAAGGCGTGAACGGCCAGCCCGATCCCCTGAAGACCGCCGCGCAGATTCGCGAAACGTTCGCCCGTATGGCGATGAATGACGAGGAAACCGTGGCGCTGACGGCGGGCGGGCACACCGTTGGCAAGGCGCATGGTAATGGCGATGCCAGCCGGCTCGGTCCTGAACCCGAGGCCGCTCCGGTGGAGCAGCAGGGCCTTGGCTGGGCCAATCCCGGCGGCAAGGGCATGGGCCGCGATACCATCACCAGCGGCATCGAAGGTGCGTGGTCCACGTACCCCACGCGCTGGGACAACGGCTATTTCCAGATGCTGTTCAACCACGACTGGGAACTGCGCAAGAGCCCGGCCGGCGCCTGGCAGTGGGAACCGGTCAGCATCCGCGAGGAAGATCGTCCGGCCGACGTGGAGGACCCGTCGATCCGCACCAATCCGATGATGACCGACGCCGACATGGCGATGATTAAGGACCCGATCTACCGCGCGATTTCCGAACGGTTCCGCGACGATCAGGCCTATTTCTCCGAGGTATTCGCACGCGCCTGGTTCAAGCTCACGCACCGCGACATGGGGCCGAAGGTGCGCTACCACGGACCCGACGTACCGGCCGAGGACCTGATCTGGCAGGACCCGGTGTCCGCCGGCAGCACCGCCTGGGACATCGCCGCAGCAAAGGCCAGGATCGCGGCGAGCGGACTGTCGATCAGCGATCTCGTCACGACCGCGTGGGACAGCGCGCGGACCTATCGCGGCTCCGACATGCGCGGCGGCGCCAACGGCGCGCGCATCCGACTGGCCCCGCAGAAGGACTGGGAAGGCAACGAGCCGGCGCGGCTGGCCCGCGTGCTGGCGGTGCTGGAACCGATCGCGGCGGATGTTGGCGCCAGCGTGGCGGACATCATCGTGCTGGCCGGCAATGTCGGTGTGGAACAGGCCGCCAAGGCTGCCGGGATCGAGGCGGCCGTGCCGTTCGCACCGGGCCGGGGCGATGCCACCGACGCGCAGACCGACGCTCACAGCTTCGCGCCGCTCGAGCCGATCCACGATGGCTATCGCAACTGGCTGAAGCAGGACTACGCGGTCAGCCCGGCGGAACTGATGCTCGATCGTACGCAGCTGATGGGACTCACCGCGCCGGAAATGACCGTACTGGTCGGCGGCCTGCGCGTGCTCGGGGCCAACCATGGCGGCGCCAAGCACGGCGTGCTGACCGCTCGCGAAGGCGCGCTGACCACCGACTTCTTCGTGAACCTGACCGACATGGCCAACGCCTGGAAGCCGGCCGGCAACGGCCTCTTCGAAATCCGCGACCGCAAGACGGGCGTGGTGAAGTGGACCGCCACGGCGCTGGACCTGACGTTCGGCTCCAACTCGATCCTTCGGGCTTACGCCGAAGTCTATGCGCAGGATGACGCCCACGGGAAGTTCGTGGCCGATTTCATCGCCGCCTGGACAAAGGTAATGAACGCCGACCGCTTCGACCTCGCCTGACGGAGTCGAATAGCCGAAACAAGCGCGCCGCCTGCGGGTTTCCGTGGGCGGCGTGTTTCGTTGTGCGTTGCTGTTGGAAAATTGGTCGGGACGAGAGGATTCGAACCTCCGACCCCCACACCCCCAGTGTGATGCGCTACCAGGCTGCGCTACGTCCCGACCGGAGCGCGCCCTATAGGCAGGTCACTTGCGGATGGCAAGCGGCATGGTGCGCTTTGGGCGGAGACGATTTTTCATCCCCGAAAGTGCCGCCGGAAGGGGTGCCGTTTGCCTTGCGTGGCCCAAGCTGCTAGGCGGCCGGGCCATATTTTTGCGCAATCTATCCGGGCGGGCACACCGCTTTCCGTCCAGGCGGGTTGCAATGCCTTTCCACCGATCCCAAGAACGGTTCCATGATGCTGACATTCCTTTCCGCCGCCGCACCCGCCGCCACCCAGGAGCCGCCGCAGTGGCTTTCTTTTCTGCCGCTGGTCGGCATGGCGTTCATCTTCTGGTTCCTGATCCTGCGGCCGCAGATGCGCCAGCAGAAGGCGCACAAGGAAAAGATCGCCGCGATGAAGAAGGGCGACGTGGTCGTCACCGCCGGTGGTTTGGTTGGCAAGGTCATCAAGCTCGACGATCACTATGCCGAACTGGAACTTGGCCCCAACGTGCGCGTCAAGGCGGTGCGTTCGACGATCGGTGACATCGTGCCGCCCGGCGGCGCCGCGCCGGCCAACGACTGATCCCACCGGCTAGACGAAAAGAAGCTCTTCTCATGCTCGATTTCCCGCGCTGGAAGGTACTGTGGCTCTGGGCGCTGACGATCGTCGGCATGCTTGCCGCCGTGCCTTCGCTGACCGCCACGGCCGGCCTCAACTGGCCGTCCGCCCTGCCGGAGCCGAAGATCAACCTCGGTCTCGACCTGGCCGGTGGCAGCCACATCCTGCTCGAAGCCGATCCCTCGCAGGTGCGCCAGCAGCGCATCGAGGGGATGGAGGAAAGCGTCCGCAACAAGCTGCGCCAGTCCGGTGACATCCGCATCAGCGATATCTCCAACCGCGACGGCGCGCTGACGTTCGTGGTGGCCGACCCGACCAAGGTGGACGCGGTGCGGGAGGCGGTGCTGCCGCTGACCAGCGGCGCGGGGCTGACCGGCCAGCGCGATTGGAAGATCGACGTCGTCGACGGCAACCGCTTCGTGCTGACGCCTTCGCAGGAAGGCATCGACCAGGCGGTGACGCAGGCGATGGATACGGCGGTGGAAGTGGTGCGCAAGCGTATCGACGCGCTCGGCACCAAGGAGCCGACCATCATCCGCCAGGGCGCCAACCGCATCGTGGTGCAGGTGCCGGGGCTGCAGGACCCGCAGGCGCTCAAGAACCTGCTGGGCCAGACCGCAAAGCTCGAATTCAAGCTGGTGGATACCAGCGCGCTGCCTTCGGACGTGGCGCGCGGCATCGCCCCTCCGGGCAGCGAGATCGTACCCTATCAGGACCCCAAGCTGGGCGCGATCGCGGTCAAGCGGCTGGGCGGTATTCGCGGCGATCAGCTGACCAACGCGCAGCAGACCAACAGCCAGCAGACCAACGAACCGGTCGTCAACATCACGTTCAATTCGGACGGCGGCGAAAAGTTCGCCAAGCTGACCACGCAGAACGTCAACAAGCCCTTCGCCATCATCCTGGACGGCAAGGTCCTGTCCGCGCCCAACATCAACGAGCCGATCCTGGGCGGCAGTGCCGTGATCTCTGGCCGGTTCACCACGGAAAGCGCCAACCAGCTCGCCATCGCGCTGCGCTCGGGCGCGCTGCCGGTGGACCTCAAGGTGGTGGAAGAGCGGACCGTGGGGCCGGACCTTGGCGCGGATTCGATCCGCAAGGGCATGATCGCCATGCTCGTTGGCACCGGCGCGCTGATGGCCTTCATCCTCATCACCTACGGCCGTTTCGGGGTTTACGCGAACCTGGCGCTGGTGGTGAACGTGCTGATGATCCTGGGCATCATGGGCATCGTCGGCACCACGCTGACCTTGCCGGGCATCGCCGGCTTCGTGCTGACCATCGGCGCGGCGGTGGACGCCAACGTGCTGATCAACGAACGCATCCGCGAGGAACGCCACCGCGGCCGGCGCGTGGTGCAGGCGGTGGAGATGGGCTACAAGGAAGCGAGCCGCGCGATCTTCGACGCCAATATCACCAACGTCATCGCCGCTGTGCTGATGTTCGCGTTCGGCACCGGCCCGGTGCGCGGCTTCGCCGTGGTGCTGATGATCGGCATCGTCACCTCGGTGTTTACCGCCGTGACGATGACCCGCATGTGGGTGGCGCAGTGGCTTCGCCGCGCGCGGCCGTCCGAACTGAGCCTGTAAGAGGAGACGAAGGACATGAAGCTCCTCAAGCTCATTCCCGACAATACCAACATCCACTTCCTGAAGTGGCGGCTGCCGTTCTACATCGTCAGCCTTCTGCTTATGGCGGGATCGCTGACGCTGGTGGCCACGCGCGGGCTCAACCTCGGCGTTGATTTCGTCGGCGGCCAGATGATCCGCGTGACCTTCGAGCGCAGCGCCGAGGCGCCCGTGGCGCAGCTGCGCGGCGAGGTGGACAAGCTCGGTTATGGCGAGCCGATCATCCAGCGCTACGGCAAGCCCAACGAAATCTCGATCCGGATGAAGCTGCCGGAAGGATCGGATCACGATCCGGCGCTGTCGGACAAGATGGCCCGCACGATCACCGCCGCGATCAAGGCCGCCCATGCTGATGCGCGGATCGACGGCGTCGATTCGGTTTCGGGCAAGGTTTCCAAGGAACTGGGCTGGGATGCGTTCAAGGCGCTCGGCTTTGCCGCGCTGGCCGTGGCGGCCTACATCTGGATACGGTTCGAATGGCAGTTCGGCATCGGCGCGCTGTTCGCGCTGGTACACGACGTGGTGCTGACGCTCGGCATGTTCGCGATCACGCAGATGGAGTTCGACCTCAACATCGTGGCCGCGCTGCTCACGCTGATCGGCTATTCGCTCAACGATACGATCGTGGTCTATGACCGTATCCGCGAGAACATGAAGAAATACCGCAAGATGCCGATGCCGGAGCTGCTCGACCTTTCGGTCAACGAGACGCTGGCGCGCACGATCGTGACCTCGCTGTCGATGCTGATCACGCTGGTTGCGCTGCTGCTGTTCGGACCGGACGTGATCTTCGGTTTCACCGCCGCGATTACGCTGGGCATCTTCGTGGGTACCTACAGCTCGATCTACATGGCGGCGCCGATCCTGATCTGGCTGAAGGTCAACCCCAAGAGCTTCATCCCCACCGAAAGCGCGCTAGAAAAGCAGGAACGCCTGGCGCGCGAGCGGGGGTGAGCGATACCGTCGTCCCAGCGAAAGCTGGGACCTCGGGCCGTTTGAAAGAACGCGTCATCCCAGCGAAGGCTGGGATCTCGGGCGGTTGGGAACGAACCGCTGAAAGGTTTCCCGCAGCGGCCTGAGGTCCCAGCTTTCGCTGGGACGACGGGGGCAGTGTTTGTGCGCGCAGTCAGGCTGTGGTCCATCTCCGGACCACGCCCTCGTAAATCTCCGCCATCGCGGCGGCGTTGCCATCCCAGCTGAAGCGCGCGGCGCAGGCCGCGACGTCTTCCTGTACGGGGGGATCGGCGAGCAGATCGCCGAGCGCGGTGGCGATGGCCACCGGGTCGCGCGCGGCGATGCGGCCGGCGGCGGGGCGGTCCACCACCTCGCGCGCGCCGCCGATGTCGGGGATCACCACAGGCGTGCCGCAGGCGAGCGCCTCGATCCAGGCATTGGCCAGGCCCTCGCGCTCCGACGGCAGGACCATGGCATCCGCCGCGCAAAGCAGCGTGGGCAGGGTTTCGTGATCGACCGCGCCGACCAGCTGGACACGCTCCGCCAGCCCCAGTTCGTTCGCCAGCGCCTTGAGCGCGGCCTCGTCGGCGCCGGTGCCGGCGATGACCAGGCGGACGTCCTCCGGCAGATGGGCCAGCGCGCGGATCGCCAGCGCCTGTCCCTTGATCGGGATCAGCGCACCGACGCAGACGATCAGGCGGCCGACCGACCAGATGCCGAGATCGGGAATGGCGGAAACCAGTTGCCGCGCGGCGGCGCGGGGCAGGGGCGAAAAGCGCGCGTGGTCGAGACCGGTGTAGTGGACGCGCATCTTGCCGGCCGGCAGGCCCAGCGCGGCCATGTCGTTGACGAGAGCCTGCGAGACCGACAGCAGGACCGATGCCCTTTCGGCGGCCGCGCGCATCTGCCGCAGCGCGAAGGGCTTTGTGCCCCAGTAGTGGATGTCGGACCCGCGCGCCTTGATCGCGAACGGCAGGCCCAGCGCCTCGGCCACGCGCATGGCGGCCGGACCATCGGGGTAGAAGAACTGCGCATCGATCATGTCGAACGGCCGCTCGGCGTGGAGGCACCGTACCAGCGGCAGAATGGCGCGCGCCATCAGCACGGGGTTGATGCGGCCGGAAAGGCCGGGGATCAGCGTGAAGCGTGGATGATGCACCGTCACCGCCCCGCCGGTTTCGATCAGCGGCGTTTCGGCAATGTCGGCATAGCGGGCCAGCTTTACGGGCGGCAGGCCGATGGGGTTCACCACCGTCACCTCCCAATCGCTGCGCGCGGCCAGCGCTTCCATCTGCCGCGCGACGAAGCGCCCGAAACCGGGGCGCTGGGGCGAGGGGTAAAGCGTCGAAATCGAGAGCAGGCGGCGTCCGGTCACAGGGTTCACAGTTTCCGGACCAGCATTTCCGCCACGCCGATCCACGCTGGATGGTCGATCACCACTTGCCGCTGCCCGATGCCGGGCGGGAGCAGCGCGATGCGCCCGTCGAGATGGTCGATCATCCGCCCGAAGGCGAAGCGGCCGGCGGGGCGGGGCGCCAGCACGTCGCGGTTGAGCGCGCGCGAATACTCCGCGGGGTCGACTTGCCGCAGCCACACCTGGTCGCCCGCCCGGTATTCGCCCAGGCCCGCATCAACCACCAGCGCCATGAGCCGCGCATCGCCGCCGAACTCGGTGGGCAGCACCGCGTCCATCGGGTGCGTCAGCGCCTCAGGTCCGCCGGCGGTGAGCCGCGCGACGACGTTGGGCGTGGCGGAATGGTCCGGCTTTACCAGAAGCTGCGGATCGACATCGAGCGCGGCGCCGATCCGGTTCATCCACGTCAGCGACAAGCTGCGCATCCCGGTTTCGAGCCGGCCGATGGTTTGCGCCGTCGTCGGCGGAACGCAGCGCGCGGCCACGTCGGCCAGGGTCAGGCCTTTCTGGCGACGGATGTCGCGGATGCGGTTGATCATGGTGGTTCCATTTCTGAGAGGAACGGAAGTTGAAATTGCTTTCCTACAAAGCAGCCCCTGGGGCAAGTGCGGCGGCGTTCCCCAAATGTTCAAAGCGGAGGTGACCCGATGCGCCAGGTCCTGATCGATCGTGAACTGACCAGCGAAGGCCCGCGCCGGGCAGGGCGTGGTTCCGCGGCAGCCGCGCGGCGCAGCGTGAAGGTGAATTGCGCCGAATCGCCACTGACCTGGCTCCATGTACGCGGCCACCTCAGCGACCGGCAGTTCGACGCGGGGGAGCGCCTGCGGACCGATTGGGAGCGCGCGCAACTGGCGCCAGCCGTCACGATGCGTTGGGAACCGGTGCGTTTTGGCGGTGGCGAGCGCAACCTTTCGTCGACCGAGCGGCAGATCGCCGCGAAGGAACGCTTCGATGCGGCGATCGCCGCCGCGGGAACCGGGTTGAGCGATATTCTGTGGCGGGTGGTTTGCGCCGGCGATGCCCTGGCGATGGCGGAGAAGGCGCTGGACTGGCCTGTCCGCAGCGGTAAGCTGGTCTTGCGCATCGCGCTTGACCGTGTAGCGGACTTCTATCGCATCCGATGAACGACACAGGCGGATCGACGAACGTCATTGCCGGCTATCCCCGCGCCGTGTCAGGCCGTATCGATTGAAACCACAGTGTCGGGAAGCAGCTTCATGGAACGACGGGAATTTCTGGGATTCGCGGGAATCGCGGCGGGTGCGCTTGGCGGAGGCTGGCCGCTCCGGGTTCTGGCGCAGACCGGCGGCGATGCCGCGTTCAACGCGCTGGCCGACAGGTTGTTCTACGAACAGCTGCTGATCGAGCCCGAAAACGCGACGCGCCTTGGCCTGGACAAGGGCACTCGCGCCGGCTTGCGGTCACGGCTCGACGATTACAGCGAGGCCGGGAAAGAGGCGTCGCGGGCGTTCAACGAACGCGCTTTGGCCGCGATGCGCGGCGTGGATGCGGGCAGCCTCAGCGCCGCGGCCCGGTTGAACCGGGATGTGCTGGTTTACAAGTTCGAGCAGGACCTCGTCGGCGAGCCGTTCGGGCTGGACGACGTGGAAAATCCCTATCCGATCACGCAGCAGAGCGGCGTCTATTTCAGTGTTCCCGACTTTCTCGACAGCCAGCACCCGGTCGAGAACGCCGATGACGCCGAAGCCTATCTTGCGCGGCTGCGCGCCTTCGCTTTCGCGCTGGACGACGAAACCGCGCGGCAGCGGCGCGAGGCCGCGCGCGGGTTGATCGCGCCGGTCTGGTCGATCGATCTGGTGCTGAAGCAGATGCGCGCGCTGCGCGCACCGTCGCCCGAAAAGAACGCCATGGTGCGATCGCTGGTCAAACGAACGACGGCGAAGAGCGTGGCAGGCGACTGGGAAAGCCGGGCTGCCCGGATCGTGGCGGGAGACGTCTATCCCGCGCTCGATCGCCAGATCGCGCTGATGCAGCAGTTGCGTGGACGCACGCGGCCGGGCGATGGCGCGTGGCGTCTGCCCAAGGGGGACGAGATCTATGCGCTGGCGCTGCGCAAGGCGACCACCACCGATCACACGGCCGAGCAGGTCCACAAGATCGGGCTGGAGCAGGTGGCCGACATTTCCGCCAAGCTCGATGCGATCCTGAAAGGCGCGGGCTTCACCACCGGTTCGGTGGGGGCGCGGCTGACCGCGCTCAACGCCTCGCCCGCGCAACGCTATCCGAATACCGATCAGGGGCGCCTGGACCTGATCGCCAGCCTGAACGCGGGCATCGCGGCCATGACGCAGAAGCTGCCGCGCGCCTTCCGCGACATTCCGTCCGAGCCGCTGGAAATCCGCCGCGTTCCCGTGGAAATCCAGGACGGCGCACCGAACGGGTATTACTATTCCGCCCCACTCGATGGTTCGCGCCCGGCGATCTACTGGATCAACCTGAAGGACGTGGCCGACTGGCCGAAATATTCGCTGCCGGCGCTGACGTATCACGAGGGGATTCCCGGCCACCACTTGCAGGGCGGCTACACCCGCAGCGGCGGGAACCTGCCGATGTTCCTGAAGGACTATTTCATCTCCGCCTATGGCGAGGGCTGGGCGCTCTATGCCGAGCAGCTGGCCGACGAACTAGGCGGATACACCGGCATCGAAAGCGCCGGCTATCTCCAGTCCTTCCTGTTCCGCGCGGCGCGTCTGGTGGTCGATACCGGGCTGAACCACTACCGCTGGAGCCGTGAGAAAGCGACCGACTACCTCGTCAACACAGTGGGCTTCGCGCGGCCGCGCAGCCAGCGCGAGATCGAGCGCTATTGCGCCTCGATCGGGCAGGCGTGCAGCTACAAGATGGGTCACACGGCCTGGGTTGCTGCGCGCACCAAGGCGCAGCAGGCACTGGGCGACCGCTTCAGCCTGCCCTGGTTCCACGACATCCTGAAGGAAGGCGTGATGCCGCTGTCGATGCTGGAGCGGCGGGTGGACGAACGGATCGCCGAAGCGAAGCGCGGCTGAAAATGGTGGGCTGAGGGCTTGTCGGCTCTCAGCCTTCCGCCATCTCCGCGAGTTCCAGCCAGCGTTCCTCGGCCGCGTCCTTGTCGGCCCGGACCTTTTCCAGCGCGGCCATCAGCGCATCGAATTTCTTCGGATCGCGCGCGTAGAGGTCCGGATCGGCCAGCTGCGCTTCGCCGCGCGCAATGGCGGCATCGAGCTCTTCGATCTTTTTGGGCAGCAGCTCGTAATCGCGCTGATCCTTGTAGGAGAGCTTGCCCTTCTTCGCGGTCGGGGGAGGCGGCGGCGGGGCGCTTTCCGCCTTGGGAGCAGCCTTGACCGGCGCCACGCGCGCCTTGCGCTGCTTTTCCCAGTCGGCATAGCCACCGGCCACGACATCGACCTTGCCCGATCCGTCCAGCCCCAGCGTGATGGTGACGGTGCGATCGAGAAAGTCGCGGTCGTGGCTGACGATCAGCACGGTGCCGTCATAGTCCGCGATCACTTCCTGCAGCAGATCGAGCGTTTCGAGATCGAGGTCGTTCGTCGGCTCGTCCAGCACCAGCAGGTTGGACTTGCGGGCGAATTCGCGCGCGAGCAGCAGACGCGAGCGTTCGCCGCCCGACAGCGTGCCGACGCGCGCCTCGACGAGGCCGGGATCGAACAGGAAGTCCTTGAGATAGCCCTGGATGTGCTTGCGTTCGCCGCGCACGTCGATCCAGTCGCCGCCTTCGGCCAGCACGTCGCGCACGCGCTTTTCCGGCGACATCAGGCTGCGTTGCTGGTCGATCATCACGCCGCTGAGCGTCTTGGCCAGCGTGACCGTCCCGCTGTCGGGCTGGAGTTCGCCGGTCAGCAGCTTGAGCAGCGTGGTCTTGCCCGCGCCGTTCGCGCCGACCACGCCGATGCGGTCACGCCGGGTGATGCGCAGGCTGAAATCCTTAATGATCGCGCGCGCGCCGGCGCCTTCGCCGAACGTCTTGGTGACGTGATCGGCGACGATCACCGCCTTGCTCTTGGCCTCGTCGTCGCTGGCGATGGCAAGCTTGGCGGCGCCTTGCGGGCTGAGCATCGCGGCGCGCTGGGCGCGCATTTCCCAGAGCTTTTCAAGCCGGCCCTGGTTGCGCTTGCGCCGGGCGGTGACGCCGCGTTCCAGCCAGTGCGCCTCGATCTTCAGCTTGGCGTCGAGCTTGTCGGCGGCGCGGGCCTCCTCGGCATAGACCTGCTCCATCCACGCTTCGTAGCCGCCGAAGCCGATGTCCTTGCGGCGCAGCGAACCGCGATCGAGCCACAGCGTGGCGCGGGTGAGCCGTTCGAGGAACGTGCGGTCGTGGCTGATGACCACGAACGCGCCGGTATAGCGCTGGAGCCAGGATTCGAGCCAGTCGATCGCGGCGAGATCGAGGTGGTTGGTCGGTTCGTCCAGCAGCAGGATGTCGGGATCGGACGCCAGCGCGCGGGCCAGCGCGGCGCGGCGGCGTTCGCCGCCGCTGGCGCTTTCGGCCTTGCGGCCCATATCGATGCCAAGCTGGCTGGCGATGGCTTCCACCTCGTGCCGTTCCGGCGCGTCCGGCCCGTGCAGCGCGAAATCCATCAGCGTATCGAACCCGGTGAAGAACGGATCCTGTTCCAGCGTCACCAGCCGCACGCCGGGCTGGATGGAACGCTTGCCTTTGTCCGCATCGATCTGCCCGGCAATCAGGCGCAGCAGCGTGGTCTTGCCCGCGCCGTTGCGGCCGATCAGCGCCAGCCGGTCGCGCGGGCCGATGTGGAGGTCAAGATCGCGGAAAAGCCAGCCGGTGCCCTGGAGAAGCCCAAGGCCCTCCCAGCTCAAGATCGGTGCTGCTGCCATGGCGCGCGCTTAGCCGCAGGTGGACGGAAGGTCTAGGGTCAGGACTCCCGGCCCGCACCTTTTTGCCTGAACCGCCGCCGGCAACCGCATTCACGCCTTGTTCAATGCTCCGGCTCTAGGCAAAGCAGCATCATGCGCTGGATCATCGCCTTTACCGCTCTCGGGTTCGCGGCCTTGCCTGCAACGGCCTTTTCGGCCCCGAACCGTCCTGACGCCCAGGGCGAAGTCCGCCGCGACCTGCGCGCGGGCAACGTGCGATCGCTGCGCGAGATCGAGCGGACCGTGTTGCCGACCAAGCCGGGGATGCAATACCTGGGGCCGGAATACGATCCCGCCGCGATGGTCTATCGCCTGAAGTTCATTCGCGAAGGCCATGTCATGTTCGTCGACGTGGATGCGCGCACCGGGCAGGTGCTGGGCGAATCCCGCTGATCTTTCCGTTCCTTGACCGTTCAGGTTCAAGGGATCATCTAGCAATCCTGAACACGTAACCGCGCGCTCTCCGGCATGGGAGCGGGCGAGCAGCAGGGGACAGCCTTACATGCGCATCCTGATCGTCGAGGACGAACCGACCCTCGGCAAGCAGCTCAAGGCCACGCTGGAACACAATGGCTACGCCGTCGATCTTTCCACCGATGGCGAGGACGGCCATTTTCTCGGCTCGACCGAGGACTATGACGCGGTGATCCTCGATCTCGGCCTGCCCGAGATCGACGGGCTGACCGTGCTGGGCATGTGGCGCAAGGAAGGGCGCAAGTTCCCCGTGCTGGTGCTGACCGCGCGCGACAGTTGGTCCGACAAGGTGGCCGGGCTGGACGCGGGCGCGGACGACTATCTCGCCAAGCCTTTCCAGACGGAGGAACTGATCGCCCGCCTGCGCGCGCTGATCCGTCGCGCCTCGGGCAATTCCTCGTCCGAGCTGATCGCGGGCGACGTGCGGCTCGATACCCGTTCGGGCCGCGTCACGCTGAACGGCGAGCCGGTGAAGCTGACGGCGCAGGAATACAAGCTGCTGTCTTACCTGCTGCACCACAAGGGCAAGGTCGTCAGCCGTACCGAACTGATCGAGCATATCTACGACCAGGACTTCGACCGGGATTCGAACACGATCGAGGTGTTCGTCACCCGCATCCGCAAGAAGCTGGGGCCGGACGTGATCACCACGATCCGGGGGCTGGGCTACAGCCTCGACGATCCGGCGCAGCCGGGGCGCGGCTGACGACCGGGGCTTGGCCCGCGTCGCCGCGGGACATGAAACGTGTCCGGGGCTAGCGGGCAGGGAACTGAGAGCGTGACCACCACCGCGCAGGAACCGAAAACCGCGCCGCACACCGGATCGCTGGCGCGGCGCATGATGCTGATCGCGTTCGCGTGGATCACGGTGCTGCTGCTGGGCGGTGGGCTCGCGCTCGACCGCACGCTGACCGGCCTGGTCACGCGCAATTTCGACGAACAGCTTGGCTATATGCTGACCGCCATGGTCGCTTCCGCCGAAATCGGGCCGGATGGCGAGGTGTTCTTCAACCGGCCGCTCGGCGACCAGCGCTTTCTGGAACCCAACAGCGGCCTCTACTGGCAGATCAGCGGGCAGGGGCACGAGGATTTCCCCTCGCGCTCGCTGTGGGACCGCACGCTCAAGCTGCAGAGCGACCATGTCGATACCGAACCGCACATCTACGACAGCGGCCAGTTCGAGGGCGAACGGCTGCGGATGATCGAGCGGTCGGTGATCCTGCCCGGCAGCAATACGCTGTGGCAGTTCGCCGTCGCCGCCAGCCGCAGCGAACTCGACGCGCAGATCCGGCGCATCCGTTCGATCCTGATCTGGTCGTTCGTGGTGCTGGGGCTGGGCCTGTTCGGCATGGCGGCGTTGCAAACCTATTACGGGCTGGGACCGTTGCGGCGCGTGCGGCGGGCGATCGCGGCGATGCGCGAAGGCGGAGCAAGCCGCGTCAACGAACCGCTGCCGCTGGAAGTGCAGCCGCTGGTGCTGGAGCTGAACGCGCTGCTCGAACATTCGGAGCGGCAGGCGGAGGAAGCGCGCACCCACGCGGGCAACCTTGCCCATGCGCTCAAGACGCCACTGACGGTGGTAATGAACGCGGCCACGGCCAAGGCTTCGGATCTGGCCGATACGGTGATCCGCGAGGCGGCGGTGATGCGGCGACAGGTCGATCACCACCTTGCCCGCGCGCGCGCCGTTGGCCGCCGCGCAACCGGCCTTTCGCGCGCGGTGGTGTGGGAAAGCGCCGAAGCGGTGGAGCGGGCGGTCACGCGACTCTATCCCAAGGTCCGCTTCGACATGGACGGCAGCCGCGAGGCGCAGGTGGCGATCGAACGGCAGGACTTGGACGAGATCCTCGGCAACCTGATCGAGAACGCGGCCAAGTATGGGGGCGGCAGCGTGTTCATCACCGTGGACGCGAACCCGGCGGACCCGAAGTTCTGCGACATCTGGGTCGAGGACGACGGCATGGGCATTCCCGAGGAAGCGCGCGAGCGCATCTTCGATCGGGGCGCGCGGCTGGATACCGGCAAGCCAGGGACCGGGCTGGGCCTCGCCATCGTGCGCGACGTGGCCGAGCTTTATGGTGGCTCGATCGCGCTGAACGAAAGCGAGGATCTGGGGGGATTGCTCACCACGCTGCGCCTGCCGCGCGTGGTGGTGAAGTAGAGCGGCCTAGCGCTCGCGCGGATGGGCGTTGCGATAGACGTCCAGCAGCGTTGCCGCGTCCACCTTGGTGTAGATCTGCGTTGAACTGAGGCTGGCGTGGCCCAGTAGCTCCTGCAACGAACGCAAGTCCGCGCCCGCGCCCAGCAGGTGCGTGGCGAAACTGTGCCGCAAGGCGTGCGGCGTGGCGGTGGGGGGCAGGCCCAGCACCGTGCGGGCGCGGGCGACGGCCTTCTGCACCATGCCCTGCGCCAGCGGTCCGCCCTTGGCTCCCCGGAACAGCGGGGCGTCCTTGGTCAGCGGCCAGGGCACCTTGGCGGCATAGTCCTCCACGGCGGCGCGCACGATCGGGAGGATCGCGACGACGCGCTGGCGGTTGCCCTTGCCGGTGACGACGAGCGATTCGCCCAGCGGCAGGACGGCGGCCGGCAGCGCCAGCGCCTCGGCAATGCGCAAGCCCGCACCGTAGAGCAGCAGCAGCACGGCACGATCGCGCGCGGCGATCCATTCCTCGCTGGCGTCTTCGGCGACCATAGCGGCGAGGTTGACCGCCTCGTCCGGGGTGATCGGGCGGGGCAGGCCCTTCTTGACGCGCGGGCCGCGCAGGCGGGGCGGCGCGATCCCGGTCTCGCCCGATTGTTCGCGCGCGAAAGCGATGAACGACTTGATCGCCGACAGTTCGCGCGCGGCGGAGACATTGCCGATCCCGTCCGCCCGGCGCGCGGCAAGGTGCGTGCGCAGCGTGGTAGGATCGAGCCGGGCGAGCGAGGCCCAGCCCTGCGCGGGCGGCAGCGCGGAGAGCAGGCGCGTGGCGGTGGCGAGATAGGCGCGCACCGTATGCTGGGAACGGCGCCGCGCCAGCGAAAGGTGCTGGCCCCAGGCTTCGAGGATGTCCTGCGGCGTCATGCCGCGACCAGGCTTGCGGGCACGAGTTCGGCCAGCAGCGCGTCGAGCAGCGGCATGCCCTTTCCGGTCACGGCCAGCCGGTCGCCGGTATCGTTCAGCAGGCCCAATCCGGTGTAGAACGCGCGCTTGGTGGGCACCACGAGATCGCTTTCGGCAAAGCCGAACCGCGCCGCCAGCGCCTTCACGTCCACGCCTTCGGCCAGCCGCAGGCCCATCAGCATCGCTTCGGATGCCTGTTCCGCCGTGCCCAGCGCGCGCTGTTCGGCGATGCCGTGTGCCTGCGCGTCCACCGCTTTGAGGAAGTTCTCCGGCTTGCGGTGGCGCACCGTGGCCACGCCGCCGCGCCGACCGTGGGCACCCGGGCCGATGCCGGCATAGTCGCCATAGCGCCAGTACGTCAGGTTGTGGCGGCTTTCCTCGCCGGGGCGGGCGTGGTTGCTGATCTCGTAGGCGGGCAGGCCGGCGCGCTCGGTGAGTTCGCGGGTCAGGCCGAAAAGCGTGCCGGCCGCGTCATCGTCGAGCGGCGTGAAGCGGCCTTCGCGCACCAGCGTGGCGAAGCGCGTGCCCGACTCGATCGTCAACTGGTACAGCGAGAGGTGGCCGGTGCCGTAGGCCAAGGCGCGGGTCAGTTCGGCTTCCCAGCTTTCGGGCGTGTGATCCGGCCGGGCATAGATCAGGTCGAAGCTGACGCGGCGGAAATGCCGCTGCGCCACGGCGAGCGCGGCCAGCCCTTCGCTGGCGTCATGAAGTCGGCCAAGGAAGCGCAACGCGGCATCGTCGAGAGCCTGCAACCCCAGCGACACCCGGTTGATGCCGGCCTGCGCCAGCGCGGCGAAGTTGGCTGCTTCCACCGAGGAGGGGTTGGCTTCGAGCGTGATCTCGATGTCGTCGGCAAATCGCCAATGCCGGCTCGCCTGCGCGATCAGGCTTTCGACCAGTGCGGGCGGCATCAGCGATGGCGTGCCCCCGCCGAAGAAGATCGAGGTCAGTTCGCGGCCGCCGGTAAGGCTTGCCTCGTGCGCCATGTCCGCCAGCAGCGCGGCCTGCCACTGGGTCATGTCCGTAAGTTCGCGGACATGGCTGTTGAAGTCGCAATAGGGGCACTTCGCCAAACAGAACGGCCAGTGGATATAAAGCGCGAGCGGCGTCATCGGCCCGGTTCTACTCCGGGAACTGTTCCGCGACCAGCTTGGCGAAGGCATCCGCGCGGTGGCTGATGCGATGCTTTTCCTCCGGATCGAGTTCGGCGAAGGTGCGCGTGCCGCCGGCGGGCACGAACACCGGATCGTAGCCGAAGCCCAGCGTGCCGCGCGGCGGCCAGGTCAGCGTGCCGGGGGCGCGGCCTTCATAGACGGCGCTGGCGCCATCGGGCCAAGCGATGGCGAGGACGCAGGCGAAGTATCCGTCGCGCGGGGTATCCGGCCCCTGTTCGCACAGCTTCCCCTCGACCTTGCCCATGGCCATGTACCAATCGCGACCGGGGCCGCCTTCATAGGGCGCGGCTTCGGCCCAGTCGGCGGTATAGACGCCGGGCGCGCCGCCCAGCGCGGCGACGCAGAGGCCGGAATCGTCGGCCAGCGCCGGCAGGTTCGCCGCTTCCGCCGCCGCGCGCGCCTTGATCAGCGCGTTTTCCACGAAGGTCGTGCCGGTTTCCGCCGGTTCGGGCAGCCCGAGCTCACCGGCGGACAGGCATTCCATGCCATAGGGCGCGAGCAGCGCCTGGATTTCGCGGAGCTTGCCCTTGTTGTGCGTGGCGATGACGAGTTTGCCGCGCGCGAGGCGGGGCGTCACCGCGCGACGGCCTTGGCCTGTGCCTCGAAGATTTGCGCGCAGCCCATGCGCGCGAGGCGGAGCAGGCGGAGCAGACCCTCCTCGTCATAAGTCGCGCCTTCGGCGGTGGCTTGCACCTCGGCAATCTTGCCGCCGTCGATCAGCACGAAGTTGGCGTCGGCATCGGCGGACGAATCCTCGATATAGTCGAGGTCCAGCACCGGCACGCCGTTCACGATCCCGCACGAGATCGCGGCGACCTTCTCGGTCAGCGGATCGTCGTTGATCGCGCCAGCGTCGATCAGCTTCTGCACGGCGAGACGCAACGCGACCCACGCGCCCGAGATGGACGCGGTGCGGGTGCCGCCATCGGCCTGGATCACGTCGCAATCGAGCGTGATCTGGCGTTCGCCCAGCTTCTTCAGGTCGGTCACGGCGCGCAGGCTGCGGCCGATCAGGCGCTGGATTTCCTGGGTGCGGCCCGACTGCTTGCCCTTGGCCGCCTCACGACTGCCGCGCGTGTGGGTGGCGCGGGGCAGCATCGAGTATTCCGCCGTCACCCAGCCTTCGCCCTTGCCGCGCATGAACGGCGGCACGCGCTCTTCCACCGACGCGGTGACCAGCACCTTGGTATCGCCGAATCCGATCAGGACCGAACCTTCGGCGTGCTTGGTGAAGTTGGTCTCGATCGTGATGGCGCGCATTTCGTCTGCGGCGCGGCCGGAAGGACGCATGGTGTTTATCCTGCAAATCCGCCTGCCGGAGACAGACGGGTGTTGAAAGTTGCGGTGGCCCTACGCGCAATGCCCTTGAGCCTGCAAGCCCGCCGTCTACATTGCACGATTATGGCTTCGCTTCCGCTCACCGAACTGTCCAGCCGCGCCCGCGATATTTTCCGGCTCGTGGTGGAGGGCTATATCGCCAGCGGTCAGCCGGTCGGCTCCAAGACGCTGGCGGGCACGGGCGGCGTCAACCTGTCGCCCGCCTCGATCCGATCGGTGCTGCAGGAATTGCAGGACGCCGGGCTGCTGGCCGCCCCCCACACCAGCGCCGGCCGGATGCCCACCGAAATCGGCCTGCGCCTGTTTGTCGATGGCATCATGCAGGTGGCGGAACCTTCGGCCGCAGAGCGCGCGCAGATCCAGCGGGGCCTTGCCGAAGGCGGTACGATCGAGGCGGCGCTTAACGCCGCGTCGCTGGCGCTGTCGGAACTGTCCGCCGGCGCGGGTGTCGTGATGGTGCCCCGGCGCGAGCCGCGGCTTATGCAGCTTTCCTTCATGGCCCTTTCGCCGGGGAGGGCTCTGGCGGTGCTGGTGGGCGAGGATGGCGCGATCGAGAACCGGCTGATCGACCTGCCGGCGGACGTTCCGCCCCATGCGCTGGAGCAGGCAGGCAATTACCTGACGCACAAGCTGATGGGGCGCACGCTGGGCGAAGCCGCCGTGGAAATCCGGCGCGACATTGCGGGCGGGCGGTCCGCGCTCGACACCGCCAGTCGCGATCTGGTGGAGCGGGGGCTGGCGATCTGGTCGATCGACGCGGCGCAGCGCCCGGTGCTGGTGGTGCGCGGGCAGGCCAACTTGCTGGACGAGGCCGCGCTGGGCGACATCGAGCGCGTGCGCCAGCTGCTGGACCAGTTGGAGAATGCCGAGGCGATCGCCGGCGTGCTCGATGCCGCGCGCGATGCCGAATCGACGCGGATTTTCATCGGCAGTGAGAACCGCCTATTCTCGCTATCCGGCTCGTCGGTGATCGCTTCGCCGTGGCGCGATGCGGAAGGGCGCGTCGTCGGCGTGGTGGGGGTTATCGGACCGACGCGGTTGAATTATGCGCGCGTTGTCCCCATGGTGGATTTCACGGCTCAATCGTTGAGCAAACTCATCGGACAAGACGGATTTTCGAGAAAATGACGGATAACGAGACACGCCCGCTGGACGAAGCTGCACAGGCAGAACTGAAGGGTGTGCCGGATGAACTGATCGATTCGGCGGGCAGCGACGACGAACTGGCCAAGCTGCGCGAGGAGCTTGAGGCGGCCAAGCAGGACATTCTTTACGCCAAGGCGGAAACGCAGAACCTGCGTCGCCGCATGGAAAAGGACATTGCGGACACGCGCGCCTATGCCGCCACCGGCTTCGCGCGCGACATTCTGTCGGTCGCCGACAACCTGGCGCGCGCGCTGGAATCGATCCCCGCGGACTTGCGCGATGACGAGAAGTTCAAGAACCTCGTCGCCGGGCTGGAAGCAACTGGTCGCGAGATCGAGAAGGTTTTCGCCGGCCATGGCATCAGCCGGATCGCCGCCACGGGGCTGCCGCTCGATCCGCACCAGCATCAGGCGATGATGGAAGTGCCTTCCGCCGATGCCGAACCCGGCACCGTGCTGCAGGAGCTTCAGGCCGGCTATATGATCAAGGACCGCCTGCTGCGGCCCGCGATGGTGGCCGTGGCCAAGAAGCCGGACTGAGCCGGACGACGGGGGCGAGCGCTGGCGCGTCAGCGCGCCAGCAGTTCCTCCAACTCGTCGGTCGCATAAAGGTCGGCGAACACCATGGCCATGATGTGCAGCGTGGCGGCGTGCTCTTCGTCGCTCAGCGCGGCGTTGGCGTCCGCGGCGATCAGCACGCGGTAGTTCAACTGCATCGCATCGCGCGCAGTGCTTTCGCAACAGCAGTTGGTCAGCGTCCCCGTGATGAGCACGGTGTCGATCCCGCGTTCCCGCAGCAAGGCGTCGAGCGCGCAAGTGCCCGGTGTGAACGCACTGAACCGATGCTTGTCGAGGAGCTGATCGCCCGGCGCGACATCGAGTGCGGGCGAGAGCTGCCAGTAGTGCGCGCCGGGGGTGAACGCCGCCTTGTGGCCCGTGGCGGCCGCGCCCTGGCGGATCATGAAATTGGACCAGCTTGCATCGCCTTCGGGCGAACTGGTGTAGCGCAGGAACACGTTGGTGCCCCCGGCGGCCCGCACCGCGCGCGTGATCCGGTTGATGTTGGCGACTATGCTCCGCGCTTCGGGCACTTCCACAGGCGCGCCCGGCTCCATGAAGCCGTTCTGCATGTCGACCACGATGTGCGCCAGGCGGCGCGGATCGATATCGTCAAACACATTGCGCACGCCGCCGCGCCCGGCGGCAAGGCGATCGAGAATGGCGGCGTGATCGACATGGTGCGGCATGGCATCCTCCGGTGGATTATCAGCCACTTGTCGATCACGAAGCGCATGGCGAGTCTGCCCGCTTCCTGCCGCGCTTCCAGCCCGTGAAACGCAACTGCTGCACGGTTCGTCGCAAGCGGCGGAACGCGGCCCCCGGTTCGCGCGTCGCCTGCGCAAGAAACGGAGACACATCATGCGTAAGTTCCTGATTGCCTCGCTTGTTCTGGGTTCCGCGGTGACGCTGGGCGGGTGTTCGCGCAACTATGCGGCCGAAGGCGGCCTCCTCGGCGCGGCGGCCGGTGCCGGTGTGGCGGCTGCGACGGGCGGTGACGCCGGCACCGGCGCCGCGATCGGCGGCGCCGTCGGCGCGCTCGGCGGCTCGCAGATCAAGAAGCACGGCGGCCGGTGCTACCGCGTGGATCGCAACGGCTACGAATACGAAGTGCGCTGCTGATTTGCGAACGGAAGAATCGCCCGCAGCTCGGCGAGAGAAGGGGCGTCCCCGGCGGGATGCCCCTTTTGCGCGAGAAAGGCATGCCGGACGATTTCCGCCTGCTGCTCGATGCCATAACGGACGAACGGCTTGGCCGGCACGTAGCGGTAATCATAGCGGCAGAACGGATGGCGCATCAGCGGCAGATACCATCGCCCCGCGCGCTGGGCCTGCCACACATGCGTCATCTCGTGAATGAACAGTCCTTGCAGCGATAGCGTCGCCGCGCCGAAATCATCGCAGTAGTGCGGGCCGGCGGGATGAAAATGGAGATGGCCCATCGGCGCCATCACCACGTTGCGCGGCTGGAACGGAAAGAAGCGCCGGCGCTTGACGCGTACCGGCCCGACATCGATGGCCCCGCCGAAAACCTCACGCACCAGCGCGCATTCGCGTGCGGTGAGCGGCCTGTCGCCGCCCACCGGACACGTTTGCGCCGGTGCGGCGATCACATCTTGTGGTCCATGTGCTCCATACCGCCCATCGCGTCATCGCCGCCGGCGTTCTTTACCTTGGCCACGACCGTGGCCTTGTCGCCGTTGTCGAGTGTGATGGTCAGTTCGGTAGTGCCGCCGGCCTTCAGCGTATCGGCCACGTCGAAGAGCATGACGTGGAAGCCGCCGGGCTTGAATTCCACGGTCTTGCCCGGCTCCAGTGCCACGTCCTTGACCGGGGCCATCGACGAGACGCCGTTCTCCATCTTGCTTTCGTGCATTTCCGCCCGGCCGACGCCATCGACATGCACCGCCGCAACCTTGCGCGGCGCGCCGTTCCCCTGCGAAACCGTGAAGTAGGCGACGCCGGGACGGCCGGCGACGACGGGAAGCTGCACTATCGCGTCGGTCAGGGCGATTCCGGGCGCGTTCTCGGGCGTGGCGTCGGCGCTCGACGAGGCCGCTGCAGGCTCCTGTGGCGCCTTCTCGCCGCATCCTGCAAGCGCGAGAGCAAGGCCCGAAAGTCCCGCCAGAACGTAGAGCCGCATCGTTGATCCTCCAGTTGAAAATTCCTGTGACGATCTAGGCGCGGTCAGGCCTTGTGCCAAGTCAAACCGAACCTATATCGGCCGCGTCGGAGCCGCCGACCGGCGTCTGCCCTTCGCGGGGGGCGCCATGTGCGCGGTGTCTAATCTGGAAGGAAATGGGGAAACCATGGCTAAAGTTATCGGTATCGACCTGGGTACGACCAACAGCTGCGTTGCGGTGATGGACGGGGGCACGCCCAAGGTCATCGAAAATTCGGAAGGCGCGCGCACGACGCCTTCGATCGTCGCCTTCACCAAGGACGGCGAACGTCTGATCGGCCAGCCGGCGAAGCGCCAGGCCGTGACCAATCCGGACAACACCATCTTCGCGGTCAAGCGTCTGATCGGCCGTCGTTTCGACGATCCGCTGACCCAGAAGGACACGGAACTTGTTCCCTACACGATCGTGAAGGGCAAGAATGGCGATGCCTGGGTCAAGGCCGGTGGCCAGGACTACAGCCCTTCGCAGATTTCCGCCTTCACGCTGCAGAAGATGAAGGAAACCGCCGAAGCCTATCTGGGCGAGACGGTGACGCAGGCGGTCATTACCGTTCCCGCGTACTTCAACGACGCACAGCGCCAGGCGACCAAGGACGCCGGCCAGATCGCGGGCCTGGAAGTGCTGCGCATCATCAACGAGCCGACCGCGGCAGCGCTGGCCTATGGCCTCGATAAGCAGGACGGCAAGACGATCGCGGTCTATGACCTTGGCGGCGGCACCTTCGACATCTCGATCCTGGAGATCGGCGATGGCGTGTTCGAGGTCAAGTCCACCAACGGTGACACGTTCCTGGGCGGTGAAGACTTCGATACCGCGCTGGTCGAATACCTGGCGGACAAGTTCAAGTCGAAGGAGAACATGGATCTCCGCACCGACAAGCTTGCGCTCCAGCGTCTGAAGGAAGCGGCGGAAAAGGCCAAGATCGAACTGTCGTCGGCCCAGACGACCGAGATCAACCTGCCGTTCATCACCGCGCGCATGGAAGGCGGCAGCACCACCCCGCTGCACCTCGTCGAAACGATCACCCGCGCCGATCTGGAAAAGCTGGTCGCCGGCCTGATCCAGCGCACGCTCGATCCTTGCAAGAAGGCGCTGGCTGATGCCGGTCTTTCGGCCAAGGACATCGACGACGTGGTGCTGGTGGGCGGCATGACCCGCATGCCCAAGGTTCGCGAAGTGGTGAAGGACTTCTTCGGCAAGGACCCGCACACCGGCGTGAACCCGGACGAAGTCGTCGCCATGGGCGCGGCGATCCAGGCCGGCGTGCTGCAGGGCGACGTCAAGGATGTGCTGCTGCTCGACGTGACCCCGCTTTCGTTGGGCATCGAGACGCTGGGCGGGATCATGACCAAGATGATCGACCGCAACACCACGATCCCGACCAAGAAGAGCCAGGTCTATTCGACTGCCGAGGACAACCAGCAGGCGGTGACGATCCGGGTCTTCCAGGGCGAGCGCGAAATGGCGCAGGACAACAAGCTCCTCGGCCAGTTCGACCTCGTGGGCATTCCGGCCGCGCGGCGCGGCGTGCCGCAGATCGAGGTGACGTTCGACATCGACGCCAACGGCATCGTCAACGTCAGCGCCAAGGACAAGGGCACCGGCAAGGAGCAGCAGATCCGCATCCAGGCTTCGGGTGGCCTCAGCGATTCCGACATCGACCAGATGGTCAAGGATGCCGAGAAGTTCGCCGAGGAAGACAAGAAGCGGCGTGAGGCGGCCGAGGCGCGCAACAATGCCGACAGCCTTGTCCACGCCACCGAGCGTCAGCTTGAGGAGCATGGTGACAAGATCGACGCCGCGCTGAAGGCCGAGATCGAAGCCGCCATCGCGGAAACCCGGACGGCCATCGAAGGGGGCAACCCCGACGACATGAACGCCAAGACCCAGGCGCTGACCGAAAAGGCGATGAAGCTGGGCCAGGCGATCTACGAGAAGGAACAGGCCGCGGCGGCTTCGCCGGGCGCCGAAGCGCCGAAGGCCGACGACGATGTGGTCGACGCCGAGTTCTCGGAAGTCGACGACAACAAGGCTTGATGTTGCGATGAAACGAACCCGCCATTCGCGCGCGAGCGCGGGTGGCGGGTGACGTTGGGGCTGTTTTATGGCAACCGAAGCCGACTACTACGAACTGCTCGAAATCGAGCGCACGGCGGATGACAAGACGATCAAGTCTTCGTTCCGCAGGCTGGCGATGCGCTTTCACCCGGACAAGAATCCGGGCTGCGCCGAATCCGAAGCCAAATTCAAGCAGATCAACGAGGCCTACGCCTGCCTGTCCGATCCGCAGAAGCGGGCGGCTTACGACCAGTACGGCCATGCTGCGTTCCAGCAGGGCGGGCCAGGTGGTGGTGGCGGCTTCGGTGGCGGGGCCGACTTCGGTGATCTGGGCGACATTTTCGAAACGATCTTCGGCGGCGGCGCGTTCGGCGGCGGGCGCCAGCAGGCGCGGCGCGGCGCGGACTTGCGCTATGACATGGAAGTGACGCTGGAAGAGGCGTTCCATGGCAAGACCGCGGAAATCACGGTCGAGGTTTCGCAGAAGTGCGATCCCTGCGACGGTTCGGGCGCGGAGCCGGGCACCGGTGCGCGGCGCTGCAACCTGTGCGGCGGGCACGGCAAGGTGCGCGCGCAACAGGGCTTCTTCATGGTCGAGCGGACCTGTCCGACCTGCCATGGCCGGGGCGAAGTGATCGAGAAGCCCTGCCGGTTCTGCCGGGGCGAGGGCCGCGTCGATCTGGATCAGACGCTGGAAGTGGCGATCCCCGCCGGCGTCGACAACGGCACGCGTATCCGCCTTGCCGGCAAGGGCGAAGCGGGGCCGTTCGGCGCGCCTCCGGGCGATCTCTACATCTTCCTGCACGTCAAGCGCCACCGCGTGTTCGAACGCGAGGGGACGACCCTGCTTACGCGCGCGCCGATCAGCTTCACCACCGCGGCGCTGGGCGGTGAGATCGAGATTCCGGGGCTGGATGGCAAACGCCATACCGTGGAGATTCCGGCGGGCATCCAATCGGGCAAGCAGCTGCGCAAACGTGGCGCGGGCATGCCCGTGCTGCAGGGGCGCGGCATGGGCGATCTGGTGATAGAGGTGATGGTGGAAACGCCGACCCGGCTTTCCGCGCGGCAAAAGGAATTGCTGCGCGAGTTCCAGGCGACCGAGACCGGCGAGGAATGCCCGCAATCGAAAGGGTTCTTCGAACGCCTCAAGGAAGCGTGGAGCGACCTGACCGAATAGTCGAATTGGCGAGGGGCAGGGCCGGCGCGTCTATCGCGGTTCGCCCGGCTCCGTTTCCGCGAAGGCGGCTTCCACTTCCGCGATGACGCGGTCGACCATTCCGGGTTCCGCGCGAAG
Source organism: Novosphingobium sp. EMRT-2 (assembly GCF_005145025.1). Taxonomy (NCBI): domain Bacteria; kingdom Pseudomonadati; phylum Pseudomonadota; class Alphaproteobacteria; order Sphingomonadales; family Sphingomonadaceae; genus Novosphingobium; species Novosphingobium sp. EMRT-2. The sequence goes on along the minus strand of NZ_CP039695.1, from coordinate 608,637 downwards.
GCGGTCCTGTTCTTCGTGCAGGACAGCGAGGAACGCCTGCCGTTTTGCCTGGCGCACGATGCTTTCGCCAAGCGGAGGCTCCACCGTGGAGGCGAGCAGGTCGATCATCCGTTCGGCGCCGTGCAGGCGGCCCCAGAGATAGTCGTTCTCGCGATAGGCGCGGCTGAAGAAGGCGCCGAAGTTGAAGAACTCCACGCCGCGCAGGCAATCGAGCGTGCCGCCGGCGCGGATCGATGTGGCATCGTCGGGCGAGATGCGATCGACCTTGATCGGATCGAATTCGCCCATGCCTTCGCCCTGCAACAGCGGCAGCGTGGCGACATCGTAAAACGGGAAGCCGAGATAGGCGTGGAGGAAGCGCCGCCGCAGCGGCTTGTCCATCGCTTCAAGCGCCGCCACGATCATCGCATCGACCTTGAGGTCGATCCCGGTCAGGTCGCGCCGCGCCGCGATGGCGGCAAGGACCGCCCCCGGATCGCTGGCGACCACGGCGGCGGAGGCGGCGAAGCCGGGGCCAAGACCGGCGGCGGTTTCGCGCCCCTGATAGAGCGCTTGTGCCCGATAGACGGTATCGCGCGCCGCATCGCGCGCTTCGGGAGTAATTCCTTCGGCCTCGTCCCAGTCATACGTCAGGCGGCGGGCGAGAAGCTTCAGCCGGCGGATGCGGAAACCGATGTCGTGCGCCCGGAAAAACCCGATGGCGCCCTCTGTCGCGCCGCCCTTGCGCTCGGCCAGCTTGTCGAGACCGGCGGACTGCACAAGATGCGCCCACAGCACGCTCTCGATTTCCGCGCGCGGCGCGGCATCGGGCGCGGCTTCCACGATCAGGTCCACCAGATCGCTGACGATTCCGGCGAATTTGACCTGGGCATAGCCATGGAAGGCATAGCCAGCCTGCTCTGCGGCGGCCTGTTGCGCCTTGTTCCGCCAATTGGTCAGGCGCTTGCGGTTGGGCTGGTCGAAGAACAGGGTGTAGCCGAAAAGGCGTTCGACCGTTTCCTCGATTTCCGGCTGCAGCGCATCGACGATCGAGCGCAACCGCGCGCGTTCGCGCGATTGCTGTTCCAGCGTCTCCAGATTGTCGCGGATCGGCTGTTCGCGCGGGATCGACGACAGCGAGCCGAAGATCGCGGAGAAGAAGCCGACAGTGCGGCCGCTGCGTTCCTCGTAACGGACGTGATCGGGGCTGGGATCGATATAGACGAAGCGGCGGTCAACCTCGCGCTCCGCCGGACGGTTGCGCAGCACGCCCATCGCCTGCGCGAAGGGCCGGTTGACCAGCACCGCGCCATCGACCAGCGCGACTTCGCCCACTTCCCCGCGCCTCCAGCGGCTGGGCATGATGCGCTGGAGGAAGCGGTCGCGCCCTGGCCAGCCCATGCGGCGCTCCTGCACGAGGCGGTCGATCTCGGCCACCATCAGCGGTGGAAACGCGCCAGGGAAGCTGGCGGTTGATCGCGCGGCGAAAACGAGTTCCGCCCGCGCGGCAAGATCGCTGCCCGGCCCGATGCCGGCCACCCGGCTGAAGGCGATGGCCAGCCGGTGTTCGCTTTCTTCCACCAGCGGCGGGCTGTTGAGTCGCAGTTCCTCGAGGTGGCCGTTGAAATCGGTTGCGGTGACGAGAAGGTCGAGTGGATGGCCGGCGGGAAGCAGCGGAGCCGCGCCGGCGTGTTCCGCCGTACTCTCTCCCATCGCTTCCAGCGCTTCGGCCAGCAGACGCGAGAAGCCGATACCGCTGAACGGGGGGGCGAACCAGCGCGCGCGGATCAGGCTGGAAACCTTGCGCCGCACCTCGGCACGGATGCGCGGGGCCACCATGCGCATCACGGCATTGCCGGGGCGGGCCAGCACGAACCACACGATCGGTTGCGCCCAGAACTTGGCGAAGCGGCTCCACGGCTTGGCGTCGGGATCGAGCAGCACGTCGACGTCGGCCTTTTCCAGCCACAGCGTCGTCAGCGGTTCGAGGCTCTGCCCGCTGATCAGCGCCTGGGCCAGCAGCACCCCGTTGATGCCGCCCGCGCTGGTTCCCGAGATGATGTCCGGCAGGATGCGCAGCCGCAGGCCGCGTTCGCGCTGGATCGTTTCGAGAAGGTCGAGATAGACTTTCTCCAAGCCGGTCGACGGGGCGAACCTGGCGGGATCGTCCGCGTGAAGCGCGCGGCTGGCGCGCGTGGCGTACCACAATTCCTTGGTGACGCCATGCATGTAAACCGCAAGGCTGATCCCGCCGAAGCAGACCAGGGCTATGCGCAATTCCTTTTGCCGCATGGTGCGCAGCATGGCAGCGAAGCGCGTCCGCCGCCAGTGCCATGTTGCACCGTTCGCAAACAATCGATGCAGCATCAACGACCGGTTGCGAGCTGTAAACAAAACCGACAGATTTCAGCATCTAGCGCGATAACACTTCCATTTTGCGGCATTTTCCGGCGATGGCGGTGAGCCGGAAATTGTCAGATTCACCGACGCTTTACCCTTCCGGGCTATGACGGCCGATGATGGCCGTAATGGTCGAAAGCCAGGTGAAGCAGGGCCGATGATCCGCCTGTTCAAACATTACATACCGAACGCGGTCTTCCTTCTGGGCCTGTTCGATTTCTTCCTGCTGATCGCGTCGGGCGAACTGGGCTGGATTGTCCGTGCGCGGCAGATCGGTCTGGAATTCGGGCCGATCAACGAACGCTGGGCGCCGCTGGCGACGTTCGCCGTGCTGGTGCAGGTGGCGATGATTTCGGTCGGGGTTTACGGGTCGGAAGCGCTGCGATCCCTGCGCTATGCCGCCGCGCGCCTGCTGGTCGCGGTGAGCCTTGGCATCATCGCGATGTCGGTGGTCTATTTCCTGCTGCCCGGCCACACGTTGTGGCGTTCGAACCTGTTCTACGCGATGTTCCTGGCCATCGGCCTGTTGTTCGGGGTGCGTGTGCTGCTGGGCGGCCTGCTCGGCACCGCCGCCTTCCGCCGGCGCATTCTGGTGCTGGGCTCCGGCCATCGCGCCGATCGCCTGCGCAAGCTGGGAGAGCGGCCCGAAGCGGGGTTCGTGATCGTCGGCTATGTCGGCATGAGCGATGGCGTGCCGGTGGTGGAGGAGGCGATCAACCGCGCCGCCATCCACAACCTGACGCGCTTCGTGGACAACCTTGGCGTCAGCGAAGTGGTGCTGGCGCTGGAGGAACGGCGCAACGCGCTGCCGCTCAAGGACTTGCTGCGGATCAAGACTACCGGCGTTCACGTCAACGATTTCTCGACGTTCGTGGAGCGCGAGACCGGGCGGATCGATCTCGATACGGTAAACCCGAGCTGGCTGATCTTCTCCGACGGCTTCTCGTCGGGCCGGATGCTGTCGAGCGCGGCCAAGCGTCTGTTCGACATCGTCGCCAGCCTGCTGCTGCTAGTGATGACCTTGCCGGTAATCGCGCTGTTCGCGGTGCTGGTGAAGCTGGACAGCCGTGGCCCGGCCTTCTTCCGGCAAACCCGGGTGGGGCTCTACGGGCAGAATTTCGATGTCATCAAACTGCGGTCTATGCGGACCGATGCCGAAGTGGACGGCGCGAAATGGGCGCAGAAGGACGATCCCCGGGTAACGCGGATCGGCCGATTCATCCGCAAGGTGCGGATCGATGAGCTGCCGCAGACGTGGACGGTCCTCAAGGGCGAAATGAGCTTCGTCGGCCCGCGCCCCGAACGACCGGAGTTCGTGTCCGATCTTGAGGACAAGCTGCGCTACTACGCCGAACGGCACATGGTGAAGCCGGGCATCACCGGCTGGGCGCAGATCAACTACCCCTACGGCGCTTCCATCGAGGATGCGCGCAACAAGCTCGAATACGATCTCTATTACGCCAAGAACTACACGCCGTTCCTCGACCTCCTGATCCTGTTGCAGACCATCCGCGTCGTGCTGTGGAACGAGGGCGCGCGTTGAACGCGATCGACGAACTCGCGGGGCATACCTCCAGTGGGTTTGCCCACTGGGTCTATGTGCTTGCGGCGTTCTGCGCGCTGCTGCTCGCGGTGTGGTTGGGCGATGGTGCGCGGCGGCGCGAACCCGGCGGCAAGGTGCGCATTGCCGCGCTGATCGCGATGGCGTTGTGGGCCTTGCTGTGCGCGGCGCTGGGAGCCGGATCGCTCCCGGCGCAACTGGCAGAAACGCTGCGGGATCTTGGCTGGCTGGGCCTTATCTACGCCTTGTTCGCCAGCGATGGGCGCGATGGCCATAGGGGGCCTGTCCGCCCGTTGATGATCGTGCTCGCCTTCGTGGAGGCGTTGCAGGCGATCGCGATCATGCTGCAACTGTGGTTCGGCGCGATCGAGGGGGTGGAGGAGATGATCTTCCATATCTCGGTCATGCTGCGGCTGCTGGTGACCACCGGCGTGCTCGTGCTGGTCCATAATCTCTATGTCGGCGCGGTGGCGCAACAGCGCATCGCGGTGCGCTGGGCTTGCGCGGCAATGGCGCTGGTATGGGGCTACGACCTCAACTTCTACACTATCGCCTACCTGGCGAACTGGGTGCCGGACAATCTCGTGGCGATCCGGGCGTTGACCCAGATCATCGCTACGGTCCTGCTCGCTTTCGGGGCGGCGCGTGCGCAATCGTCGCTGCGCTTTTCGCCTTCGCGCACGATCGCTTTCCAGTCGCTGTCGCTGCTGGTGATCGGCGGCTACATGATCGTGATGGTCGGTGCCGCGCAATCGCTCGCGTGGCTAGGCGGCAATGCCTCGCAACTGGCGCAGCTTGGCTTTGCGGTGGCCATCACGGTGCTGGTGCTGGCGGTCATGCCGTCAAAGCGCCTGCGCGGCTGGGCCAAGGTCATGCTGGCCAAGCACCTGTTCCAGCATCGCTACGATTATCGCGCCGAATGGCTGCGCTTCACCCGCACGATCGGCCACGGAGGGGCGCAGGCGCTGCCGCTGCACGCCCGCGTGGTGCAGGCGCTGGCCGACATCACCGACAGCGCCCAAGGCCTGCTGCTGGTGCCTTCCGAAACGGGCGACCTCGAACTGGCCGGGCGCTGGCAATGGCCCGCCGCCGAAGTGCCGGGCATGGCGATGGACGCGGCCAGCATGGCCTTTTTCGAACAGCACGGCTTCATCGTTGATCTCGACGAGGTGCGCGCCGGCACGGATCATCAGGGCGAACGGGCGCGCGTGCCGGGCTGGCTGGTGGAGGATCACGAAGCCTGGGCGCTGGTGCCGCTGCTGCATTTCGAACGTCTTGTCGGCATGGTCGTGCTGGGACGGCCGCCGGTGATGCGCCAGCTCGACTGGGAGGATTTCGACTTGCTGCGCGTGGTGGGGCAGCAGTTGGCGAGCTATCTGGCGGAGAACAACGGCCAGGTCGCGCTGCTTGAGGCGAGCCGGTTCGACGAGTTCAACCGCCGCATCGCCTTCGTGATGCACGACATCAAGAACCTTGCGAGCCAGCTCAGCCTGCTGGCGCGCAACGCGGAACGCCATGCCGAAAATCCGGCATTTCGCGCCGACATGCTGGTGACGTTGCGCAATTCCACAGACAAGCTCAACGCGCTGCTGGCGCGCCTTTCGCGCTATGGCAAGGCGGCTCCGGAAAAACTCTCCGGGACGGACGTGGCAGACGTGTGCAAGGGGGTGGTCGCCCGCTATGCCGGCGCGCAGGGGCCGCGGGCGCACGCTGTCGATGAAGCGTCCTTCGGCGTTCTGGCCCATCGCGAAACGCTGGAGCAGGTGCTCCTGCACCTTGTCCAGAATGCGATCGATGCCAGCCCGCAAGGGATGCCGGTGCTGCTGCGCTGGCGCATCGAGGGTGCGGAGGGGTGTATCGACGTGGTCGATACCGGCGCGGGCATGAGCGCCGACTTTGTCCGCAACGGCCTGTTCAAGCCGTTCGTTTCCACCAAGGCTGGCGGGTTCGGCATCGGGGCCTTCGAAGCGCGCGAAATGGTGCGCGCCATGCGCGGGCGGCTCGATGTGGAAAGCCGGGAAGGGCTGGGCAGCCGCTTCACGATCCGTCTGCCGCTCGCGGTGGCGGCAGAGCCCGAAGACAGTTCCGGGACCGGTGACGGTACCGCAGAAAAGAAAGTGGCATGATGACCGAGGAGCGCCCCAAGCTGTTGATCGTCGAGGACGATCCCGGTCTTCAGGCCCAGCTCAAATGGGCCTACGAGGATTTCGACGTGTTTGTCGCCGGCGATCGCGCCAGCGCGCTGGCGCTGCTACGGGCGGAGGAGCCGGCGGTGGTGACGCTCGATCTGGGGCTGCCGCCCGATCCCGACGGCACCAGCGAAGGCTTTGCCGTGCTGGACGAGATCATGGCGCTCAAGCCCGATACCAAGGTGATCGTCGCCAGCGGCCACGGCGCGCGCGAAAGCGCGCTGACCGCGATCGCCAAGGGCGCCTATGATTTCTATCAGAAGCCGGTCGATATCGATGCGCTGGGCCTGATCGTCCGCCGCGCGCTGCACCTCCACCGGATCGAGGCGGAAAACCGCTCGCTGGCGGATCGCGCCGGGCCGGACAACAAGGTGCTGGGCCGGATGATCACCGCCGCGCCGGAAATGGTCAAGGTTGCCCGCACGATCGAACGGGTCGCCGGCACCAATGTTTCGGTCATGCTGCTGGGGGCGAGCGGCACCGGCAAGGAACTGCTGGCGCGCGGCCTGCACGAAGCGTCGAACCGGCGGCGCGGCGCGTTCGTCGCCATCAACTGCGCGGCCATTCCGGAAAACCTGCTCGAAAGCGAACTGTTCGGGTATGAGAAGGGGGCCTTTACCGGGGCGGTCAAGACCACCGAGGGCAAGATCGAGATGGCCAGCGGCGGCACGCTGTTTCTCGACGAAGTGGGCGACATCCCGTTCCCGCTGCAAGTGAAGTTGCTGCGCTTTTTGCAGGAACGCACGATCGAGCGCATCGGGGGCCGTCGCTCGATCGAAGTCGATACGCGCATCGTCTGCGCCACGCACCAGAACCTGGAAGCGATGATCGCCGAAGGGCGGTTCCGCGAGGATTTGTACTATCGCCTGGCCGAAATCGTCGTGCGCATTCCGGGCCTTGCCGAGAGGCCGGGGGACGCCACGCTGCTGGCCAATGCCTTCCTCGCGCGCTTCGCGGCCGAGATGAACCCGGCCGTCAAGGGGTTTGCGCCCGATGCTCTGGCCGCCATCGATGCCTGGAACTGGCCCGGCAACGTCCGCGAGCTGGAAAACCGGATCAAGCGCGCGGTCATCATGGCGGACGGCAAGCTGGTGACGGCGCTGGACCTCGACCTGCCCGCGCCGGACGAGGGCACCGACAATCCGCTGAACCTCAAGACCGCGCGCGAGGCGACCGACCGGCGCGTGATCCGGCACGCGCTGGCGCGCAGCGAAGGTAACATATCCGGAACCGCTCGCCTGCTCGGGATCAGCCGGCCGACGCTTTATGACCTGCTCAAGCAATACGATCTCCAGCACTAGGCGCTGGCCCGTCGTGTCGCGGCTGGTCGCGGCGGCGGTTCTGCTCGCCGTCGCGCTCCCGGTTGCGGGCAGCGCGCCCTCGCTTGATGGATTGCGGGGAAAGGCCCGCGCCGCGCTGGACCGGGGGGACGGGATCGCCGCCGAAGTGCCGTTGCGCGAAGCGGTGCGCAACGGCACGCCCGCCGATGCCGTGCGCGATCTGGTGGGCGAGGCGCTGCTGCTGGAAGGAGACCGGACGGAAGCGCGACGCTGGCTGACCGAAGGCGCGTTCGCCCCTGATGCGGCGGGCAACGGCTGGCACGTTCGCGGGCGGCTCGAACTGGCCGACGGCAACCTTCAACCGGCGGCACAGGCGTTTGACCAGGCGCTGCGGTTCCTGCCCGCTGACGCTGGATTGTGGGTCGATATTGCCCGGCTGCGCTTTTCGGGCGGCGAGCAGGCCCAGGCGATCGCGGCGGCGGATCACGCCGTACGGCTGGACCCGAACAATGTGCGCGCGCTGGAACTGCGCGGGATGCTGGTGCGCGAACAGTATGGCTTGCGCGCCGCCCTGCCGTGGTTCGAGGCCGGCCTGCGGATCGCGCCCAACGACAAGGCCCTGCTGGGCGAATATGCCGCTACCTTGGGTGATCTTGGCCAGTATCGCGCGATGCTGGCGGTCTGCCGCAAGCTGATCGAGGTCGATCCGAAGAACGCGCGCGCGCTTTACCTGCAAGCTGTGCTGGCGGCGCGCGCGGGAAAGACCGAACTCGCCCGTTCGATCCTGCTGCGCACGGGATCGGCGCTGCGCGACATGCCGGCCGCCATCCAGTTCAACGGCATTCTCGAATACCGGGCCGGCAACGTGAATCTCGCGGTCGAATACTTCGATCGCCTCTCGCGGATGCAGCCGGACAACCTAGAGGTGCAGAAGATGCTGGCGCGGGCGCTGGATCGCCAGGGGGATTACCGGCAGATACTCGACCGGTTCGAGATCGTGGCACGCCAGCCCTGGGCATCGCCCTATATGCTCGCGCTTGTCGGTCATGCGTGGGAACGGCAGGGCAAGCCGCAGCGTGCCGCGCCCTATCTTGCCCGGGCGGCGCAGCACGGCGTCCGTGCGTTCGCGCCGCTGCCCTCGGGCGCGCCGCTGGGCGTGCTGGGCGTGCGCTACAACGAGGCGCCGAATTTCGCGACCAACGCGCTGCCCTATGTCCGGGGGCTGCTGGAAATGCGGCTCCACGGCGAGGCACTTGCGGTTGCCACGCGCCTGCGAGATGCCAATCCCGGCGCGTCGGAGGCGCACCTGCTGGTCGGCGATGTCCGGATGCTGGCGGGCGACACGACCGGAGCCATTGCCGATTACGATCGGGCCGCGTCCATCCGTTACACCGAGCCGGTTCTGGTCCGCATGGATGCGGCGCTGCGCGCGGCGGGGAGGGCGCGCGAAGCCGATGGCATGACCGCGCGCTATCTGTTCCAGAACCCCGGCAGCGTGGCAGCCATGAAGCTGCTGGAAGCCGGCTGGCGTCGCGAGGGGCGGGATGGGGACGCCGACGCGATGGCGCAGGTTTTGGCGCGGCGCGGGCAGGGCTGATCGCGCCGCCCGCCTTGTCCGGCGGAATCGCTCTGGACAGGACACCGCCCCGGGCGGTACGACCTCGCTTTAATCGATCAATTAAACGCGGGGGAGCGGCATGGCCGGAGCGCTGGAAGGACTGACTGTCATCGAGTTCGCAGGGATCGGGCCGGGGCCGTTCGCCTGCATGATGCTGGCGGATCATGGCGCCAGAGTGATCCGGATCGACCGGCCGGGAGCCGCAAGCCGTGTCGGCGACGATGGCCAGCGCGACATCCTCAACCGCAACCGCCAGCGCATCGCGCTGGATCTCAAGGACCCGGCGTCGCTGGCGCGCATTCGCGAGCTGGTGAAGGAGGCCGACGCCATCGTCGAAGGCTATCGTCCCGGCGTGATGGAGCGGCTCGGCCTTGGTCCGGACGTGTTGCTGGCGGACAACCCGCGCCTGGTCTATGGCCGGATGACCGGCTGGGGCCAGGATGGGCCGATGGCGCCGCTGGCCGGGCATGACATCAATTACATCGCCCTGTCCGGCGCGCTGCACACCTATGGCGAGGCGGGCGGCAAGCCCCAGTTCCCGGTCAATGCGGTCGGCGATTTCGGCGGTGGCGGCATGCTGATGGCGTTCGGCATCATGGCGGCGGTGTTCAGCGCCCGCACCACGGGCAAGGGGCAGGTGGTCGACTGCGCGATGGTCGATGGCGCGGCGATCCTTTCCGCGATGACCTGGACGTTCTTCGGCAACGGCATCTGGAAGGACGAACGCGGCGTCAACCTGCTCGATGGCGGCACGCATTTCTACGACACCTACGAGACGGCGGACGGCAAGTGGATCTCGATAGGGTCGATCGAGCCGCAGTTCTACGCGCTGCTGATGGAGAAGACCGGGCTGAAGGACGATCCGGATTTCGCGCGGCAGATGGATGCGAAGGCGTGGCCCGATCTCAAGCAGCGGACCAAGGCGCTGTTCCTGACGAAGACGCGCGACGAATGGTGCGCTATCATGGATGGCACGGACATCTGCTTCGCGCCGGTGCTCAGCCTGGCGGAAGCGCCGGGCCACGCGCACAACGTGGCACGCGGCACGTTCGTGAAGGACGACGGCATGGTCATGCCCGCGCCGGCGCCGCGCTTCCTTGGTACGCCGGCTCCCGAACCAAAGCTCGTCTCGACGCCGATTGACTAGCCGTTCAATCCGCGCCGGTGTCGGGATGCCGACGCCGGTGGCGGATCGACCACCACAGCGACAGGCCGATTAGGGCCGCGCCGATTAGCCCGGTCACGCTTTCGGGAATGTGGAAGCGCGCCGATGCCAGCATGATCCCGCCCAGCGCGATGATCGCCCAGAACGCGCCGTGTTCGAGATAGCGGTATTCCGCCAGCGTGCCTTTCTGCACCAGCATGATCGTCATCGAACGGACGAACATGGCGCCGATCGACAGGCCCAGTGCGATGATCACCATGTTGTTGGAAAGGGCGAATGCGCCGATCACGCCGTCGAAGCTGAACGAGGCATCCAGCACGTTGAGATAGAGGAATCCGCCAAGTCCCGAGCGGACCAGCGCCCCCGCCGCCTTCTGCGCTTCTTCGCGCATTTCGAGGATCGTGCCGATCGCTTCCACCGCGATGAAAGCCACGATGCCGAGCATCCCCGATACGATGAAGGTATGCGCCTCGGCAGCATCCAGCAGCAGCGAGACGAGATAGAGCACCACCATTAACAGGCCAATCTCGGCGGCCTTGACGTTGGAGACGAGGCTCAGCTTCTCCTCGATCCAGCGGATCCAGTGGACTTCTTTTTCACCGTCGAAGAAAAACGACAGGCCCACCATTGCCAGGAACGCGCCGCCGAAGCCGGCGATGCCGACATGCGCGCCGCTGACGATCGCCTCGTAGCGCGCCGGTTCGTTGAGCGAGAGCTTGAGCGCTTCCACCGGCCCGATGCCAGCGGCGATCGCCACGATCGCCAGCGGAAACACGATGCGCATGCCGAATACCGCGATCACCATGCCCCAGGTGAGGAACCGCCGCTGCCAGACGTGGTCCATCTCGGCGAGGACGGTGGCGTTGACCACGGCATTGTCGAACGACAGCGAGATTTCGAGGATCGACAGCACCGTCACGATCCACACCAGCGCCAATGTCGCGGAGGCCGAACCCGTCAGCCACCAGCCATAAGCTACCGCCAGCGCGAGGCAGACCAGCGTGAAGCCGATCGAGCCCTTGTAGAAACGAAGCACGGTGTGGTCCCCTGAAGATATGGAAAGGCGGTGGCCGACGCGCGGCCATGGACGGTCACGCCGGGCATAGCGGAACGACCCGGCAACGCAATGCCGGGAAATGCGCGGATGCTTGCGTTATGCGGAATCAGCGCGGCTGGTAGGTCTGTTCGATGCCAGGGAAGGTCCGGTTGCGGACTTCGTCGGCATAGCGCGCGGCCGCGCCGGAGATCGTCTCGGCCAGGTTCTCGTAGATCTTCACGAAACGCGGCACTCGTTCGAACATGCCCAGCATATCCTCGGTCACCAGCACCTGCCCGTCACACTGCGCCGATGCGCCGATGCCAATCGTGGGGCAGGGCACGGCCTGCGTGATCTGGATGGCGATCGGTTCCACCACGCCTTCGATCACGATGGCGAACGCGCCGGCATCGGCCAGCGCCCTGGCATCGCCGACGATCTTGGCGGCTTCCGCCTCGCTGCGCCCGCGCGCGTTGTAGCCGCCCAGTACGTTCACCGCCTGGGGCGTCAGGCCGACATGGCCCATCACCGGGATGCCCCGGCGGGTGAGGAAGGCCACGGTTTCCGCCATGGCTTCGCCCCCTTCGAGCTTCACCGCCGCGCAGCCCGTCTCTTTCAGCAGGCGCGAGGCGCTGGCGAACGCTTGTTCCGGTGAACCTTCATAGGAGCCGAAGGGCATGTCCACCACGACGGCGGCATGATAGCTGCCGCGCACCACCGCCGCGCCGTGCGCGGCCATCATGTCGAGCGTGACGGGAACGCTCGAAGGCAGGCCGTAGATCACCTGCCCCAGCGAATCCCCGACTAGAAGCAGATCGCAATGCGCATCGAGCAACTGTGCCTGCCGCGCGGTGTAGGCGGTCAGCATCACCACGGGCTGGTCGGTCACTCCGTCCTTCTTGCGCTGACGGATCGCCGGAACCGTCAGGCGCTTCATCGGCGCCGGCGTCGGGTTGGCGCGGCTGGTCGCGGTATCGAGCTGGAACGTCGTGGACATGCATGTGGTCCCTTCGGAATACGGGGACAAGCCTTCTAGACCATCGTTCGCCGCCCGCAAGCATGCCGGCATCCCCAGAAGGCGGGGGAAAAAGACCTTTGCGTGACGGAACCTTGCCGCTAGCTTCCTCCGCCACAACCTGGTTGCCGGTGTAACCGTTCCGAGGGATCGGCGGTCCGCAACGGTCCAAGGCGGGAGAATTCCATGTTCGGTCGCGTCAAACCACTCGACGCCATTCTTGCAACTGCCGAGAAGAAATCGCTGCATCGCTCGCTCGGCGCCTTCCAACTGACCATGCTCGGCATCGGCGCCGTGATCGGCACCGGCATTTTCGTGCTGACGGCCGAAGCGGCCCAGAAGGCCGGGCCGGGCATGATGCTCAGCTTCGTCATCGCCGGCTTCGTCTGCGCCGTGGCCGCCCTGTGCTATGCCGAAATGGCGGCGATGGTGCCGGTTTCGGGGTCAGCCTATACCTACAGCTACGCCGTGATGGGCGAACTCATCGCCTGGATGGTCGGCTGGGCCTTGATCCTGGAATACGCGGTGGCGGCCGGCGCGGTCAGCGTCGGCTGGTCGGGCTATGTGGTCGGGCTCGTGGAGAACGCCTTCCACATAGACATACCCGACATGCTCGTGCGCGGTCCCTATGACGGCGGCGTGGTCAACCTGCCCGCCATGCTGATTGCCAGCCTCGTCACCGGACTGCTGGTGATCGGGACCAAGGAAAGCGCGACGGTCAATGCCGTGCTGGTGGCGATCAAGGTCTCCGCGCTCACGCTGTTCATCATCCTGTCGGTCCCGGTGATGAACATGAAGAATTTCGAACCGTTCATGCCGCTGGGCTTCAGTGGCGTGGGCGCGGCGGCCGCTTCGATCTTCTTCGCCTACGTAGGCTTCGACGCTGTCTCGACCGCCGCAGAGGAAACCAAGAATCCGCAGAGGAACATGCCGATCGGCCTGATCGGCAGCCTGGCGATCTGCACCATCTTCTATCTGCTGGTGGCGGCGGGCGTGATCGGTTCGGTCGGCGCGCAGCCGGTGATGGATGCGCACGGCATGGGGCTTGAACCGGGCAGCCGCGAACTGGCGGCTCAGTGCGCGGGCATCGGCGATCAGGCGGTGGTCTGCTCCAAGGAAGCGCTGGCGTGGACGCTGCGGGAGATCGGCTGGCCGCAGATCGGCAACCTGATCGGCCTGGCCGCGGGCCTTGCCCTGCCTTCGGTGATCCTGATGATGATGTTCGGCCAGACCCGCATCTTCTTCGTGATGAGCCGTGATGGCCTGCTTCCGGCGGCCTTTTCCAAGATCCACCCCAAGTTCAACACCCCGCACGTCATTACTATCCTGACGGGTGTGTTCGTGGCCTTGTTCTCGGCATTCTTCCCGGTGGGTCTGCTTGCCAACATCTCGAACTCCGGCACGCTATTCGCGTTCGCGGCGGTTTCGGTCGCGGTGCTGATCCTGCGGCGCACGGAGCCTTCGCGGCATCGTCCGTTCCGCACCCCGGCAATCATGATCACCGCGCCGCTCTCGTTCCTGGGCTGCCTCTATCTGTTCTACAAGCTGGACGTGAAGAGCCAGATGCTGTTCGTTATCTGGGCGGCGGTGGGCCTGCTGGTCTATTTCGCCTACAGCCGCAGCCGCAGCCATGTGGGCCGTGGCACGGTCGAGGTGCATGAGGACGACGCGGGCATTCCGCCGCAGCCGGTGCCCCCGCTGCCCTGAACGGCCGGTTCGATCGGATCGGCGCAAAAAGGGGCGCTTCCTTCGGGAAGCGCCCCTTCCTTTTCGGCGAAGGCCGCGATCAATTCGATGCGACGAGGTGCAGTGCCCTGACGTTTTGCGCGGATGCCTGGGCCATCATTTCGTAGGCCGCCCGCGCCCATATCTCGGCGTGGGTGAAGCGTTCCGTCTGCTCCGCAGAAGCCGCTTCCGTCTTGACGGCGGCGGCGCGACCAGCTTCCGCGACGGCCTTGACCTGGCTGGCGATCGAGACCTGCTTCGATGTGGGCGATGCTGGAGTGGCGATCGGCGCGTTGCTGATCGCCGCCGTGCCGTCCCTCGCCACGGGAGCGGTGGGCGTGTTTTCGGCCGGTGTGCTCGCCTGTCGCGGCGCGCTTGCAGCCGGTTCCGGGCTATCGGTGCTCGCGCTCGGTGCGATGCCCGCTGACGCCGGGGAGGGCGCGGCGATTGCCTCTGCCGGTAGGGGCGCCTCCGGCGCGACCGCCGGAGTGGCATAGGCCACGGGTTCAGCAGGGGCGCTGCTGGCTGGCGGGGTCACGCCCGGCGCTGAAGCGTTTTCCGTCACGGGACTGGCCGGGGCAGGCTCCGGCTCCGGCGCAGTTTGTGTGCTGGCGGGCGGCGTGCTGGCAGACCCCGGCGCTGCGACGGGGGGACTGTCGTTCGATGGCGTGGGCGATGAAGCCGCCGAAGTCGCTCCACTGGGCGTGGGGGCTGTCACCGGGATGGTGTACGTCACCGGTTCCGCGGGAGGGCTGCTGGTTTGCACGATCACGCCCGGCGTCGAGGGGTTTGCCGTTGCGGTACCGGCTGGCGCGGGTACTGCGGCGGTGTTTGCGACGGGAGCGCTCGTGACCGTGGACGACGTGGAGGTCGGAGTGGACGATGCAGGGGCGGTGGGCGCCGGCTGCGGTGTGGCAGTATTCGTAGTCGTGGTCTGCTTCGGCACGAAACTGCCGAGCAGGCCGCCAAGTGATAATCCCATGATTTCTTCCCAACGTGTTATCGCGTTGGGAGCTACGGGCGGCCTGTTAAGGCGTAAAAAATGGGAATGGTTTACCGGTGGGTAATCGCCTCCGGTCCGGACCTATCCGAACACACTACGCGGCTTTGGTTAAGATCGGGTTTAGCCTATGCCCGCAACCGCTCGATGCCCTGCGCCAGCGCCACATAGAGCTTGCCCATGTCCGAGGACAGCAGCGTCACGCCCAGCGCGTTGCCATCGCGCGTGGACAGAAGCTGGCGAAGCATCGCCTCGAAATCGTGGATGTAATGGTTCACGTTCTCGCGGAAATCGCGGTTGCGTTCGTAGTGGCTCTGGATGGCCTTGGCCTGTCCGCTGTCGATCAAGCTGACCGCGCGCCGTGTGAAGATGCCTCGGTCTCCGCGGAGATAGGCCGCCCACGCGGTTTCCGACACGTCGGTCGACAGCGCCTTGGCGATATCGATGGAGGTCGAGTTGAGCGATTCGGTGATGAGCGCCACCCGCCGCGCGAAATCGTTGTCGACCTGTTCGGTTGCGCGTTCGCGCAGGCGTTCCACGCGCGCTTCCAGGTTGCCGGCCAGTTCATCCACCCGGCTTAGCTGGTCGCGCATCTGGATAACCGAATCACGGCTCGCGTGCGTCGCGGCGTCGATCGCTTCTTCCAGCTTGCCCACCAGTTCCGCGCCGCGCCCCTGCAGCACGCGCACGATGGCCGCGCCGCTCTGGTCGCCAAGGCGGTTCGCGATTTCCTCGATTTCGCCGACGGTGCCTTCGCGCAGTTCCGAGGCGATCCCCGAAGCGACGCCGGAGAGCCGCGTGAGCACTTCGGTAAGCCGCTCGTCAACTTGCGTGGCCAGCTCCTCGCTTTCGCCGCGCGCGGTGGCAAGCAGCTGGCGCAGTTCGCTGATGCTGACCTGCTGTTCCGCCGCGCGGCTGAGGAAGGCTTCCTGAAACCGGCCGACGTCCTTGATCGCATCGCGCACTTCGCCGCGCGTGGCGACGATGTCTTCGGACAGGGTGCGGCCACTGTCGCCCGCTTCGCGCAAGGTGTCGCGCAGCATGAACACGCGATCCTCGATGCCCTTCAGCCCGGCTTCGGAACTGCGCAGCGCTTCGGGAAGCTGCGTGCGCGTATGCTCGCCGCTCACCTGGATCAGTTCGAGCAGGCGAACCGCCGCCAGCGTCAGTTCCCCGATCTGCACATCTGTTTTCGACAGCGCGTCGCGCGATTCCGCAAGCCGCTGGTTGAGCAGACCCAGCGCCTGATCGACGGCTTGCGCGGTTTCTCCACCCTGTTCGCCCGAGGCGCGCAGCGCCAGCGAGAAGGAAACCACGCGTTCGGCGATCTGGTCGCAATGCGTGGCGAGCTGCCGGGTGCTCTGCACCTGTTGCCGGCGCTGTTCCTCGATCACCTGGTCCAGCTCGGCAAGCTTGGCGGCCAGCGCGTCGGCGGCTTCGGCGCCGGCGGCTTCCATCGCCTGGCGCCGCAGCAGGATGGCATCGTCGATCTCGGTCAGGCGGCGGGTTAGCGCCGCGCGCTGTTCCGAAGCGGAAGCCTCGGTGCTCGCGCGCCGGCGTGCCAGTTCGTCGTCCAGCCGCCGGGCTTCGGCCTCGATCCGGGACACCAGCGAACGGGCGGAATCCTCGAAGCCGGCCAGGCGCTCCATCGCCTGCGCCACCACCGCTTCGTGATCGCGGCTGACCGCGCCCAGCGATTGCAGCGTGGTATCGGCATGGGCGGCGGAGCGTTCGTACCAGGCCTTGAGCGCGTCGCTTTCGGCGGCAGCGATCTGTTCGCCAAGCCTGCCGCTTTCTTCGCGCAGCGTGTCGAAGCGCAGTTGCAGGGCATCCAGCGCCTCGGCCTCGGCCGCCATCGTGGCGACACGGTGCTGGTCCAGTTCGGTCGCCAGGTGATCAGCGCGCGCACGAATCGCCGCCAGGGCCGCGATCTCGTCCTGATCGAGCCGCTCGCGGAATGCCTCGCCCTCGGCAGTGAGCGCGGCAAAGCGTTCGGATGATGTTGTTTCGAGTTCATGAGTCGCGGCCTCGAACGCGGCGAGCGCCTCATTCACTTTGCGGCGGATCGAATCGACCTGCCGCTCGCTCGCCACGCCGAACTCGTTGAGGCGCTGGAAGCCGGCGACAAGGCTCTCAAGTTCGAGATGCGCCGTGCGCCCGGCACCGGCGATGTTGTTGGTCACATCCTTCGCCGCATTGGCGATGACCGGCAGTTGCCCGCGCAGCTTCTCCATGTTGTCGAGCGCGCTGACCGAAACGGTGGCGATGCGATCGACCTGCGCGCCATTGTCGACCACCAGTTCCTGCAACCGCGCCGCGCTGCCGGTAATGCGTTCTACCGCGATGCGCCCCAGCGCTTCCAGATCGCGGCTTTGCGAGGCGATGAAATTGCGCGCCAGCGAGAGTTCGGTGTTCACGCTCGTCAACCGCTGTTCGAGCCGTTGCGACTCCAGCGAAAGCCCGCGCGCGGCGTCGTTGAACCGCGCGGCTTCGCGCTTGCTCAGGCGCAGGACCAGCAGCAGGGCGACCAGGCACAGCAACACGGGCATCGACCATGAGGAGATCGACTGGACCCAGACGGCCGGTGCAGGTGCCGCGCGCAACGCGTCAAGGTTGGCCCACACGAAAAGGCCGGTCCAGGCGCCGATCGCCAACGTCGCCAGGGCGGGCGCGAGAAGGCCCGAAAACCGCGAATGGGTGGCTTCCTCGAACCATTCGCTCTCGCCGGCCTCGATCGCCGGCAAATCACCGATCGGATCGGTCAGTTCCAGCGGTTCCGCCTGATTGTCGCGCGTATCGGCAGCCGCCTCCCCTTCGGGCTGGCTGCTGTCGATCGGAATGATGCGTCCCCCACTCATGGAAGGGGCATACCACGCCGCGGGCAGCGGCATAAACCCAGTTTTAACAATGACTGTCGAATATGGCCCGATGGCCTATCTCGGCGAAACCATCGATGCCGCGCTGGCGGCGGCCGCAGGCGACGATCCGGCCCTGTTCCTTGAACTGCGCGCGGCCTTCGTCGAAAGTATCGAGCGGCAGCTGGACCTGCTTTCGCGTGCGCGGTGCGATGGCAACTGGCACATGGCTGCGCTGCGGCTGAAGGGCCTTTCCGCCAGTTTTCATGACATGCTGCTGATGGAGCTCGCCGACGAGGCGATCGAATCCGCGCCGGGCGAACCGCGCATCCTCCGGAAAATCCGCCAGCATATCGATGATCTCGCGCCCGAAGCCTGACGCTTCGCCACAGCGGGCTGCGGGGCGGGGATAAGGCGGGCGGCGCGCTTGGCAGAACTGCCTCTGCGCCCTACCATGGCGGCTTACAGGAGGCCGGAGAGCGTGCGGGTCGCATTGCTATCGCTGATGGAAGCCGCGGCGGAAGAGCCGTCGGGGCTGCGCGGACACCTGCCGATCGGCGGGCGTTCCGTGTTGCGCCATCAGGTGGGCCTGGCGCTGGCCTTTGGTTGCGCGCGCATCGTGGTGCAGGCCGAGGCGCTGACCGGCGAACTCGTGGCGCTTCAGCACGTGGCCGAAAGTGCTGGCGCCCGGTTTCATGTGATCCCCACGGGGCGGGCGCTGGTGCCGCTGGTTTCGCCAGAGGACGAACTTCTCGTGCTGGCCGACGGGCTGCTTGCCGTGCCAGAGGATGCCTTGCGCCTGCTCAACGACGGTCCGGTGATCCTGACCATGCCCATCGAAACCGGGCTGGCCGCCGGATTCGAACGGATCGACATCAACCACGCCAGCGCTGGCGCCATGCGCTTGCCCGGGCGCGTCGTGGCGGGGTTGGGCGAATTGCCGCCCGAATGGAGTCCGGCGTCCGCCTTGCTGCGAATCGCGGTACAGGCCGGCGTGCCTCAGCGTGACATTCCCTTTGCGTTCATCGATCAGGGGCGGTGGCGTCTGATCCGCAGCGAGGAGGAAGCGCACCGGGCCGAACCGGGCTGGCTGCGGCTGCATACCATCGGGGCGCACCGCCGTTCGCCGGGCGAAATGCTGGCCGGCATCGCCGTGCAGAAGATCGGCCCGGCGCTGCTGCACGCCGGCACACGGCCCTATATCGTCACCATCGCCTCGTTCGCGCTCGGCGTGCTGGGTGTGGGCGCGGGCTGGTTCGGGAGCGCGACGATCGGCTTTGTCCTGTTGGCGTTCTGCTGGCTCGTGGCCGAATGCGCCGCGCTGCTCGCCCGGGTGGAGCGGGCATCGCTTCTGGCATCGGCGCGCATGGCGCCGACCGGGGCCGCGTTCGCGCTGCTGCTCGACGCCGGCTTCGTCGCGCTGTGCGCGTGGCGGTCCGAACTGGCCGATATTTCGGGCGTGGCGGCGGCGCTGCGGCTGTTCGCGCCGCTGGTCCTCGTGCTGACCTTGCGACTTGTGCCCGTGGTCTGCGCGGGGCGCGACTGGACATCGTGGCTGAGCGACCGCTTCCTGTGCGGCATCGGCCTGGCGGTGCTCAGCGCGATCGGGCCGTTCGACGCCACGCTGCGGATGGTCGTGCTAGCCCTGCTGGCGGGAACGCTGCTCGACGCGAGCGCCGTCGGCCGCCGTACCGCTAACGCCGCATCAACCATTCGGGAATAAAAGATTTCCGATGATGGACCCCGTGGTTCCCGCAGTCGCTTCCGGAGCGATGGAGGACGTGCTGGCCACGCGGCTGGCGGCGGAGGATCGCGCGTATGCGGGGACCGGTCCGGTACTGCAATATCTGCTGCATAACGGGCTGGGAACGATCTTCGACGACGAGATTCTGGCCCGCGTGCGCGGCATGCTGGCGGATTGTGCCCGCCAGCTTGCCGCCGCCCTGATCGGGCCGGATCGCGCCAGCCACGATGGCGAGGCGACGGTCGACGCGCTGATTGCCGGGCTGGCGGAACAGCCGGCAATCCTCGAACACTTTCATGCGCTTGCGCTCGAATGGCGCCTCGCGTTGCGGCTGCGCGAAAGGGCTGCGCTCGATCCGGCATTGTCGCCGTTGATCCAGGAACAGATCGGCGCCGGCAACCCATCGGTTTCGACGCTGGCGGTGAACCTGATGGCAGCACAGGCGCGCTTCTGCCAGCAGCAGCGACGGATGCAGTTGCCACTGACGGAATTGCCCGGCGATGTGCTGAACCGCGCGATCCGGGTGATGCAGGGCGTGGCCCGCGATGCCGATGCCGATGCGGTGCAGGCGGAACGGATCGTGCGCACCGGGCTGGACGAAAAGCGCAGCCGCCTGGCCTTGCTGCGCCGCTCGGTGGCGGCGCTGGGGGAGAGCGCCGGCGTTTCGCTGGTGCTGACGCATGCGGGCGCGGCGCTGTTCGTCACGGCGCTGGCGCTGGGCGCCGGATGCTCGCGCGAGGCCGCCGTTTTCGCCACCGCCGAGGGGCACGAGACCCGGCTGCTGCTAGGGCTGATCGCCTGCGGGCTGGAGGAAAGCGCGATCGCGGCGCAATTCCTGGCGGTGCACCCGGGCGGAACGGTCCCGGCGGGCCTCGGCTTTGTCGCGCCCGAACGCGCGGCGGCGCTGCTGGCAGGGTACGAGCGCTCATGAAGGCGCTCGATCTGGCTCACGGCGTCAGCGATCCCGACGACCGGCTGACCGATGCCAGCGAGGTACTGGCGGACTGGCAACGGCGCTGCGGCGGTGAGCTGCCCGGCGTGATCGCGATCCCGGCCCTGCTCGATCTGGTACGATCGGCGCGGCGGGCCGGCACCCCACTGGCGCGCACGATAGCGTTCATGGACGAAACGCAGGCGCTGTCCGCATGGGCGGCGGTCACGCCCGACGCGGACGGTGCACGGATCGAACTGAGCCGGTGGCGGACCTCCGCGGTGGAGGATAGCGGCGCGGATGCGCCCGGCGCGGCGGCGCTGGTCCGGCAGATCGCCGAAGCGCAAGTGCTGCTCGATGCCGAACAGCGCGTGGTCTCGGTCGATGCCATGGCCGCCGACCTTGCGGGCATGGTCTCAGCCATGCGCGAAGGGATCGGACGGCGCTGGACCGAATTCGTGACGCTGGCCGAGCTGGGGCATCATCAGAGCGCGCTGCACTGGCGCCTGCTGGACGATGCGGCGGTGGGAATCGACGGATCGGATCGGCCCTGGCGCGCGCGGCTTTTCCCGATGGGGGACGCCGGTTTCGAATTGCTGCTGGTGCCGGATGGCATCGTCGCCGTACCGCATGAAAGCGTGGCCCCTTCACCCCAGGCGCCGGACGCGGCGAGCTGGAACGGCATCATCGGTCGCGAACTGGCGCCGGCGCTGCGGCAGCCGATCAACCGCATCATCGCCAACGCCGAAACGATCCGCACCCGCCTCGCCGGGCCGCTGTCGGACGAATACAGCACTTATGCCGGGGATATCGCCGAGGCGGGCCGCCATCTGCTGGGGCTGATCGAGGATCTCGCCGATCTGGAGGCTGTGGAGGCGGAGGGATTCAAGCCCGCACCCGATCGGATCGATCTGGCCGATTGCGCGCGGCGCGCGGCGGGTATCCTGTCCGTGCGGGCGCAGGAGCGCGCAATCGGGCTAGCGACCCCTGCCGAAGAGACGCGGACCCCCGCGATCGGCGAGTTCCGGCGCGTGCTCCAGATCCTGTTAAACCTGCTGAATAACGCCATCCGCTACACGCCGGGCAGTTCCACCGTCACGCTGTCATGCGGGACCGACGGCGCGCGCGCCTGGCTTTGCGTGGCCGACGAAGGGCAGGGGTTGACGCAGGAGCAGGTGGACCGGCTTTTCGCCAAGTTCGAACGGCTGGGCCGATCGGGCGACGGCGGAACCGGGCTTGGCCTCTATATCTCGCGGCGGCTGGCGCGGGCGATGGGGGGAGACCTGTCGGTGGAGGCGACGCCAGGACAGGGCGCGCGGTTCGTATTGGAACTGCCGGCCGACAGCCAGGGGACGTCAGCGCCTCCGGCGTGAGGCTCGCCATAGTGCGCCGGCGCCCAGCAGGGCGAGCACGGCACCTTTCCATACCCATTCGCGTTGATCCAGCATGAAGCTGGAGGCGGGCCACAGGATGAGGCCGGTTCCCTGGCCCATCCACAGCCCGCCCATCAGGACGGCGACGACGCCGAAAATCCGCAGGATTATTCTGAGCATCGCCGCCGCTCCCGAAGCTTAGCGCTGGTTCAGCGGTACGTAGTCGCGCTGCGTCGGCCCGGTGTAGAGCTGGCGCGGACGACCGATCTTCTGGCCGGGGTCGGAGATCATTTCGTTCCACTGCGCCACCCAGCCCACGGTGCGCGCCAGCGCGAACAGCACGGTGAACATCGTGGTCGGGAAGCCGATCGCCGACAGGATGATGCCCGAATAGAAGTCCACGTTCGGGAACAGCTTCTTCTCGATGAAGTAGGGATCGTTGAGCGCGATCTCTTCGAGGCGAAGCGCGGTTTCGAACAGCGGATCGTTGACCTTCAGCGCCGAGAACACCTCGCGCACCGTCTGCTGCATCACGGTCGCGCGCGGATCGTAGTTCTTGTACACGCGATGGCCGAAGCCCATCAGGCGGAACGGATCGTTCTTGTCCTTGGCGCGCTCTATGTAGTGCGGGATCTTGTCGGGCGTGCCGATTTCCTTGAGCATGTTCAGCGCGGCTTCGTTCGCGCCACCATGCGCCGGTCCCCACAGGCAGGCGATGCCCGCCGCCATGCACGCGAACGGATTGGCGCCCGACGATCCGGCAAGGCGCACGGTCGAGGTCGAGGCGTTCTGTTCGTGATCGGCATGGAGGATGAAGATGCGGTCCATCGCCCGTTCCACTTCGGGCACGACTTCGTATTCCTCGGCCGGAACGCCGAACGTCATGCGCAGGAAGTTGCCGGTGTAGGACAGCTCGTTCTTCGGATAGAGGAACGGCTGGCCGACCGAATACTTGTACGCCATGGCCGCGATCGTCGGCATCTTGGCGATCAGGCGGTGCGAGCTGATCTTGCGGTGCTGCGGATCGGCGATGTCGGTGGAGTCATGGTAGAACGCCGAAAGCGCGCCGACCACGCCGCACATGATCGCCATGGGGTGCGCATCGCGACGGAAGCCGCGATAGAACGTGCTGAGCTGTTCGTGCACCATGGTGTGGCGGCTGATGGTGCGGGTGAACTCCGCGAGTTCGTCCTGGTTCGGCAGTTCGCCGTTCAGCAGCAGGTAGCTGACTTCCATGAACGAGGAGTGTTCGGCAAGCTGGCCGATCGGGTAGCCGCGGTGCAGCAGCACGCCTTCATCGCCATCGATATAGGTGATCGCGGAATCGCAGCTCGCGGTGGAGGTGAAGCCGGGATCGTAGGTGAACAGGCCGGTCTGCCCGTAGAGCTTGCGGATATCGACCACATCCGGCCCGATGGTGCCGCTGCGGACCGGCATTTCGACAGTCTTGCCGTCCGCGCTCAAAGTAGCCTGGTTTTCGCTCACGCTAAGCCCTCCTGATCTGGGTTGTGCCGTGGGAGATACGGCAAGGAGATTAGAAAACGAACTGGTTCATGCGGATTGGTCGCGGAGTCGCGCAAGCGCTTCTTCCTTGCCCAGCAAGACCAGAACGTCGAATATGCCCGGCGAGGTTGTCTGACCCGTCAACGCTGCGCGTAACGGCTGGGCAAGCTTGCCCAGTCCTACTCCCAGCTCCTCTGCCATGGCCTTGAGACTGGCCTCCAGCGTGGAGGTTGTCCAGTCGCATTCCGCATCGATCCTGGAGATGATCGCTGCGAGAATGGTGCGTGCATCGTCCGTCAGCAGGCTCTGCGCTTTCGCGTCGAGCGGCAGCGGACGCTGCGAGAACAGGAACACGGCGCCCTGCGCCAGTTCGTTGAGATCGGCTGCGCGCACCTTGAGCACGGGCATCGCCTGCTCCAGCAGCGCCATGTCCCGCGCTTCGTCGAACGCGGGGGCCAGCGGCTTGAGCCGGGGAGCAACCAGCGCCGCGAGCCGGGCGTCTTCGGCTTCGCGCAAGTAGTGCCCGTTGAGGTTCAGCAGCTTCTTGAAATCGAACCGCGATGCGCCCTTGCCGACGTGGCCGATATCGAACCATTCGACCGCCTGATCGCGCGAGATGATCTCCTCGTCGCCATGGCCCCAGCCAAGGCGCAGCAGGTAGTTGAACACCGCTTCGGGCAGCAGGCCCATCTCGTCGCGATAGGCGTCCACGCCCAGCGCGCCGTGGCGCTTGGAAAGCTTGGCGCCGTCCGCGCCGTGGATCAGCGGAATGTGGGCATAGGCCGGGTCCGGCCAGCCGCCTTCGATCGCGTGCATCCCGCGAATGATCACGAGCTGGCGAAAGGCGTTGTTGATGTGATCGTCGCCCCGGATCACGTGGGTCACGCCCATGTCGTGATCGTCGACCACGACCGCGAGCATGTAGGTGGGCGTCCCGTCGGAACGGAGCAGGATGAAATCGTCGATCTCGCTGTTGCTGACCGTGATCTCGCCCTGCACCAGATCGGCGATGACCGTCTGCCCCTCGCGCGGGGCCTTGATCCGCACGACATAGGGCTGGCCCGCGGGCCAGGTCGCGGGATCGGCGTCGCGCCATTCGCTGTCGATGCGGAACGGGCGGCGTTCTTCCTGCGCCTTGGCGCGGCGCGCGGCCAGCTCTTCCTGGGTGAGGTAGCAGCGATAGGCATGGCCGGCCGCCAGCAGCGCATGGGCTACTTCGGCGTGCCGCTCCGAGCGGGCGAACTGGAACACGGCCGGTTCGTCGCCGGTCAGGCCCAGCCACTCCAGCCCGTCGAAGATCGCGTCGATCGCCGCGTCGGTGGAGCGGGCGCGATCGGTGTCCTCGATCCGCAGCAGGTACGTGCCGCCATGGTGACGCGCGAACAGCCAGTTGAAAAGCGCGGTCCTGGCGCCGCCGATATGCAGGAACCCGGTCGGCGAGGGAGCAAAGCGCGTAACAACGCCGGAGCGTTCCTGGCCGGCTCTGACGGCCGATTGTGCGGAAACGGTTTCAGTGGCGCTTGCCATCGGCCGCGCGGTCCTTCCTATTGCATTCCATGGCGTCCATGGCCACAGTCGAAACTGAGGCTGAACCGGCGGAGAATCTGCCGGTGGAACCGGCGCGGCATTGGGCCAAATATCGGCGCTTGTCCAGCATACTTCCGTCGATCAACGCATTCCTCGCCGCCCGCCCGTTCGAGCGTGCGCCGTGGCTCGCGGTCGCGTTCCTGGCCGGCATCGCAAGCTGGCTCGAACTGGATGGCCCATGGCAATGGATGGCGCTCCTCGCGGCCTGCGCGGCGGTGGCGGCGCTGACCCTGACGCTCCCGCGCGAGGGCTCGCTGGACTATGTCCGGCTTGCGTTGCTGTCGCTTCCGCTCATGGTCGCGGCGGGGTGCGTGACGGTGTGGAGCAAGTCTGCGCTCGTCGGAAAGTCGGGGGTGGCCCGTCCGACCATCGGCTGGGTGGAAGGCCGCATTCTCGACCGGCAGGAGGAAAGCGCGCGCGAACGGGTGCGCCTGCTGATCGATGCGCGAATGGACGGCGTGCCCGATGCGATGCGGGTGCGCGTGAACCTGCCGCTGGCGCAGGACCGGCCAGGTCTTGCCGAAGGCGCCACGGTGCGCCTGCGGGCGCGCCTGATGCCGCCCGCTCCGCCGATGCTGCCCGGTGGATACGACTTCGCCCGCGCCGCATGGTTCCAGGGCCTGGCCGCGACCGGGAGCGTGGTCGGCCCGGTCGATGTGCTGGCCCCGCCCGATGGGGGAGGGCTGCTGCGCCGTTGGCAGCAACACCTGGCCGATCACATCCGCGCCCGCCTTGGTGGATCGCCCGGTTCGATCGCGGCCGCACTGGCCAGCGGCGATCGGGGCAGCATCGCGCCGACCGACGAGGACGCGATGCGCGATGCCGGGCTGACGCACCTGCTTTCGATCAGCGGCCTGCACGTGAGCGCGGTGATCGCGGCGGTCTATTTCCTGACCGTGCGCCTGTTCGCGTTGATTCCCTTCGTCGCCTTGCGCGTGCGCCTGCCGATCGTCGCAGCGGCGGCGGGGGCGCTGGCGGGCATTGCCTATACCCTGTTGACGGGATCGGAAGTGCCGACCGTGCGATCGTGCATCGGCGCGCTGCTGGTGCTGGCGGCGCTGGCGCTGGGGCGCGATCCGCTGTCGCTGCGGATGCTGGCGGTGGCGGCGTTCTTCGTCATGGTGTTCTGGCCCGAGGCCGTATTCGGGCCGAGTTTCCAGATGAGCTTCGCTTCCGTGATCGCGATCATCGCGTTCCACGGTTCCGCCCCGGCCAAGCGCTTCCTGGCCGCGCGCGAGGAAGGGGTACTGCTTCGCCTGGGGCGGCATCTCGTGATGCTGCTCGCGACGGGACTCGTGATCGAACTGGCGCTGATGCCGATCGGGCTGTTCCATTTCCACCGCGCCGGGATCTACGGCGCGGCGGCCAACGTCATCGCCATTCCGCTGACCACGTTCGTGACCATGCCGCTGATCGCGCTGGCGCTGGTGCTGGACGTGGTGGGGGCGGGCGGGCCGGCGTGGTGGCTGACGGGCAAGTCGCTCGAACTCCTGCTGTGGCTGGCGCACGTGACGGCGGGGCAGCCCGGCGCGGTGACGCTGATGCCGTCGATGCCGCCCGGGGTGTTCGCGCTGTTCGTTGCCGGCGGGCTGTGGCTGGCGCTGTGGACCGGCACCGTCCGCTTGTGGGGCTTCGTTCCGGCGACGGTGGCCGCGCTGGTCTTTGCCACCATGCGCCCGCCCGACATCCTGGTATCGGGCGACGGCCGCAATGTGGGAATTACCGGAGAGGGGGAGGACCTGCTAGTGCTGCGCCAGACTCGCGGGGAGTACACGCGCGAGAACCTGCTGGAAATGGCCGGCATGGAAGGAGATGTGCGGCCGCTCGATACCTGGCCCGGCGCGGCCTGCAACGGTGATTTCTGCCGGATAGTATTGAAACGGGGAGAGCGCGCATTCGTGGTGCTGATGGCGCGCGGGCAGGATCTGGTGGAGATCGGGGAACTGAAGCGGGCCTGCGCGGCGGCGGACATCGTCATCGCCGACCGCCGGCTGCCGCGGACCTGCCTGCCCCGGATGCTGAAGGCGGACCGGGCCTTGCTGGCGCGAACCGGCGGGCTGACCATCGATCTTGCCGCCGGAACCGTGCGCACCGTAGCCGAGACGCAGGGGCACCACGGCTGGTATCGCTGGACGGCGACGCGCCGGCCGGAAGCCGCGCCGTCGCCCGCATCAACGGATCAGTGATAGCGGCGCAGCAACCCCGCGAGCTTGCCCTGCACCTGCACTTCATCGGGACGGTAGTATTGCGGATCGTAGGCGGCGTTCGCGGGATCGAGCCGGATCATGCCCTTTTCGCGGCGCAGGTACTTGAGCGTCGCTTCCTCGCCCCGGATCAGCGCCACCACGATTTCACCATCGCGGGCGATGTCTGTGCGCCGGACCAGCGCGAAATCGCCATCGAAAATCCCGGCATCGACCATCGAATCCCCGGATACTTCCAGCGCGTAATGCTCCCCCGCGCCGAGCAGGGCGGCGGGCACCGGCAGTACGCTGGAACCTTCCAGCGCCTCGATCGGGGCGCCGGCGGCGATGCGGCCGTGAAGCGGCACTTCGATGACGTCGTTCGCCGGCGCCGGTGCGGTCTTCGGCGGGCTGCGCAGCGGCACGACCACATCGTTGGCGGGAGCCGTGCGCGACGCGGCCTTGGTGGTTGCGCTGTCCGGCTGGCGCAGCACTTCCAGAGCGCGGGCGCGGTTGGGTAGCCGACGGATGAAGCCGCGTTCCTCCAGCGCGGAAATCAGGCGGTGGACGCCCGATTTCGATTTGAGATCGAGCGCTTCTTTCATTTCCTCGAACGAGGGGGAAATGCCGGACTCCTCAAGCCGGAGCTGGATGAAAGTCAGCAGTTCGTGCTGCTTGCGCGTCAGCATTGCGCGTCACTCCATAGTGAACGAATACGGAACGAATAAGCAACTAAAACGCACCCGTCAAGCAATTCCGCCATTTTCCAGCAAATAGACCGGAACATCTGTTCCCGCAGGCTTCAATGGCGCGCGGGCTTCGCGCCGGACCAGCGCGTTGCTGCGCGCGAGCGACGACAACGCACCGGAATCCTGCAGGGGATCGAGCGTCACGCTGGCACCGTCCCAGCGGGCGCGCAGGAATTCGGTACGTCCGCCACCGGCCGGCATATCCTGCGCGAGGCGGGCGGGAATAACGCGTGGCAAGGTTTCCGCCGCGCCCAGCGCGGCCCGGAGGAGCGGCAGCAGGAACAGGTAGCCGGTAACGAAAGCGGCGGCGGGATTGCCGGGCAGGCCCAGGATCACTTGCGCGCCGCGTTGCGCCACCATCAGCGGCTTGCCCGGCTTGATCGCGACCCGCCAGAAGTCCAGCGTGGCGCCGGTGGCCTCGATTGCCGGGCGAACGAGATCGTGGTCGCCCACCGAAGCGCCGCCGCTTGTGACCACCACATCGGCATCGCGCACGCGATCCAGCGCTGCGATGAGGTCATCGAGCCGGTCGGGGGTCGGTCCGATGCGGTCGGTCACGACCCGGCAGCTTGCCGCCAGCGCGGCCAGCATCGGGCCATTGCTGGCGGGAATCTGGTGGGGCGCGAGCGGGGTGCCGGGGGCGACCAGCTCATCGCCGCAATCGATCACGGCGAGCTTCACTGGCCGGCGCACGGCAAGGTAATGATGCCCGGCGGACACGGCGAGGGCGATCTGCGCCGGCCCCATGCGCTGCCCGGCCGGCAGCAAGGGTGCATCGAGGGCGAAATCCATGCCGCGCGGGCGGATGTGTTTGTCCCGGGGCAGGGGCGGTTCGCCGGTAAGACGCAGGCTGTCGCCGACGCGAGCGGCGTCTTCCTGGATCAGCACCATGTCCGCGCCGTCGGGAACCACGGCGCCGGTGCTGATCCGCACCGCCTGTCCGGGCGCGACCGTCCCGTCGAACGGATGGCCGGCGGCGCTTTCGCCTACCACGGTCCACGGCCCGGGAAGGTCGGTGGCGCGCAGGGCGTATCCGTCCATGGCGGAGAGCGCGGCCTCGGGCTGGTTGCGCCGCGCGGCAAGCGGCTGGGCGAGATGGAAACCCACGCATTCGGCAGCGGGGCGGTGTTCGACCGGCAGTGAGGGGGCCAGGGCGAGCAGGCGGCGCTGCGCCTCCTCCAGCGGTAACGGCGGCGTCTTCATGCCTTATCTTGCGGCCCTTCATCCGCGCGCCACGTGCCCGACTTGCCGCCGCGCTTTTCGATCAGGCGGACCTGTTCGATCACCATGCCCTTGTCCAGCGCCTTGGCCATGTCGTAGATGGTCAGCAGCGCGATCGAGACGGCGGTCAGCGCTTCCATTTCCACCCCGGTCCGGCCAGTGAGCGACGCGGTGGCGGTCACCTCCACGCCATCGGGCACGAAGGCAAACTCCACTGCGATCGCATTGAGCGCAAGCGGATGGCACAGGGGGATGAGCTCGCCCGCCTTCTTCGCCGCCATGATCCCGGCGATCCGCGCTGCCGCCAGAACGTCGCCCTTTGGCGCATCGCCATCGCGGATGGCGGCAAGCGTGGCCGGCGTCATGCGGATGCGGCCCCGCGCGATGGCGACACGCGCCGTCTCCGCCTTGCCGCCGACATCGACCATGCGCGCATGGCCTTGCGAATCGAGATGCGTCAGCCCGCTCATGGGCAGAAATCTTGCGAAGTCGCCACGGTCCATGGCGAAGGAACGTGGGGCGGGCAGGCGGCGGAAATGGCGCCGCAAGAAGGGGGGGAACAGGCCGTCATGCTGTGGTCATGCCAGAGGATCGCGGCGCAGGACAGAGGGAAGGGCTTGTCTCCGTGCCGATAGGCCTGTTCTTCATTGCGAGCGTAGCGAAGCAATCCAGACCGTCACCTAGATTGCCGCAGGGCTTTGCCCCTTGCAAGGACGACAGGGTGCCGTCCTTCCCTACCAGTCGCGCCAGCCGTCGATTTCCTCCAGCAGCCGCTTCTGCCCGGCAAGCCGGGCCATCTCGGCGAGAGCGGCGCGGATGTCGTCGCGCTCCGCCGTACCGATCATGCCGCCGATGCGGTGATCGGCGTGGTTGAACCACGCCACGCAGCGCTTGAAGATCGCGCGCGCGGCGGGCTTGCGGGGTTTCGGCGCCAGCGCGGCCAGTTCGGTGCAGGCCTGCAGAAGCGTTCTGCGCGCGCCGGCGACGAAAGCGGGCGGCAGGGCCATGGCGGCGGCATCCCAACCTGCCAGCGGCGTTTCGGCGCGCAGCCGGTCCCACGTCAGCGCGGCGGTCCGTGCTGCCTGGACGGCGCGGGCGGCGGCCGCTTCCGCCTTCTCGACGATCAATGCGCGCGCGACTTCCTCGCGCAGCGCATCGCGTTCGTGCGCCCAGCGCCATTCGCCTTCGGCCGCGATGCTCGCGCTGTCGAGCGAGGTGCCGTAGCGCGCGCCGATGCCATAGCAGGCGATGGCTTCGGCGTGGGCGAGGTCCTGCGCGGACAGTGGCGCTTTGCCCAGCAACGCGGGTTCGCGCAAGTCGGCGAGCTTCCAGTCCGGCGGGCGCAGGCCGAAGATGGCCGGTTCTTGGCGCAGCGAGAAGCGGTGCTCGCGCAGGATGCCGCAGGCGGCGGCGTCCGCAAGCGTAGGCGGTGCGGTCCAGATCCCGTCCAGCACCAAAACCGCGATCATCGCGGGGGTGGCGCCGATCACGCGGAACGCGGCCCACCGTCCGGTCTCTTCCGGCGAAAAGCGCGTGAACGGGGCGGTGCGGAAAGCGTGGATCGTGCCGGCGGCAGGCAGGACGCGGCGCGATCCCCGCAGGACTGCCTTCATGCCATTTTTCACCCACGCTGCCCGTTATGACGGGACCGCCCCTACTGCCGTGCGGGGGAGCGAGGTACGGTGAAAATGGACCGATGCGGAGCGCGGCGGATCAGCCCTGGAGCAAAGCCTTTGTCGCAGCCGTGACATCGGCCTGCCGCATCAGGCTTTCGCCCACCAGGAAGGTGCGTGCGCCGCACTTTTCGAGCCGCTGGAGATCGGCATGGGTATTGATGCCGCTTTCGCTGACCATGAGCGTGCCTTGCGGGGCCAGCGGGGCCAGGCGTTCGGTGATGGCGATGTCGGTGACGAAGCGCTTGAGATCGCGGTTGTTGACGCCGATCAGGCGCGAGCGCAGCCGCGCGGCGCGCTCCATCTCGGCCTCGTTATGGACCTCGACCAGCACGTCCATGCCGTGTTCGAGCGCGGCGGCCTCGATCTCGGCCATGGCGCCGTCCTCCAGCGCGGCGACGATGATGAGGATGGCGTCGGCCCCGATCGCGCGGGCTTCGGAAACCTGCCAGGGATCGACCATGAAATCCTTGCGCAACACCGGCAGCGCGCAGGCGGCACGGGCGGCGAGCAGGAAATCCTCGTGCCCTTGGAAATAGGGCGCATCGGTTAGCACCGAAAGGCAGGCCGCGCCGCCGGCCTCGTATTGCCGCGCGTGTTCGGCGGGCTGGAAATCGGCGCGGATCAGGCCCTTGGACGGGCTGGCCTTCTTGATCTCCGCGATCAGCGCGTAGCCAGCGGCGGCTTTCGCGCGCAAGGCCGCCTCGAACCCGCGCGGAGCGCTCTGCCCGGCGGCACGGGCGGAGAGGTCCGCCTGCGAGGTGGCCGCCTTGCGGGCCGCGACTTCGCGGCGCTTGGTGTCGCAGATCTCGGTGAGCTTGTCGGTCATCGGGGCGCTTTAGCGGGACGGCGCGGGGCAAGTCGAGAGGGTGGTGCGGTGTGTCTCGACGTCGCTCGACACGAACGGAGGTTGAAGAACATCTCTTTCCCGTTCGTGTCGAGCGAAGTCGAGACACCGGCGCGCACGCAATCCCGGCCTCTACCGCAGCGCCACGATCCAGCAATCGAGCAGGGCCTTGGCCAGCCCCTTGTCGATCGCCTCGGCCGCTTCCTCCACGCCTTCGTGCCAGTCGCGCGCTTCGCCCGCGACCATCAGCGCGGCGGCGGCGTTGAGGAGGACGGCGTCCCGATAAGCGCCGGGCTCGCCCAGCAGCAAGCGGCGCAGCGCTTCGGCGTTGTGCGCGGGATCGCCGCCCCGGATCGCCTCGATCGGTGCGGTGGGCAGGCCGGCATCGGACGGCGTGACGCGGCGCATCACGATCTCCGCGCCGGTCACGTCGGCCAGTTCGTTGCCACCGGCGAGCGAGAGTTCGTCCAGCCCCTCGTCGCCCGAGACGACAAAGGAACGCGCTGTGCCGAGCCGGGCCAGCGCATCGGCATAGATCGGCACGTAGGCGGGCCGGGCGATACCGACGAGCTGGCGCGATACCTGCGCCGGATTGGCGAGCGGCCCCATCAGGTTGAAGATCGTGCGCCGGCCGATCGCCTTGCGGATCGGCATGATGCGGCCCATCGCCGGGTGGTGGCGCGCGGCAAAGAGGAAGCCGATGCCGATGTCCGCCAGCGTCTCTTCCGCCGTTTCAGCGGCGCGATCGAGGTTGAGGCCCAGCGCTTCGAGCGTGTCGGCCGCGCCGGCCTTGGAACTGGCGGCACGGTTGCCGTGCTTGGCTACGGGCACGCCGCAGGCTGCGACGACGAGGCTGACGGCGGTGGAGACGTTGAGCGTATGGTACCCGTCGCCGCCGGTGCCGCAGACGTCGATGGCGTTGGCCGGGGCCTGCACGGGGATCATCCGCGCGCGCATCGCCCGCGCCGCGCCGGCGATTTCGCTCGCCGTCTCGCCCCGCTCCGACAACGCGACGAGGAAGGCGGCGATCGCCTCGTCCGCCACCGCACCATCGAGAATCGCGGTGAAGGCCCGCTCGGCGGTGTCCTCGTCGAGCGGATGGTCGACCAGGGGCAGCGCGGTCACGCCGGGACTTTCGCGTCCACGCCGCACAGCCGCAGGAAGTTCGCCAGCATGGCGTGGCCGTGTTCCGTGGCGATCGATTCCGGGTGGAACTGCACGCCGTGGATCGGCAGCTCGCGATGGCGGAAGCCCATGACGTGCGTATCGTCCGAGGTGGCGTTGACCGTCAGCGCATCGGGAATGTCGGTCACGATCAGCGAGTGATAGCGCGTGGCGGTGAAGGGCGAGGGGATGCCGGCGAACATGCCGGTGCCGTCATGGGTGACGGGCGAGGTCTTGCCGTGCATCAGCCCGCCGCGCACCACCTGCCCGCCGAAATACTGCCCGATCGACTGATGGCCCAGGCACACGCCCAGCAGCGGAACGCCCGCGTCAGCCGCCGCGCCCACCAGATCGAGGCTGATCCCGGCCTCGTTGGGCGTGCAGGGACCGGGCGAGATCAGGAACCCCTGCGCGCCAGAGGATATCGCCTGCCCGGCGGACAGCGCATCGTTGCGGACGACATCCACTTCCGCGCCCATCTCCATCAGGTAGTGGACGAGGTTCCAGGTGAAGCTGTCGTAATTGTCGATGACGAGGATCATTGCAGCTCAATTCGATAAGGTTGGAGTGAGAACCTCTCACCGGTCTTTGAGGCAAATAAGACAAGTCCGTCTGAAAAGTCCGCAAACTTGACATGCCAATACACGCTGCCATCTGATTTTATCGTTTGATTGAGGCTGGGCAGGACCTTCCTCATTTCAGATATAGGGATAGCAAATGCGTCGTTCCGGTCGACGCAGCCGAATACCATGTATCCTTGCTGGGCGCCTTCCAAAAAGGCATCCCACTTTGGGTGGAAGGCGTACCAATAGGGCTGCAGCGCATTCTCATAGCGTTTTGACACGGTGATGCAGGCGCGAACGCTTCCATCTTTGTCCTCGAACAAAGCCTGCCGCTTGCGGATCAGATTTGCCCCCAGCTTTAGATTGAGTGCTTCCGCTGCTTTGAGGCGAACATCATCCAATTTTTGCTGCGGAGTCCTGTCCTGCGTTGTAGGACTGGGTTCGATTCCATCATTTTGTTCTTCAGAATCATACATTTGTTCGTCTTGAGTTACGTCGTTGGCGGCATTGAAGACCACATCTAGTATTCTATCCACACGAGTATACTCAAACGGTCTTAGTAGCTCTCTTATTTGCGTAACAGTTTGATCTTCATTTGATTTTTCTTTGACGCGCGCCAGTCGAATTAAGCTATCAACACCCACGACACGCATATCCCATGCATGACGGGAACCTCGGATTTGAGCCTCAAGAGCACCTGTATCCTTGCGTCCGACTACAAATAATACGGATGCGGATTTATCGAGAGTGCCTTCGTCGAGTAGTTTGCTCCGATAACCGGCGACAGAATCCAAAGAAACATTGTATGTGTCTGTTGTCTTAACTTCTATGACGATCGAAGGACCTGAGGGAATGTTCCAGATGCCGTCAAAGCCCACCGATCCTTGTATTCCCCGATAACGCCCATCGCTAACGTCAAATTCTAAACGCCGGCCGAGCTCATTTACAACGTCCTGCAAGAAGAAACCGCTATCGGGAAATGCATGATTTAGACATTCTAACGCATATTCAGCAAGTCTATCTATGTTTACAGATCGAAGGTACTCGCGCAATTCTTTACTGCAATCTGAGTTATCCCTCAGATTTCCATCGCCGGCAAACGCTACGATTTGACGGGCTTTGTAATTATTGAACCCATCTGGGTTAGTTTTCCAAAGCTTAATGAGCGACATGGTGGGTCCTACTGCCCGAAGCCCGGATCGCTGGCCACGCGGATCGCCTCGCGCGCGGCGGCGAAGAGGGCGCCGGACTTGTGTTCGCATTCGCGCTGTTCATACGCGGGATCGCTGTCCGCCACGATGCCCGCGCCGGCCTGGACGTGGAGCACGCCGTCCTTGACCACGCCGGTTCGGAGGACGATGCAGCTATCGACCGAACCATCGGGCGCGAAATAGCCGACGCCGCCGGCATAGGCGCCGCGCGTTTCGGGTTCGAGTTCGGCGATGATCTCGCAGGCGCGGACTTTAGGCGCGCCGCTGACCGTGCCCGCCGGGAAGCCCGCGAACAGCGCATCCACCGAATCCGCGCGCTCGGTATCGAGTTCGCCCACCACGTTCGAGACGATATGCATCACGTGGCTGTAGCGTTCGATGGTGTAGCTTTCGGTGACCTTGACCGTCCCAGCCTTGGCCACGCGGCCCACGTCGTTGCGGCCGAGGTCGAGCAGCATGAGGTGTTCGGCGCGTTCCTTCGGATCGGCCAGCAGGCTTTCCTCGTTGGCGCGGTCCTCCTCCGCCGTCTTGCCGCGCGGACGGGTGCCGGCGATGGGGCGGATGGTGACTTCGCCATCGCGGATGCGGACGAGGATTTCCGGGCTGGAACCGGTGAGCGCGAAGCCCGGCAAGTCGAGGAAATAGAGGAACGGTGAAGGGTTGATCCGGCGCAGCGCTCGGTAAAGCGCGATCGGCGGCAGCGGGAAGGGCGCGCTGAAGCGCTGCGCCAGCACCACCTGGAAGATGTCGCCCGCCTCGATGTATTCCTTCGCCCGGCCGACCATGCGGGCATAGTCTTCGGGCGCCATTGCCGGGGCGAGCGCAACGTCCATCGGTGCATCGAGCCGCGCGTCCTGCGGCGCGGGGCGCGCAAGGCGGCGCAGCGCCTCGTCGATGCGCTCGCCCGCCGTTTCCAGCGCCTGCGCGGGCGAAGCGCCGCCGCCGGCCCAAACCGGCGCGATGGCGAACAGTTCGTCGGACAGGCGGTCGAACACCAGCACCACGGTCGGCCGCACGAACAGCATGTCGGGCTGAACCAGTGGGCTTTGCGGTGCGCGGGGCAGCTTTTCGACCAGGCCGAAGGTCTCGTAGCCGAAATAGCCGACAAGGCAGGCGAGCGCCGAAGGCAGCGCCGCCGGCACATCGATGTGGCAAGCCTTCACCAGTGCGCGCAGTTCGGTCAGGCTGTCACCCGGCAGCGGCGCGAAGGCTTCGCGATCGTGCCGCCACGCGCGGTTGACCTCGGCCGTGCGGCCGGTGGCGCGGAACACCAGATCGGGGTCCAGCCCCAGCAGGCTGTAGCGCCCGCGCACTTCGCCGCCCTGCACGGATTCGAGCAGGAAATCGCCGCGCCCCGGTTCGATCAGCTTCAGCGCGGCCCCGATGGGCGTTTCGGTATCGGCGATCAGGCGCCGCCAGATCAGCGCGGGACGGCCATCGGCGAGCGCGGCGTGGGCCACGTCCCAGTTTTCGGGCCGTCCGGTCCCTGCCGGCGCGCTTTCGATCACCGCCGCATCGACCATGGGCTTACTGACCCCCGGTCAACTGCTTGCGCAGCGCCGCGATCGCGGTTTCGTTGCGCTTGACGCCGATCTCGTTGCGGATGGCGGTGCGCAGTTCGTCGGCCAGCTCGCGCCCGGCCGCCGCGCCCAGCTCGCGCTGGATGGTGGGCAGCATGGGATCGTTGGCGGCGACCTGGCCGGGGATGATGTCGTTCAGCGTGACGATGAACCACCCCTGCTTGCCCGGCGCTTCCAGCCGCTTGCTGGTCTTCTTCGCCATGCTGAACATCAGCGCCAGCGGCGCGGGCACGCGGCCGCCGGCGGCGGCAAGCTGCTGGCGTTCCATATTGACGGCCTGCGGCGCGGGCAGGGCCACGCCCAGCGCCTTGAGCGCATCGGCGAGCGGGGTGCCCTTGGCGAGCGCGGCCATGACCTTGTCGCTTGCGATCTTGGCCTGGGCGGAACCCTGATCGGCGGCGTAATCGCGCGCGACCACGTCCTTGATCTGCGCGAGTGGAGCGGGCGCGGCCTCGGTGATCTCGCCCACGTCGAACAGTGCGAACTTGGCGCTGCCCGGCACTTCGGAAATCTGCGGTTCGCCTTCGCGTTCCATCGAGAACGCGGCCGAAAGCAGCGGCGCGATATCGGCCGGCGCCTTTTCGGCGGGCTTGCCGAAGACCTGTCCGGTCGCGAGCAGCGGCGCGGTGGTCTGGACGGTAAGGCCCATCGACTTGGCGACGTCGCTCAGGCTGGTGCCGTTCTCGAACTGCTGCTCGATCTTGGCGGACATGTCGGTCAGCGCGGCGCGGCGCTTTTCGAGCGTCATCGCCGCGACGATTTCCGCCTTGGCCTGATCCAGCGTCTTGCCCGGCTTGCGGGCGATCGCATCCACGCGGATGACGTGCCAGCCGATCGGGCTGCGCGCCGGAGCGGCAACCTGGCCCTGGGCGGCGGCGAACACGGCGGCTGCCACCGCGTCCGAAGCCTGCGAGGACAGGGCGTCGCGCGTCAGGTCGGGCAGCTTCGTGGCGCCCAGGCCCTTTTCCTTGGCGGCGGCTTCGATCGCCTTGCCGCCGCTCACTTCCGCCGCCAGCGCGCGCGCGGCCGCTTCGGTCGGGACGATGACCTGCGTGACGGTGCGGGTTTCGGAAGCGGCATAGGTCGCCGCGTTAAGCTTGTAGCGTTCTGCCACTTCGCCGTCGGTGGGCGCCGGCACGTTCTTGAGCGCGGCTTCGTCGAGGAAGGCATAGCGCACGGTGCGGCGTTCGGGCTGGCGATAGCGGCCGAGGTTGGCCTTGTAGAAGGCATCGAGCTGCTGATCGGTGGCCGGCTGCTTCGGCGCGAAGGCCAGCGAGGGGATCGTGGCGATCACGCCGTCGCGGCGTTCCTTGATCTGCGCGGCATAGCGCATCGCGGCGTCGCGCGGCATGGTCGCGCCGAACCCGGCGGGCACCAGGATCTGGCGGGCGACAAGGCCCTGGCCGATATCGTTGCGCACGCCCGCTTCGGTCAGGCCGCGCTGGGCGATGAGCTGCTTGTAGGTGGTCTGGCTGAACTTGCCGTCCGGCCCCTGAAATGCCGGAATCTTGGCGATTTCGCTATCGATGAGCCGGCTGCTGGCGACGATGCCGTATTTCTTGCCCCATTCGAGCATGGCGGTGCGATCGACCATGCTGGAAAGCGCATCGTCCAGCGCACCCTGTTCGAGGAAGTCCTTCATCGTCAGCGTGGGCGCCTGCTGCCGTTCGGCTTCGAACGCGCGTGTCACGGTCTTGCCCAGATCACCGATGCCGATGCGATCGCCGCCGACGGAGGCCGCGCGGTCGCCGCCCGCTACGCCGCCGAAGCGGCTGCCGGTGATGTCCGCGCCGGCGAAAGCCAGGGCGATCAGCGCCAGGAACACCAGCGCCAGAATCACGCCGAGGCGCGATTTGAGGAAGGAACGGAAAAAGCCGAGCATCGGGGGCAATCGCCTATCTTGTAACTTCGGTTCAACACGTCGCCACGCGGGGCGACGACCGGCCAAAGCCGGCGCGCACGCCACACGCGCGATCAAGGGGCCTTGCCTTAGGGACCAAACGCGAATCCTGCAATGGTCGCGCTGGGGCCACGCCGGGGCTGCGTCCTGCGCCCGGATGGCGCGGCGCAAAACGCTTTCGCCCGGGCAGAGAACGCTTTCCCCCGTAATGTGCGGAACCGTTTTGCATTCTTATGCGTGGTTTGTTAGCCGCGCGGCGATTCAGGCCGCCTCACTTTCGTTCAGGAGGCGCGAATCCGAGTTTTGCTAGGGGGACCAGTCGAAGCCTATGACTCATCGGCCTTTCATCGTTGGCAACTGGAAGATGAATGGCACGCGCGCCATGCTGGCCGAAGCCCGTGCCATCGACCGTGCCGCCGAACGCTTTCCCGATGTGCAAGTCGCGCTCGCGCCGCCGTTCACGCTGATCAACACGCTGCGCGAGGCGGTGAGCGCGATGAATGTCGGTGGGCAGGATTGCCACGCCGAAGTGAAGGGCGCGCATACGGGCGACGTCTCCGCCGCGATGCTGGCGGACATCGGCGCCGATTTCGTGATTCTGGGGCATAGCGAACGCCGTCGCGATCATGGCGAGACCGATGCCGCCGTGCGTGCCAAGGCCGATGCCGCGCTGGCGGCAGGGCTGGCGATCATCGTCTGCGTGGGCGAGACGCTGGAAGAGCGTGATGCCGGCAAGGCCGAAACCGTGGTTTCCGGTCAGGTCTCCGAATCCCTGCCGGTGGGCGACGAAGCGCTGGCCGCTGCTGCGGCGGGCAAGATCGCCGTCGCCTATGAACCGGTATGGGCGATCGGCACCGGCCGCGTGGCCGCTGTGGAAGACGTGATCGCGATGCACGCCGCCGTGCGCGCGCGGCTCAACGCGGCCTATGGCGAAGCGGCGGACAAGGTGCGCATTCTCTATGGCGGGTCGGTCAATGCCGGCAATGCCGCCGACTTGCTGTCCGCCGCCGACGTGGGTGGCGCGCTGGTGGGCGGGGCGAGCCTGACCGCGGAAGCGTTCCTGCCAATCATCGCCGCCGCGGGCACGGGCGAAGCCTGAGCGCCAGCCAAGCCTCAGCCGGTGCCTTGCCATCGGCGGGTTCGCGGCCTACATGCGCCCCAATCGTTTCAGGCAGAACATCATGTCGCTTTTCATATTCCTTACCGTCGTGCAGGCGCTGGTCGCGGCCGCGCTGGTCGGTGTCATCCTGATCCAGAAGTCCGAAGGCGGCGGCCTGGGCGTTGGCGGCAGCCCTTCGGGCTTCATGTCGGCGCGCGGCGCGGCGGACTTCCTGACGCGCGCGACGACGATCCTGGCCACGGCCTTCGTGGTGCTGAGCATCGCGCTGGCCGCGCTGGCCGTCAGGACCAGTTCGGGGAGCACGATCGACACCTCGCTCGACCGTTCGGTTCCGGCCGCGCCCAAGGCCGATCCGCTGGCGCCGGCGCAGGGTCAGCAGCCCGCCGCCGCGCCCGTTCAAGGCAGCGCACCCGCGCCCGCGACGGTTCCGGCCGACCCGCTCAAGGGTGCCGCGAAGCAGTAACCGTTACCCGGCAAGAGAGCGCGCACCGATCCCGCATCCCTCTCCGGGCTTGCGGGGCGGGCGCTTTGCTTGTTGCCGATTGACCGATTTCAGCGGCCGCCCACGGCCGCAATCATCCAGCTTGTGGACTGCCGGAGCAATTTCTCCGGTAACCGCTTGCGTCCATTCAACCTCTGACGCTAAGGCCCGACTCCCATGGCGCGGTACATATTTATCACCGGCGGCGTGGTCTCCTCGCTCGGCAAAGGTCTCATGGCGGCAAGCCTCGCCGCTCTGTTGCAGGCGCGCGGGTACCGCGTGCGAATCCGCAAGTTCGATCCCTATCTCAACGTCGATCCGGGCACGATGAGCCCGTACCAGCACGGCGAGGTCTATGTGACCGACGACGGCGCGGAAACCGACCTTGACCTGGGGCACTACGAGCGCTTCACCGGCGTTTCCGCGCGCCAGGCGGACAACATCACCTCGGGCCGGATCTACCGCGACATCATCGCCAAGGAGCGCCGGGGCGATTACCTGGGCGCCACCGTGCAGGTGATCCCGCACGTGACCGACGCGATCAAGGACTTCGCGCAGACCGAAACCGAGGATCTCGATTTCGTGCTGTGCGAGATTGGCGGCACGGTGGGCGACATCGAGGGGCTGCCGTTCATCGAGGCGCTGCGCCAGCTCCACAACGAGCTGGACCGCGACCAGACCTGTTTCGTCCACGTCACGCTGGTGCCGTACATCGCGGCGGCCGGCGAGCTGAAGACCAAGCCGACCCAGCATTCGGTGCGCGAACTGACCGGGCTGGGCATCCAGCCCGACATCCTGCTGTGCCGTTGCGAAAAGCCGCTGCCCGAAGGCGAGCGCGCCAAGATCGCGCAGTTCTGCAACGTGCGCAAATCGGCGGTGATCCCGGCGCTGGACGCATCGAGCATCTATTCCGTTCCGCTGCAGTACCATGCCGAGGGGCTGGACGCCGAAGTGCTGCGCCACTTCGGCCTGACCGCGCCCGAGCCGGACCTTGCCCGCTGGGACGACATCGTCGATCGCCACCAGAACCCCGAGGGCGAGGTGACGATCGGCGTCGTCGGCAAGTATGTGGGCCTGCAGGACGCCTACAAGTCGCTGAACGAGGCCCTGGTCCACGGTGGCATGGCCAACCGCGTCAAGGTCAACATCAAGTGGCTCGACGCCGAACTGTTCGAGAAGGACGACAGCGAGATCGCCGCGCATCTGGAGCCGATGCACGGCATCCTGGTGCCGGGCGGCTTCGGCGAACGTGGCACCGAGGGGAAGATCGCCTCCGTCCGCTTCGCGCGCGAACGCAACGTGCCGTTCTTCGGCATTTGCCTGGGCATGCAGATGGCCTGCATCGAAGGCGCGCGCAACACCGCCGGGATCGCCGCAGCGTCGTCCACCGAGTTCGGCCCGACTGACGAGCCGGTGGTGGGCATCATCACCGAATGGATGACGCCCGAGGGGCTCGAAAAGCGACAGGCGGGCGGCGACCTGGGCGGTACGATGCGGCTGGGCGCC
The DNA here is from genome assembly GCF_005145025.1 of Novosphingobium sp. EMRT-2. Taxonomy (NCBI): domain Bacteria; kingdom Pseudomonadati; phylum Pseudomonadota; class Alphaproteobacteria; order Sphingomonadales; family Sphingomonadaceae; genus Novosphingobium; species Novosphingobium sp. EMRT-2. The sequence continues at coordinate 567,478 of NZ_CP039695.1, read as the reverse complement.
TACGAGGCGCGGCTCGACGGCAACAGCCATGTCGCGCAGATCTACGGCTCGACGACGATCAGCGAGCGTCATCGCCACCGCTACGAAGTGAACGGCGCCTATCGCGCGCCTCTGGAAAAGGGCGGGCTGGTGTTTTCCGGCATGTCGCCCGACGGGCTGCTGCCCGAGATCGTCGAGCGGCCGGACCACCCGTGGTTCATCGGCGTGCAGTTCCATCCCGAACTCAAGAGCCGCCCGTTCGATCCGCACCCGCTGTTCCGGGGCTTCATCGAGGCGGCGGTCAAGCAGGCCCGCCTGTTCTGAAACAGGCCGTGCCAGTGCGGCCGCGGGCGCAAATCGGCACCGTTTGTTAACTTTAGGCACTGGCCAAAGCCGGTTTCCTCTGGCTATCTGTCCTCGGTGGAGCGGATTCCCGTAATCCGTTCGGGGTAATGCTGGGGGACACTGAACGATGGACGCCGCCAAGCTTGCGGACACGCTGGCCGCGCAAAGTCTGTTCGCCGATTGCGAGCAGGCGGAGCTATCCGACATCATCCGCCGCGCGCACCTGCGGACGTTCAAGCCGGGGCAGGAACTGATGGCGCAGGGGGAAGAGGGCGATACGCTCTTCATCATCCTCAAAGGCCTTGCGCGCGTCAGCATGGTGGCCGCGAACGGGCGGGAAATCATCCTCGACTATGCCGAGCCGGGCCATGTGCTGGGCGAGATCGCGTTCCTCGACGGCGGGGAACGGACCGCCAGCGTCGAGGCAATCGACCCGACCGAGGCGCTCTGCCTGAGCCGTACGGCGTTTGCCGACATTATCGATCTGCACAAAGGGCTGGCGCTGCGCCTGCTGCGCGCCATGGCCCGCCGCCTGCGCCAGAACAACGCGGTGATCGAGGCGGACCGGGCCTATACTTCTGGCCCGCGGCTTGCGCGGTTCCTGTTGCGCCTGATGATGGCCGAGAACGCCAACGTCGAGGAAAACGGCGCCGGCGGAAAGCTGAAGATTGCGCTGAGCCAGGGGGAGCTGGGCAACTTCGCCGGCATGTCGCGCGAACAGATCAACCGCCAGCTTTCGGCCTGGGCCGAAAATGGCCTGGTCGGGCTGAAGGGTGGCCGGGTGACCATTCTCGACCGGCAGGCGCTGATCGACGTAGCGGAAGCCTGGTAGAGTTTCGCCCGATTCAAAAAGGGCGGCCCCCGAAGGGACCGCCCTGATTTCACGGCACCGGATGGAAGCGATCAGGCGGCGGCGCTGGTATCGCCTTCGATCACCTTCAGCGGCTTCTGTTCGCCGATCAGCACCTTCTTGGGCTTCATCGCTTCGGGTACTTCGCGCACGAGGTCGATGGTGAGCAGCCCGTCGGCAAGGTCCGCCGCTTCCACGCGCACGAAATCGGCCAGTTCGAAGCGGCGTTCGAAGCCGCGATTGGCGATTCCGACATGGAGGAACTGACGGTCCTCGGCATCCGGCTTGGCGCCCTTCACCACCAGCAGGTTTTGCTGGGCGGTAATGTCGATGTCTTCCGGCTTGAAGCCGGCGACGGCCAGCGTGATGCGGTAGGCATCCTCGCCACGACGTTCGATGTTGAAGGGCGGATAGTTATCGCCGGCATTGGCGCGGGCCTGGCGTTCGAGCAGGTCGAACAGGCGATCGAAACCCACGGTGGTGCGGCGATAGGGGGTGAAATCAAAACGGTTCATGGCAATATCCTCTGTTGAGCAATCTGCACTCTCCCGCAGGAACCCGGTTCGGCATTCCCTTGGGCCTTGTGGCCATGCCCGCCAGCGCGGCGCATGACACGAAAAGGGATGTGTGATAGCCCCGTTGAAATTCAAGACCCCGAAGCGCATTTTCGAATGCAAGCCAACAGCAAGGGGCGCGTTCCTGGGCGCGCCCGCACACGAGGACATCATGGCCGGAACGCCCAAAGTCGATATCTACACCAAGTGGGGCTGCCCTTTCTGCGTGCGGGCCAAGGCGCTGCTTGAAAAGAAGGGCGTGGCCTTCGAGGAATTCGATGTGACCATGGGCGGCCTGAAGAAGCAGGAAATGCTCGCCCGCGCGCCCGCCGCAATGACGGTGCCGCAAATCTTCGTCGGCGAAACCCACGTCGGCGGCTGCGACGATCTCTATGCGCTGGAATCAGCCGGCAAGCTCGATCCGCTGCTGGGCCTTTAAAGCATGACCATGCCCGATGGTCCGGTGCGGGTTGCGCTGTTCCAGATGACCACCGGCATCGATCCCGCAGCCAATGCCGCGGCGATCGTGGATGCCGTGGGCCGCGCGGCGCACGGCGGCGCGGCAATCCTGTTCACGCCCGAAATGGCGGGCCTGCTCGACCGCGATCGCCAGCGCGCGACGCCGCATATCGTGGCGGAAGAGGCCAACCCCGTGCTGGCGGCGGTACGCGCGGCGGCGGCGCAACACGGCATCTGGGTGGCGATCGGGTCGCTCGCGGTGCAGCGCGGCGACGAAGCCCTGAACGGGGACGCCTCATCGGGCGAAGGCCGCTGGGCCAACCGTTCATTTCTGATTGACTCCAGCGGCGCGATCGTGGCTCGCTACGACAAGATCCACATGTTCGACGTCGATCTGGCGACCGGCGAAAGCTGGCGCGAATCCGCCGCCTATCGCCCCGGTGACAGCGTGGTGACGGCGGAAACGCCAGTCGGACGGCTGGGGCTGGCGATCTGTTATGACGTGCGCTTTCCCGCGCTGTTCGAACAGCTCGGCCGGCGGCAATGCGATGTCATCGCCATTCCGGCGGCGTTCACCGTGCCCACCGGCAAGGCGCACTGGCACCTGATGCAGCGCGCCCGCGCGGTGGAGGCCAGCGCCTTTGTCATCGCCGCGGCGCAGGCCGGCCGGCACGAGGACGGGCGCGGGACCTACGGCCATAGCCTGGTCATCGATCCCTGGGGCGAAGTGCTGCTGGACATGGGTGAGGAGCCGGGCCTTGGCTTCGCCACGCTCGAACCCGCGCGCATCGCCGAAGTGCGCGCGCAACTGCCCAGCCTCATCAACAAGCAGCCGATCCCGGCAGGGTGAACCGCGAGGCTCTTGCGGCGGGCCGCGAAATGCCTAAATCGGCTGTCATATGATCGTCTTTGATCTTGAGTGCCGCGATGGCGGGCATCGTTTTGAGGGCTGGTTCGGCTCGTCGGACGATTTCGCGCAGCAGCAGGCGCGGGGTCTCCTCACCTGTCCCACCTGCGGCTCCGGTGATGTCGGCAAGGCGGTGATGGCCCCGCATGTGGGGCGCAAGGGCAACCAGCTTCCGGCTCGGGTGCCGACCGACAAGGGTGCGGCCGTGGCCGCGGTGCCATCGTCGCCGGCCGTGGCGGCGGGCGTTTCCGCCCCGCAAGTGATGGCGGGCGGAGGTCTTCCTCCCGAGGCGGTCGCCATGTTCAAGGCGCTGGCGACGCTGCAGGCCGAAGCGCTCAAGTCCTCGAAATGGGTGGGCGACAGCTTCGCCGACGATGCGCGGGCGATGCATTATGGCGAAAAGGACGTGGAGGCGATCCACGGCCAGGCCACGCCCGAGGAAGCGCGCGACCTGATTGAAGAGGGCATCGAGATAGCTCCGGTTCTGTTCCCGATCGCGCCTCCGGGTGAAACCAACTGATCCCGAAGCCCGGCGCGGACAGAACGCGATGTGGTGTTCAAGCGCGATTGCCAGCGCGCGCGCGGCCCCCTAAAGGGAGCGCGGGCGCCCGTAGCTCAGCAGGATAGAGCACCAGATTCCTAATCTGGGGGCCACAGGTTCGAATCCTGTCGGGCGCACCAAAAACCCCTTAAAAATCAGGCATTTAGAGCCAGAAACACCCCAAAATCGTTGGGCACATCTTAACGATTGGCGAGAGTGTTGGGCACTAATTTGCGGGAATCTGCTTGGATGTGCCCCGCGCACCACGGTATGTGTCCAGCGGTCGGGGCCGATGTGTCCAGCCATCTGGCTCCCGATCAGGCCCAAGCCATTGGCCTTAAAACGTTTTTCAAACTTATATTCAATTATATTCAAACGTTTTGACGATTCGTATTCATTATGATAATGTATATCCATATTCCGTGATATGGGGATAACGATGAAACTTACCGACTCGATTTTGAAGCGCCAGAAGCCAGACAAAGGCTATGTAGACCTGAATGATGAAGGCACGCCGCTGGTGGCCCGCATCAAGGCCAACGGTGAAAAGATATTCATCTGGCGTGGTCGGGTTGGCGGCAAGCAGACCAAAAAGATTATCGGTGCATTTCCCGCAATGAGCGTGGTGGATGCACGGGCCACGGCGCTGGCCATGCGTAGTGAAGCCAAGCATGTAATAGCTTCGCCAAAGTTTTTGTCGCAACCGCGCTTCATGACGCTATCCAAAGCGTTTGAACGTTACATGAAAGAGCATGGTGATAATCTCTCAAGCGGCGAGGGCATCCGTGGCCTGATGAATCTTCGGATTATGCCAACCTTTGGTGCCAGAGATATAGCCAGCATCACGCGAAAAGAGCTTAACGAGCATTTCAATGCTATGCGCTCGGAATATACTGGATCAGGAATCAATCGCGTGCTGGCACATCTGAAAGCTTTCCTGAATTGGTGTGTGCGGGAAGACCTGATAGAGCATAATCCCGCGCACCAGATTCAGAAGAAAGCAAAGGAGAATATCCGCAGACGTGTTCTGATCGATCATGAGCTAGGATATGTTCAATTGGCGTTTGCCGATATGGACAAGTATCATGAGCCGCTGATGCTCTTGCTGCATACGGTCACTCGCCTTTCTGACATATTCTATCTTAAATGGAAAGAAGTGCGCAAAACGGTTGATGGCTTTGAATTGCATATTGAGAAAACCAAGGCTGGTGTCCCGCATATTGTCCATCTTACCAAGCAGGCGCAAAAGTATCTTCCAGAGCGTCCAGCCAATGCCCATGATGAGCATTTCGTTTTTCCGCTAATCAGCCGCGCGCGTGGCTCATCGTATTTGTCAAAAATGCGCAAGCTGACTGAAAAGATGGCTTCGGATGATCGGCGGACCATGGCGCATTATACCATCCACGATTTCCGAACGGCGGCATCAACATTCTTGAGTGATCAGAAGGGCAGGGGTAATCAGTATTTCACCGAAAGGGGCATGGATATGCTTTTGGCCCACGTTCCAAAAAGCATGACCAATCGGAGCTATAACCATTCGCAAAATCTCGACGAACGCAAAGAGATGCTGACAATATGGTCAGACCATCTTGATGCCTGCTTGGCGATGGTCACCAAATAAATATTGGATGGCGATCAATAGTAAGAACAAAGGTAACACATACGAAAGGAAGATAGCCAATGTGTTGAGTGATCGTTTTGCTCAACATCTTGGCCTTGATAATGGCTTTGTTCGGAATGTCGATTCTGGCTCCTATTTTGGGGCCAGCAATCAAACGCGGTTGAAATCACACATTCTGGACAATGCCAGATTTGGCGACATCGTTGCGCCGCCATCGTTCAAATTCGTTCTCGAATGCAAGCATTACAAAGCCGCACCATCTTTCACGATGATGATCAAACAAGATTGCAAGCTATTCGACGGATGGATTGCACAAGCGCAACGGGATGCGAACAACGCTGGTAAGCGAATGATGATCATCGCCAAATTCAACAATGTCCCTGATTTCGTGATTTCAGACGATCAACGAAATGCGTTTGGCAGGTATAATCAATTTTGGATGACGAGTTTATCCGATTGGCTGGCAAAGGCCGATCAAGATTTTTTCGATTGATATTGAAAACGGCATATTCAAGCACTATACGGTAATTTCCTGAAAACAAGATGGAGTTGTGATGGATACCATATACCTGACAAGCGATGACCTTGCTGAATATCTCAAGGTGTCGCGCCGACAAATTAACGCGATGCGGCATGAGCGAAGATTGCCCGCGCCGATTTACGTTGGCAGTTCGCCACGATGGATCAGGAGCGAAGTTGACGCATATCTAGCCGAGCATTTCCGCGCTGATAGCTGACATCTGATTTTTCAAAAATACCCATCGGATTAGAAAGCAAGCGGGGTCTATGGCCCCGCTTATTATGCCTGCCAACCGTCTTCGATATCGATAGCGTCAAGATCGGCCTGATTGGTCGCCGCCTTCACCAACTCTTCCAAATCTTGTTTGTGGTTGAAGGCCGTTCGGAAAGCGTCGCCTATCGCCAGCCCGAGCGCCACCAGTTGCGCGCGATTGTGTGGCACCTTGCTCTTATCGAACATCGTCCAAATTTCGATCCTAGGGGCCTCTCCAGCCTCAAGGGCCTTGTCTGACTGTAGCGCGACGATTACGGAGTCCGGTCGGCGTCAATTATGATGGCCGATAGGTGGCCGCGCCGGTTGGTGAATTCTGGCTACCATTTGCTGTTGCGGGGAGCAACCGTCGAGCGACAATTACGACGCTGGGTAATTGTCGCTGACGCTGGCCGGAAGCGAGGGTCTGAAGCGCATGGGATGGTTGGCATGTAATTGCCGCTGGCGACAATTACCCGTTGCCTCAGCAAGGGTGCTCCCGAGCGCGAAGCCAGCGACAATTATGATGGCCGGTCCGGGGCGCCATTCGGCGGGTCGTAATCGCCGGCGTTGATACGGGCGACGGCGGAACGTTTGCGGTAGCTTTCGCCGTTCATCTCGATGATGATCGAGTGGTGCACGAGGCGGTCGATCGCGGCGACAGTCATAGCGGGATCAGGGAAGACGTTGTCCCATGCCGAAAATGGCTGGTTGGCGGTAATGGCGAGCGAGTGGCGTTCGTAGCGGTGGGCGATGAGCTCGAACAAGGCGCTGGTCTCGACCTGGTCCTTGCGGACGTAGGACAGATCGTCGAGCACGATGAGATCGAACTTGTCGAGCTTGTCGAGCATGGCGGGTAGGCTGAGGTCGCGGCGCGCGGACTGGAGCTTCTGGACCATGTCGGTGGTGGAGCAGAACAGGACGCGCCGCCCCGTGTCGATGAGGGCATGACCAATGGCAGCAACTGCGTGCGTCTTGCCGGTCCCGCTCTGGCCGAACAGCAGCAGGTTGCCGCCGCTCTCGATCCAGTCGTCACCGGCGGCGAGGGACAAGAGGTGCGGTTTGCGGATGCCGGGGGCTGCGTCGAAATCGAAGGTGGCGAAGGTCTTGCCTGCGGGCAAGCCGGACTGGTCGCGATGGCGCTGGATGCGCCGGGAGGAGCGATCGGCCATCTCGATCTCGAGAAGCGAGGCCAGCAGGTTGGCGGCCGGCCAGCCATCGCGATCGGCGGTGTCGGTGAGGCGCTTCCAGTTGCGGTTGATACTCGGCAGGCGCAAGGCCTTGAGCAGGGTAGGCAGCACGGCGGCGGCCTGGTCCTTGGTGCGGGTCATCAGTACACCTCCCCGCTGGCGATCAAGCTGTTGTAGCTGTGCAGATCGGGAGGCGGGATAGTGACATCGCGCTGCGATCTTGCGGTTGGCAGGAACTCGTCCCTGAGCGCATCGACATCGGGCAAGCGCCCTCTGTCGAGTGCCTCATCGATCCGCCGGGCCAGCACGTCGACACAGTCGCCCCTGGCGGCGATATCGAGCAGCGCGACGGCATCGCGGCAGGCCTGCCGTCCATCGAGTTGGGCATCGAAGGCTTGCCAGGCCCGCCGGTAGGCGTGATCGGGGAACAGGGCTTCGCGGTAGACGAGGTTGCGCAGCGCACCAGGCTTGCGGCGCAGGTTACCGATCATGTGCCGGAAATCGATGCTGTGCCCCCGGTGGGGATGGCTGATCCGCACACGCGGCGTGGACATTACCCTGTCCGGACCGAGGAAGAGCTCAATGCGATCGTCAAAGAGATGCGCGTTGAGGCGCCGTCCGACGAGGCGGGAAGGCACCGAATAGGTAACCCGATCGATGGCGACGGTGCCGTTGCGGGTGACATCGACGGTGACCATGGCGAAATCGGTGGTTCGCCTTGCGGGCAGCGCCTTGAGTACCCTGCGTTCTGCATCGATGTGCGCAGCATGCCGCCGGTTCTGTCTGGCGACCTGCGCCTCAACGAACTCGCGCCAGGCCTCGATGCTGACGAAATCGCGGCTTCCCCGCCGGCGTAAGGCCTGATCGAGCCGTCGCTTGAGATGGGCATGGGGACCTTCGATCGATCCGTTCTCGTGCGCCTCGCCGCGGTTGTTGCGGGTAGCGAGCATGCCGTAATGACGGCACAGCTCGTCATAGCTTCGGGTAAAATCCCGCTGCGCATCGGCGTCGAGGTTTTTGTAGGCGGCTGACAGGGAATCGCTGCGGTGTTCGGCCGGCGCGCCGCCCAGCTTCCACAAGGCATCCTGCAGGTGCTCCGAAAGGGCGGCAAAGCTCTCCCCGCCCAGCACGACAGCCGCATGCTCCCAGCCACTCGCCGCCAAGCGGAAGTGGTAAAGGCGATAGGCCAGGGTCTCGCCGGCAACGGTGACCTTGAGACTGTCGCATACCGTGAAATCCGACAGGCCCTGCCGACCGGGCTCATGATGCTGCGGGAAGAAGATCTCCTTCTCGCCGCCGTGCAGTGCCCGCCAGCGGGCGATCCGGCGTTCAAGTGTTCGTCGTATCGCATCGGGAACAGCATCCTCGCCGAACTCGTCCTGGAGCGTCTCGAAGACCGTGACGGCAATGATACCGTCGATCTGGAGCAACTCCTCGACGCGTGGCCAGAATGGCTCGAGCGGATCGGCGCGGGTGCGCCAGTGGCGCTCCTTCTTCTTCTGGGACGGAAGCTGCGGATCGTTCTCGATCCGGCGTGCGCTGCGCTCGCTGATACCGGCCTTGGCAGCCGCGACGGCCTGGGTGTGTTGGCGACGATGGGTCATGAAGAGAAATACCTGCTGATCGGAAATGTGGTGGCCCGGCATCGCAAACCCATCGCTCGTTGTTCGATGAGTGTTCCGATACCACCGCCCGCCACAGCCCCGATCAGCCCCCCCGAAAGAAGGGGAAAAAGATCGCCACCGGTTGTCTGGTCCGCTCTCCGGTCGGGGCTACGCCCCTCCCTACGATCAGCCCAGACAACCGATCCTACCGGCCATCATAGTTGCCGCTCAACCGGCCATCGTAGTTGTCGCCACGCAGTCTGACAGCAACAGGGCCGTTGTGATCCTTTGTTGCGCCTGTTCGTCGCAATCAGCCCATCCAAGCGGTGTTGGGCATCCCTTGGCCAGTTCGATCCTGAATTGCGTTGAGACGCGACCAAGGGCCATTTCCTTGGCCAGTTCCAGCGATGGCCCCGCCAATTCGGCCTGTTCAAAGCTTTCGCCAGTCCATTGCCAGCGGCCATCAGCGATCACATCGACTGGTGCCGTAATATCCACAACCACGCTTTCATCGCCGTGGTTTTGCAGCATGGCGCTTTCTTCATCGGGCGCAAAGCCTGCGGCAATCACAACGCCATCGTTTACATCATAGGTTACATATCTAATCATTTCATGAACTCCATTACGTTTAGCACGACATCCGAGACGATATTTGAGCCACCAGAAGGCGACTGAACGCGGAATGTGAAAGTCGTGGTTCCAGATATTGAAAGCGCTACGCCGTTGAATGTCGTGGTGGATGTCGATGTTTGATATGTGATACCCGCCGCGCCATAAGAAACGTTGCTGACAAGATAATTGATGTTCGCTGTTGAGCCGCCGAAAACTGGTGTGGCGAATGAGCCAGATATAACAAACAATGAATTGGATGAGTTTGGCGTGATGGTGACGCTTACCACATCGCTTGTTCCGCTCCCGCTCCATGAATGAGTTGATTTCGTGGCCACGTTGGCACGGCTGATCGCGCCGTTTTTCACATGGATTGTATCGACGATTAGATTGCCGATTTGTGCCGATGTCGTAATCAGAGTGGTGGTGGCGAGATGGGCGGCATTAATCTGGCCAGCCGCAATCTTGTTGGCGGTTACGGCACCAGCGGCAATTTGGGTTTCACCTATTTGGCCAGCTAGATCAACCGTATCAACCGCTTTCGTCCATCCTGATCCCGTGTATCGATAGAGTTTGTTATCAAGGGTTAGGAAAACAACACGGCCAGTGAATAGATTCGTGGAAGGCAGCGAGCCAACAATCTCGTATCCGCCTTTGGTTTTGCCTACCCAAAAGACTTTATCAATGGTGATTCCCGAGTAGGAGCCTGATCCCGTGGCTCTGATTGTCAGAGTGCCCGTATCTTCATTTGCATCTAGGCCGCTAGTGACAGTGTATGTTTGACCTGAATAGCTGACTGTCAGAGCTTGCGGATTGGATAAGGTGGCGAGCGAGAAATTTGAGCTTATGTCGGTTGTGCCCGAGAATATTTTGAATGTTCCAGTCGCGCCCGAATAACTAATAACCGTTCCATCGGCATAAGCTTGCAATGATACGGCTTCATTCGTGAGATAGCCCGAAACGGCGCTAGTTCCATTCGTTCCGTTCGTTCCATTCGTGCCGTTGGTTCCGTTTGTTCCAGCCGCGCCTTGAATAGATTTTGCTACCGAAAAAACTTTATCGAAGGTTCGGCTTAAATATACTGCGCGCAAAACGGCTGTTGCACTATTGGCGCTCATCGCCGTGACAGAATATACGCCAGACGAATTGATTGAGATTGTCATTCCAGTGCTGGACACAACTGAATATGTGACACCTGATGTGATGTTCACATTTCCATCGTTGACGATCAGCGCGCCACCAGCGGGAGAGAACGATGAGACAGTGCCCGAGGCATCGGCAAAGACAACCGCACTTTCATTCGTCAAATAGGCCGATAGGTTACCTGTTGTGACAATGCGATTGAGCAACGCTTGACGCGCATTATATACGTCAATGAATTTGCTGCGAAAGGTTGTGCCGACAATCGTAGTGTCTTGTGTCGTGTCGTTATATGCGGGAGACAATCCCGTGAGATACGTTGTCAGTGCCGATATTGCGTTGGTGTAAGCCGTCTTTTCAGTGACAATAGAATATTGATCGGCTTGAGCGGATATGCCCGATTGTTCGCCTAGAATTTTCTGATATTCGGTGATCAGCGAATATTTGTCGGTTCGATCCAACACATTATCGTCGGCCATTGCTGCAAGGCGCGCGTTTGCCGCTGTTGCGTTTGCAGAAGCCGTGTTTGCAGCATCAGTTGCAGCATCAGCCGCCGCCGTAGCCGCTGAAATATCGTCCTGAATTTCCGCAAGTGCTGGCGAAATCTCGCTGGCCGAATGCGTTGACCAACATTTTGTGTGGCCTATTTTCACGCGATAGGTCGGGGCAGGGGAGGCTAGTTGCGTGACCTTGATGACATACGGCTCAACGCGCTGGCTTGCCGTGGTGAGCGTCGCTGGAGCCTTGGACGAAAGGTAGGAGCCAGCCTTGAAAACGCCGTTCTCGTTGGCGAAAATGTAGCCGTTCGCTTGTGTGAAAGCGTCCTTGATCACATCGCCAATTTGGACTTGGGCAGTCGTGTAGAAATTCCATGACTGGCTGAAAGCGCCGATGCTGAAGCTATCGATGAAACCGCTATCCAGCGCGGCCACAGACATCAGATGTTGGACGATTGCTGAGATCGTGGCGGGGAAGGTTGCGCCGCTCTTTGCGCCAGCGACATCGCAAGTGATTTTGCCAGAGGGCGAGGCCCCGAGCCTGAACATGCCGACCGCTGGAGCCGAGGCCCATTGGCCTTCTGCCAGCGTGAGCGATTTCAAAGCCGAATAGGACGTGACAACCGATGTCGGGGAGCCAAGGGCTAGGGCGTTCTCGTAAACGGCGCTGACAGCATCCGCAGGGCCGTAGCCGTGAAACTGATAGATGACATAAGTCGGATTAATCAGGACAGGCTCAAGGTTCTGACAAGAGCCTGATGCCCACGGCTTGAGCGTGCCCTTGAGGCTTGTCGGACCTTCGGCGTTGCCAGTGCCCGCATAGGAGCTTGTCAGCAGGTTCCGAGATAGGCGTCCCTCATTGCCGAGTAAGGCCACTTCGGCAATCAGCCCGTCACGCTGGAGCGGACCAAGCAGACCTTCAAAAATCTTGGTGAAAGCGCCGATTGTGGAGCCATTATGCTCGCCTACCCAAGCCCGCGCACTGGCCCCATCCCAAAACAGATTAGACCATTGCTCATTGCCAGCGACCGAAAAGGAAATGGAGCTATATCGAACATCAATCCCGTCCTCTTTGTATTCTATCGAACGGGTTGGCGCTGATGTGATTGCTGGCTCAAAAAGGTCATCATCCACCACAACAGGCAAAACCGAATTGCCACTGGCTATTCTGATGATGACGGGGAGATTTGTGGTTGGATCAATTGGGGAAGCTTCAAATATTACAACTCGCATTCAATATTTATGCGATCAGGGGTATATCCCCCGCATTGTCGCGGTCATGAACCACATATTATGTCCTTGATGAATGGCGTTCGCCTTTGTGGTTATTCTACCGTAACACCAGTCGCTTTGGATGGTGGCAGGATCATCGTATTGTGGAATGAAAAGAAAGCACTTTGAAAGGCCAACTGACTGAAAGAACGGTTGCCACGTATTGCGGAAATAGGTTTCATCCATCCACGGGAAACCGCATTTCCATCCCAATAATGTCGGCTGATCGTCGTATGCAGAATAGGCACCATATGCATATTCGCTCGACATATCTTCAAATATGCGTTCGGCATCGATATTGACACCACTGGTTACAATTCTGGTGCCGACGATGATGCGGCCAAGGTTGAATGCGCCCGCGCTGGCAAAGGTCACTCGGATATATCGTAGTGTCGAAGGGCTGGCCAACTCATGCACATGGCATTTCGCACGATTTGGATTTGCCGAGGTTATACCAACGGAAATAGGGCCAATCGTGGTCACGCCGCTGGCAAAAGAGCTATCGTTTGAATATTCAATCTTGATCGTGGCGCTTTCCGATATCGTCGATTGCACAAAGGCGATGGTATCCCACGATGTATTTCCACCACGATCAATCACGATAACGGGATTTGCCGTGAATATCGCATCAAGGCCAAGACGATCTTTGAGGACGTAATCCTTGGATGATGTAGCCGAAACATTGGTGGCGCTTGTGATGCTGATTACATCTGGCTTCAGTAGCAGGGCGCTCATGTTCTCACCCTGATCGTGGTTCGCTGGCTTAGAAAATCGGTCTCCAGTGATATGAGTTTGGTTGGCTTATTGGTGACATTGAAGGCAGGGAAGGTGGCATTATAGCGCGGCAATGATCCAGCAAGATCATCGCTCATAATCATGCTGTCTAGCTCTACCTCATAGATTGTGGCAGGCACTTTCAATGTATCTAGCAAACTTGAAGCAAGGGCTGTCGCATCGGTTGAATTGAGTTGCGTATTGAATATGCGCTCAACGGCGTTCGGATAATTCGCCAAAACCGACAAATCTTCACTCGTTGCAAACCTATATTCTTGCTGGACAAAAGCCGCGCGTTCGTAATCCATCGCCATAATCTATTTAATAATATGAGGACGATAGCTTGGCATAATCGGCTGATGTAGCCGTGCCCGCATTCATGCGTTCCAATATCTGAGATAAGAGATCGTTCGTAACCGCCGTGTTGGTGGCGACTGCTTGCTGCGCGGCAACCGCATCAGCCTGCGCTTGTTCGTATTTCGATTGGACCGCCGATATGGCCCCATCTGTGGTTTGAATCAGATCGGAACGAATAGCCTGAAACTGGCTTGTGCTGGTGCCGTAAACCGCTGATGCAAGGCTGAATAGCTCTTGGCCAACGCTGGTTAGCTTCGATTGGTCAACGTTGGCTCCAGCGGCGATTTGCGCCTTGAGCGATTCCCATTCTGATTGTTTCGCGGTTAGCTGATTGAGCTTGGTTACGCCCGAGCCATCGCCAAAGAGACTGGCCCTGAAATCGTTCAAGGTGGAAAGCGAATCCTCCATCAGTTTCGTGAATTTCAATTGACGCAATTGCTCCAAATCTGCCCATTCCTGCGATGATGCACCTGCCTCTTTGAATATGGATGTGAGATTATCCATATCCTTGGTAAAAGACGTAATTCCCGCGCCAACTGGATCGGTCAATTGTGCCAATTCCTTGAAGGCATTTTCAAAAGTCGTGGCTTTGGAAAGTTGAGTATCAATATCCTTTCCAGCCAATAGAAGCGCTTTGGTTGACGCTCGGATGCCAGCAATAGCGCCATCTTGAATGGCATTTCGCAACGCCACCTTGAGAGCTTCGGTTTCATCCTTACCGTCATAGATGAGATCGCCACCCGAGTTGGCTTTTTTCCAAGATTTATCGGCAACTTGGCTGGAGCCGCTGGCAGAGACCGAAATCCAACCGCTCGAACGCTTGCCGATGCTGACAGCGTAATCGCCAACGGTTGCACCAAGCTGACTTGCGATCTTGGAGATTGAATCTTGGAGACCTTCGCCCGCCGCTTGTGTGGCCGCTTTGAGATCGGCACTATTGCCGCCCCCCGAAATGCCAGAATTGGTAACAACGGCGTATCCTGACTTGGTTTTCTTGAAGATCGAACCAATGATACCGCCTGCGATAGAGCCGATCAGGCCGCCGATTGGTCCCGCTACGACATTGCCCAAAGCCCCGCCGACTTGGGAGCCAGTGCGAGAGAATTTCTTGCTGAATAGTTGGCCAATATCGGCCACCTGATTGCCGATTTCCGCGCCAACACCAAGCTGGCCCAAAGCTTTCCCAAGGCCCTTGCTGATCGATCCGCCAAGCGCTTCAACCGACTGTTGCAAGCCTTTGGTGATCTTGCCAATGCCGCTTTGTGGGTTGGTATTTTGATCCCAGTTTTGCCCAAAACTCTTGGAGTTGAAAGCTTCGATGAGGCCAGACAGGCCGCGACTGGCGACACCAGCCTTGTCGCCAAAAATCTGGCTGATCCCATCTGCAAATTCATCGGTGGCCCTACGAAATGCAGAGCCAGCGTCCTCGATATCCTTCTTCCATTTCTCGAATGCGCCATCCATGGCTTTGGTGCCGAGCGCGCGGATGCGTTCACGCTCTTGCTCGCCTTCAACGCCTGATGCGGTGGCCCGCAATTGCGCATCCATCCAACTCGAAATCATTGATCGATTTGCAGCAAGATTATCGTTCGCAGCTTGTGCGGTTATCTTTGCCGCTGGTGCCGAGCCAGCTAGATCGATGATGCGGGCAGTATCGGCTTGCGCCTTGAGCATATCCTTAAAGGATGCAATGCGAGCCGCGATATTCTTGTCATCAAGGTTCGTGCCAGATTTCTTCAAATCGGCAATCAATGTTTCCATGGCCAGACGATTTTTTGTGATCGTCTCACCTTCACGCTCGCCATAGAGCGCCTTATCCATCGCTGATTGAAGATCGTTGGCGCTCGCTATTTTGATCTTGGCAATCTCGGATTCAATTACGGTGAGACCTTCGGCATTCACCTTGCGATGTAGATCAGATGTGATGCGGGCTTTCTCACCATCGTTGAGGGCACGATGAGCAATTTCAGCGGCTTTGCCGAGTTGTTCGCTCAACGTGATTTCAAAGGCGCTCTTTGTATTGATAGCCTCTTTGAGATTAGCCGCTTTGGTTAGTTCAGTGAGATATTTTGAAAGATCGCCTTCATAATCCGTTTTCGGGCCAGAATCTTTCTTGGCCTTTTTGTCCTTGGACGATGATGCAGCCGATGATTTGTCTGGCGTAAGACCGAATTTTGCCAGTTTATCGCCCGTTGATTCCCCGCCAAGGCTATCAGCATAGCTTTGCAAAGCCGCCGCTCTGCCCGCTGCTACGCTCGCACCGTATTGCTTTCCGATGGCTCCAGCGGCCTGAGATGCGATTGCCCCAAGCTGCGCACCAATGCCCGAGAATGCGCCAACGAAATCGCCAGTGATCAGCCTGTTGAAGCGGTCGCCAAGCACGTTGAACATCGATCCAACGGCGCTGATTGCGATTTGAAAGATCGTCGGTATGCGTTTGGCGAAATCTTGGAATGCAGCGATGTAGCCGCGAACGCGATCAATCAGGCGAGTTGATGCCCACGCTGAATCCTTGTCCATCCGCCGAGCGGCCAGACCGCTTGAATCTCCAGCGCTTCCAAATGCCCATTCCCATACGCTCGCCACGGCGTTGCCGATTGCCTTTTGGGCCGTGGCCATGGTTTCAAAGCTGGAGGTGATGAGGGATGCGGCAACATTGGCTATTGCTCCCAAACCATCGAAAACGACGCCAATCCATTCGCCGACCGAACCGACTTCTTTAGCACTCGGGAGGATGGAGCCGAATGAGGATATTAACGCCTTCGGGAATGCCAGCGCGAGATTAATTGCGCCTTCTACAAAGCTCATCATGCCCATCAAGGCAGGCTGAACATCGTTGGTAATGACATCGGCAATTGTATTGATCGCAGATGTTACGGCTGTCGCGAATTGTCCCTCGCCTAGCTTGGCGAACATCAAGAAAATGGAATCTGAAAGGGTGGATAGCGAGCCATTTATTGTTTTGGCTTGAATATCCATCGCGCCAGCGAAATTGGTTTCGCCAATCTTCAACAGGTAATCTTGAATATCTTGAGAATTCTTGCCGACCGTTGTGGTCACACCTTGGAATGTGAATGCGACCTGATCGCCTGACTGCTTGGCCTTGATCCCGAATTCTTTCAGGCGTTCAAACTCGCCTGTCGCAGCATCGGCCACGGCCTCAACCATCTGATCAAGGTTTTTGCCGAGCGCAGCAGCCGTGTTGCCGTAGGATGTCATTGCGCGTTCCGATGGCTCAAGGCCAAGGGCGCGAAGCTTGGTGAAGCCTGTCACGGCCTGTTCAAGCGTGAACGGTGTCTTTGCTGCGAAGGTGCCGAGTGCTGCGAAAGCTTCGGTTGCATCATTGGCGTTGCCGAGAACGCCTTGGAGGCTCGCCTTGAAGTCCTGAACTTTAGCCGTGGCGTCAAAGATCGATCCAGCAAGCGCGCCGATCACAACCACGGGAAGGGCAACCGCAGCAGCAGCGCCAGCGGCGGCAACGCCACCTAATCCACTGGCCAGCGAGCCTAATCCGCTGGTCACAGAGCCTGTCAGAGCGCGAAGGTTGGCAAATCCACCTGAGACGCCAGAAAGCGCATTAGCGAGGCCCCCGAGTGCCCCTGACCCATCTACCGCACTGCGCCCGATGTTCTGGATAGCGCCAGCTACTCCGCTGGCCCCTGATGCTGTCGTGATGGAAACCGAATTGACGCCACGGATGGAATTTTGAAGCGCCGCAATCTGCGCTCTGGCGGTAGTGGTATCGACTATGACTTGAATTGTGCGCGTTTGCGTGGCCGTGGACATCAATTATTTATTGCTGGAACGCCTATTCACCTCACCAATATAGATAAGATCGATGGTCCGAACCAATCGGCACAATAGATCGCGCTCATGGTCTGACAGCCCGAGGTGATGGCCATATTGCACTATCGTCATCATCGGTATCGGAGCCATTCCGCCCATGGTGGTTGGCCTGTCAAATTGAAGTTCAAGGAAAGCGTCAAAATACCAACGCTCGCATGAGCTTAATATCGGTGGTTGTGGAAATGATGCCAAGGAAGCGTTGGCCGCTCGCTTGACATCATCATTTCCATTCATTGCATCGTTTTGTAGTTCGCGGAAATCGTCATTGTGCTTGATATACCAATCCGCGAACGGGATTAGTTTTTTTCGGGCGTAACGCTTTCACCATCGGCATCGGTAATCACGTTGAAATTCGTTATATCTCGTGCTTTGTTAATTAGCGTGTTTGCTAGCCATAATGTTTCGGGCATAGACAAAAGCTCAATTGCCGCTTCTGGTGAAAATGGCAATATTTTCCCGCCAGTCATTTCCTTTGGTAATGTCCAATCGAGAAGATAGTTTTCAGCAAGGCAACGAACCTCATAATCTATATCTAACATTTCTTTGTTTGTGGCTTTGGCTTTGCGCTGGCTTTTGTATCGTTTATCGTAACGTAGGAGCTTGGCGCGGCCACGCTGGCTTTCAGTATCAACCCATGCGAGCTTGTATGTGCCCCATTCCTGCCCATGCTCATCCTGAATATTGAAATCAACACCAGAAATAGCAAGATCAGCGTCAACGCGCTTTGGTAACGTAAATTTAGTCATTGTGAAAAACCTCATGCATAACAATTGTAAGAATATTTAGTCAGAACATGAAAAAATGGCTGGCAAAAATGCCAGCCATCAAAACGACATATTGTTATGCGTGAGGTAGTCGTTTTAGCTCAACTTGGTGATAATCAAATCCGTTCCAGCGGTGTTGTCATACTTTGCGGTGAAAGTGAGATTCACAAGGTCTTTCGAGTTATCAATCTCGTCCTTCGGCGCTTCATAATTCGCCGCTGGAATGTCGAATTGCCAACCTTCAGCAGCCGTGCCGATCTTGAAGCTAACCGCAATCGGCGTATCGCTCTTGGCCATGAGCGTGTCTGGCGAGAGATCGATGCGATAAACCTTCATGGTGAGCGTCACCTTGCGGATTCCGCCCGTGCCGATGGCGAAGGCGCTGGTGGCTCCCATTTGCCCCTGAGCTTCACGCTCATGCTCAACGGAAAGTTCAATGCTCGTGCAAGCCACATTGCTCAAGCCGTCCACGGTCACGCCGTTGAGATCGATGCCAGCAAGGCGAAGCGTGTTGGAAGGCTGAGTGTAAGTGGAAGACGCAATTGCCGTGGTGGCGTTCGTGCGGTCCAGCCCGAGAACATCGAACGTGATTTCGGCGTTTGTATCGGTGCCCGCAGTCAGTCCGAATTTGGACACCTGACAGCCCGTGAAGCGGTGATAGTAGGCCGTAGCGCCGTTGTAGAACGTCTTTTCGGTCGTGAATGACGTATCCACGTTGGACGCTTTCAGGACGTTGGTTGCGAACGCTCCCGAGAGAGAGCTTTCAAGCAACGTATCGATGACGGTGGAGCGGAAAAGCTGGCCTTTCAGCGAGCCTTCAACGCGGAAATTGACTTTGCGCATACCGTCCGAGGCACGCGAAGAGCGCACGAGCGGCGAAGTCACCGAGTCATGCGTGAGATCAAGCTGCGTGCTGGACTCAAAAGGAAACACAAGAAAGGTCGGTGTGGCTGGTGTGGTGCCAGCAGTGACTTCCTTCACAATCGCATATCTAAAATCACTTGGATTAATCGACATTAGTATAATTCTCCCAATAAAAAAGGTTTGAAGGCCCTTTTCTTGGGCCATGAACAATATCGTTCATGGATATTTATACAGATGGCTGGCCAAATGGCGGGTTATACGATGAAGCTTGCCCGCAGCGGAATTGAGACATTCATTTGCAGAAGATCGCCATCGGTTTGAGTTGTAATGAGCGGTGTCATGCCTTCGATTGAAAAAGCTGGCTCTTTGATCCGATAATATCGGAATATCTGTGTGAAGGTGTCGGCCAATTCATAGCTACGAGCCGTGCCCGAGCCATTAGCTACAAAGATTTGCAGGATCACGCGAATATTCTGATCGGTGCCTTTCTGATCGCCAAGGCTCGTTATCCGCTGGTCACCAAAGCGAATGGCAAAGCGTGCCCATTCGGCTTCTTCGCTCATATCTTGGGCAGGTTGGTTGTCGTATATGATCGGGCAACCAGACCAATTTGAAATGAAGTGATCAGTAATCTTGAGGGCAATATCCTTGAGCATCTATTATTTACATCAATCGGTGTATTTGTCGATGATGCTGGATAATGTGCCCGCTGGTGCCTGCTTTGAGTGCCCCATTTCCATTACGCGATTGGCATAAGGTTGCGTGTTTGATACGGATGGGTTTGCCGCGTTTGTATCCAATTCCCACGCATTGCGAAGTGCGCCAGTGTCAACAGGCGTATTCATAACCAAATCGGCATACATATCGGTTGCGATCTTGCGCGCCTCTTGTGTTGCAAATTCTTCAATATCATCGGCGAGACCATTTAGGCCCGAAGCGTCAATTACAAACTTCATGACACGATAGCCTCAAACATGATCGGATTTCCATCGGGCGCAATGGTCGTGGTTTCATCGATTGTGTAGATTTTTGAGCCGATATTCAGCTTGTCCCCGATCAGCGGTTCAACCGTCAGCTTGGCAATCATAGCGGTCTTGATTGAGCCATCGTCCGCACGAGTTTTGCGCACGCTTAGAACGCCATGGCCTGCGATGATTGATGTTGAATTTGTCTTGTCCATTGTGGCGGGATTGAAGGTGCCATTGTCCCGAGTGAGCGTAATTGGAACCAATGCGCCAAGATCGATGAAAGCTTGGGGCAGGGCACGAAATGGCGAATAAAAATCGGTCATTTTTGCACATATCCGACTTGAACATGATTTGTGCTAGGCGGTGCCCATTGTGCAATATTTGCAAGCATATTGGTGATGGTCGGGAATCTATCCGCTTTGCGCGTTGAATAGGTGTTCTTGAGTGTGCCAACGCCTGCCAAGGTTTTCTCATCGCTGGTTGTGATTACACCAGCTTCAATCGGAAAGAGATCGATAGTGATGGAATAGAAAGCGAGCATCGCCGCTGATCTTACAAGCATTGTGTCAACGCTCGTTTCAAAGATAGGATCGCTCGTGAATATGTAGTTGTAGTTAATATAATCGGTTGCTCTAATGAGCGCGATTTCCTTGTTTTCATCGCTCAAATCATCCCAAGATGTATTGCCGCGATCAGCATGAAAATTATCTGCATCGGCTATGCTGCAAAACGAATTGTAATTAGCGGTCGGGGCAACGATCATGGTCATATCGTATTTATGAAAAAGGGTGGCAGTTGCCCGCCACCCGAATTCATTTTTAATCGCTCGATAGATTAAGCGATGTTGGTCACCAGCTTGACCAGCGGGATAGCCTTGCGCGCGGCAATGCGGTCCCAAGTAGCAGCAGTGGCAAGCTCAGTGTTGGACTGAGATACGCCGTTGGTCGGAGCCGTGATGTTGCTGAAACCAGCGGGATGCAGAATGTAGCGCCAGCGGTTGAGGATGGTTTCCATACCCGTGCCGTTACCAGCGAGTTCGTCGCGAACCTGAACAAGCGCATTGTCCACTGGTGCCGAGGCGTAGGCAAAGAGACCTTCGCCAACCAGATAGGAATCGTAGTAAGCATAGGTTCCCGTGCCCGTCTTGGTCACGTTGTCGGTCTCAATCACGGTATAGCCCATGTAGGTTTCAAGGCCGATGCGAGACTGCGAAGCGGGAACAAAGGCGTTCGGCTCGTTCTTGCGAAGGTAGTTCACAACGTCCGAGTGCAGCACGAGCGTAGACAGCACTCCCGACTGATCGCCCATCGTCGAACGGGCGTTGATCAGGGTTGTAGCGTTGAGCAGCGAGGCCGCGAGGACCGAACCAGTCGTAACCTTGGTATCCTTGACCATATCGCCGCTGTCGTTGGCCACGTTGTCAGCAATGATGCCAGTGAGGATCGAAAGCAGGGCGGATTCTTCATCGCTTGTGCGAAGGCGTGCAAACTCGCTTGCCGCATATTCAATTGCAGCCGCGTCCGAAGCAAAATCAGCGATATCCATGGCACTGAAAGATTCAGAGCGAGACAGAATGCGCGCGATCATCGCGGATTGCTGGAGCTTCTTGGGGCTGGCCTTGACGCTATCGTCATCCGAGCCGTTAGCAGCCGAGCCACCAGCGGGACGCTTCCATTCGCGGAGCGTGGTTTCGAGGCCAGCGGTCTGAGCCTTGGCAGTGACACGGGGATCAGTGCCGACAATGCCGCTCTGGCGGAATTTGCTCTGTTCGGTAAGCTTGGCTTCAACCAGAGCGGAAAAAGTCTTTACAGGAACAATATCTGTTATGCGAGTAGTCGCCATATTCTTATTTTCTCCAAATTAGTGTTGCGACCACACCAAATGGAGAGTGCGGCCAGCGAAAATTGAATTTCCGCTGACCTATTTATTTTCGTGTCTTAATTATCGGCGTTCATTACAAATCATTGGCCAAATCGGCTTTACCAACTTCAATAGCGATTGCCTTTGCTTGTGCTGGATCGGTCTTTGCGAGCATCATCCATTCGCCTACTCGGGAATTGAAATTGTCCTTGGTGTATCCATGAGCGACCGATGATGCGGGATTGACATTGGTCACCATTCCGCCTGAATTGGCTGGCGCGCTGACAAAGTGCTTGCCGTCATCGCTGGTGACAAACTGGCTGATATAATCGGTGAGCGCCATTCCGCCCGCCATTGCTTCGCCATTATCGAGCTTGGCTTCTGCCTTGATCATGGCCGTGACGGCCTTCTTAAATTGCGGAAGGACATTATGAGCATCCATCGCCGCTGATATTGAATTGTCGATCAGCAGCGTATTAAGCTGGCTTCGATAGCCTTCATTTTCCTTGGCGATTTTCGCCATTTCTTTAGCGTGCTTGGCGGTAAGTTTTTCTTCCAACGCTTTGAGATCGTTGGATGTGCGGGCCTTTTCTTCTTCGGCAGCATCACGCTCGGATTCAGCAGCGTCCGCCGCATCCTTGGCTTTCTGCTTTTCTGAAATGAGTTCGGAGTTTTTGGCCTCAAGTTTGGAAATAGATTCAAGGGCCTTGGCAAGCTTGGCTTCAAGCTCTTTTGTTTTGTTTTCGTCTTCCATTATAATAACCTCTCTATTCGCGGAATTGCGAGGGGAAGCCGCTGGCTTCAAGGTTATTTATTCAGAATGATTATAGTCCGAGCTTTGCGCGCAATTCGTCCAGAGAACGATATGAGCCGTCCTGTCTGTAGAGGTCTTTGAAATCCAATTTGCCCGAACGGAATAGATCGGCGCGCGCCTTGCCGAGAATATCGTCCTGCCTCTCGTTGGATTGTTTAAGGAGCCAATCGGGATAGGTCGTTTTGGCTGGCACTTGGCCATCCATGCTGGCGCGCGTGGTCTTCGGTATCTCTTTGCGAGGTATGCCGAGTTGATCGAAACGCTTGGTCACGGGGATCAGGATCGATCGGCAGCGAATGTGAGCGGGCGTCGTCGGGTGTGGCTCGTTCAAATCCCACGTGTGGCCGTCACGGCTCTGGCAAATCGGGCTGGTGCGGCTGTCTAGCGTCGCCAACCACATGACCTGAGCGATGATGTCGGAATTGGCCTTATGGGTCTCTTCGCGGGCCTTGGCGGCAACCGTGGCATTGGCCGTGATCGCCAACGATTTCGCTGATCGGCGCGAAATATCTAGGATGCCGTCCCTGTAGCCGTTCGCCTTGGTGCCTTTGATGCGGCGAACTATCTGGTCGATTGTCTCCCCTTGCGTGATGCCGAGCCTTATGGCCTTTTCGACGCGGCCAAGGCGGTTCGCGTCCATCTGATCGGTCCAGCTTTTCAGCAGATAGCCATCGATGGGGCTGGTGGTAGCTAAGGTCGCGAGCTTGGCAGGTTGGGGCAGGGTGGCGCGCAAGGCGGGTATGCCGATGGCATCGTCCAGCGACTTGGCCTCATATTGCGCCGAAAGGCTAGCCTGATCGGTTAGCTCATTGTTGATTAAATCATAGGTCTTGCCGTAAATTTCGGAATTGAGAACCGAAATTTCTTCGAGCAATTGGCGGATACGCTTTTCGCCAAGGTCGGTTGCCAATCCAGCGGCCAATTTAGCAACAAGGTCGTCATCAACCTCATTGAGTAGTTCCACAACTTTTTCGGCCAGACCTTCGCCATATTTTGCGAGATAAGCCGCATGGCGAATGGCGGAATCACGTAATTGCTCGTTCGTTGACATCCATTATTTAGAACGATGACGGTTTGTCTTTGCTCAATTGCTCGCTTGAAACACGCTCAATTTCGCCTTCAATATCGAAGCTGTCAGGCAATATCTCGCCATCGATGAGCATCCCCAAGGCCGTCTCATGCGTGTAGAGGCCAGCCAGCCATTCAGAGACGATCTGGGCACGCTCTTGGGCCGTGAGCGCCTGCGGATTGAAATCGGTGTTAAGCTCAAACTCGACTGGCTCAGCGCTTCCAAGCCAGTCTGCCACGATCTGCAAAGCCTCTCGGATGGCTCGGGAGATCGTCTTGGCATGGCTGGCGAGGACGCTGTTCTCGCTATCTCGCTGCAAATTGAGTGCTTCGGCGCTTTCCACGCCAGTTTTCCCGTCTGGCGAAATGATCCGCCCGCCAACTGCCTTCAATTCGTCCTTGAGCGTCGCAACGGCATCATCAAGCGCGCTTTGAGCGGTGCCCTTATATTCCACATATTCGACATCCACGGGAGTTTCGCTGGTGTGGCCTTCAAAGAATAGAATGGTGCCCGCCGACATCTTGATATCGGTCTGCGCAACGCCTTTGAAAACAAGAATAGGGTTGGCGCAATAATAGAGCGAATTTCCCGCGTTGGCTTGTGCTTGGAATAGCTGCTTGTTCAATAGGCAAATATCATCCATCACGGCTTTTGATGGTTTCGTGGATCGTGCTTTTGTCGATACAAGCACAAATGGAATGCGATTGATCGGCTTATTATTTTTTGCGGGTATGATCGGTTCGCGTGGTAGCCACTGGCCATTTACGTGGTCATGGATCACGATCATATAGACACCATCGTTCAGCACGAGTTCTCTGATCGTTTCGGCGTTGTCCATCAGCCGAACGCGCGTGATTGTCTGCACATTGGCAATAACCGATGTGGTTACCTCCAGAATGCTTTCGGCAGGGTATAGAGTGATAAAGGGACGATGGTTGAGCCGTTCCATTTCCGCTTGGCTGGTGCCCGCTGGAATAGAAGGATAATCGACGTATAGGCCCGTGAAATTGGTTGCCATCACTTCGCCAACGACATTTTCAGCGAGATCGAAGACGTTGCAGCCATCAGCCGTGATCGTGTTGAATAGCGATTGCAGCGATGTTGCACATTTGAAGTGCGGCAACTTCCTGAAAATCATCCCTTTTATGCCGTCCAGAATTCTGGCGCTGGCGGGAAAGAAATTGGTTCGATTTAAATAGCTGCAATATGCCTCATTGGCGTTCGGGAACGCGCAAGGATCATGGACAGGAAGGCGAGGGAGATAGCCAGCGGTGATCGATTTGACCGCATATTCTCCCGCGATAAAGTCCCGATTTAATTTCCAACGAGAATGGTGACAGGCAATTGAAGTTGTTGGCGTTGCGATGTTTTGCATCTGATATTTATCAGAAGCCAGCTATCGCACCGACTTTCAGAGTGTTTGGCTTTCGCTCTTTGACGGCCAACGCCCATATTGCCCAAACCAATGCGTCTAGCCTGTCGGGCGAGCCTTGCTTGGTGCGATTGTAGTCAGCCGAAAAACTTTCAAGCTGTTCCTCAAGGCGCTGGAAATGGCCAACATGGCTAACCCGATTGGTTTCATATGCTTGGCTGACAGGTTCGGCTCTGATGACCTTGCCACGGCTTGCATGGACCAACCGCACTGGAAGAAAGGAATTGGCCTGTCTCAAGGTCGTTTTGACCATATCGCCGCCCTGATTGGATTCCGCGATCACCTCATCAGCGCCGTAATCCTCATAGGCTTGAGCCACGGCTCTGGCCCACTGGTCTGGCGTGCCCTTCAAGGACCGATCAGCCAGAACGTAAATGTGATCGTTCTCATCGATCCCCGCGACCACAACGCCCGTTTCGTCTGATGCAGCGCCAGAGGTGACAGCAGGATCAACCGCCACCACGATCTTTCGCAAACTGGCGAGATCGACGGTGTGAACGCGATTTTTGGCTATCCATTCGGGCTTAAAGAGGGCATTCTCCACTTCGGTTGAAAACTGGCCGTCAATCATTCTGGAGCGGGTTTTTGCGTCCAGCGATTTGTTCAGATTGTCGATATAATCGGCGGGCAGATTTTGCGCATTATCCAGCGGATTCATCAGGATTGCGGCCCATTCGTCGGGCTTATCCCACGGTGTCCGATCAGTCGGATTCACCAGTTCGATAAATGCTTTGTATGACCAATGCGATTTGCTTGGCGGATTCATGTCAAACAACATCCGCATTGGTGCGGTCTGTTTCTCTTTTTTCAGTCGCTTTCCGTTGGTCACCTTCTGCGAAAGGCGCGTCATCAATTGCGCAACGATATTGTAGCTATGTATCTGGCTACATTCGTTGATGTAGATGGTGCAGAATTCTTGGCCTAGAATGTTCTCCAGTCGGTTTTCATCCACGCCGACAAAAAGAATTACCGAACCATTCGGGAACGTTGCGGTAAGATCGGTCTTGTTGAATTCGATCTTTTTGTGCAGTTCGGGATCAAGGAGCCGCAACGCTTCTGGAAACGATAGGTCAAAGATCGTTTCTCGACATGTCTTGAGCGTAGATCGAACAACCACTTGCCGAGCGCCAGCAAATGTGAGCGCCCGCATGGTCATCCAGACGAGAGTATTGATCGTCTTGCCCGAGCGTCCGCCACCATAGGCCATGACGTATCGGTGATTGGATATTAAATTGAAGTGTTCTTTTTGTTTTTGTGTTTGCTTGAAATCCATCAAGCATATTTATTTTGGGGTGTCGAAGCGCTGGATTATGTGCGTTGCAGCCATGCCCTTGATTTGGCATATAGTCGCAGGCAAGGTCTTGGATGGGCAGGGGAAATCCGAGTGATCAAACGAAATCCGATAACGACGATCTTATTTGTCGTGGCAATCATTGCCGCGTTCGATGTTGCTTTGATGGCTTCAGGGCGTCGTCTGTTGATCGGGGAGGAATACATTCCCGAGACTGAGGGTTTCGGATATATTCCGCCATCGGAAGCCAAGTTTGAATGCACCTATTTCACTGGCAGGCGGAAGGTGCATAAGAGCCTGTCGGCCAATCAATACGATGAATGCCCTTTAATCTGGTCTGAAAACTGATCATTCGGGCACAAAAAAGGGCGGGAGAACCGCCCTTTATTTTTGAATGATGGTTGGGAGTTTAGGCCGCTTTTGCGGCCTTTCGCTTGGCCCACGCTTCTTTCATCTTGGCCGAACGAGCGGCCTTGGCCTCTTCGGTCAAGACAGGCTTCTTGCGCATCGGCTTGCCAGTGGCGATGGCCACCAGAGCGTCAGAGCCTTCGCCAAAATTGTGATCGAACGTGCTGGCTTCGGTTGCCTTGATCAGCAGCGCGAAAAAGTCAGCGAGCTTGGCGACGGGAACAACGCTGCGGTCATTGCCTTCGACTTGAATGATGCGGCGGCCAGCCTTCAAGGTCACCTGCGCGAGATCGCCTTTGATCTTGTAGAGGCCGCGCTTCGGAGCCGTTTCGCCTGCCTTGAATTGCTTTGCGGCTTCCTGAATGTTCGCGATCAGCTTCTTGCGACCTTCAGCCACAAGGTCAACCTTCGGCTTGCCCGCCTTTTTCCAAGCATCTTCGGGATTCTTGATGAGAAATTCTGAAAACAGGCTCATGAGATATTCTCCATTCCGCTAATCATTGAATGGAGGTCTGATATTAAAATTTCATTATGTCAATCGTCATCATCAACGCTAATCTCATTATCACCAATTTTCGCCTGAATTTTGGACACAGGCCCCGCCAGCAATAGCCCGATCATGGTCCCGCCGATCATGATCAAGCAGCCTGTTGAGATCGTCCCGAGGACGTTAAGGTGTGCGGCTTCAACCGCTGGTGACCAACCGCCGAGCCATACGATGTATATGAGGGTTGCGAGGATGGCTGTTGAGACCATCCCCGCGCCAGTGATCAGGATCAGGGGCAGAAGGTTCTTCATCAGCTTGGAAGTCGGCGGATGATCGGCCTACCCCATCGAATTGTTGCTGATGGGCTATATGTCCCCGTCACGCTCTTCAAAAATGCGGTGAGGTTCACTTGCATTACGTCGGCGGGAGAGGATGTGAATGTGTGCGGTGGTGTTCGGAGAACCGCGCGGATAGGCTCATTCGCAGGCAAATCGCCTTGGGATGTCGCGGCATGGCGCATATCGCTGCACTGATTGGTGTTGCCGTCCCAACGCCATTCAAGCTGCGGACATTGAATGATGTTGTTGCCAGTATCAATCTCAAGCGCGCAAAGACAATCTAACGTTTCACCCGCTTGGATATTGACCAATTTTGCGTCGCCCGCGCTGATGTTGTATTGGTAACGAGCATAAACTGATGTGTTCGGAACAGATATGCCGCTGGTCGTATACGATCCTCCAAGCACCATTTGCGTCATCGGCATGTTGTCGTAGGCGGATGTTACGAGCGACGATGCAACCGTAAGGCCCGAGGATGGAGCTTGCGAGGCTGGCCAAGAAACTGGCCGCGTGCCCGTCACGGGGGCCGTTGCAGCCTGCCCGCTGGTCATCATACTCGTTGAGATCAAATTGGCGTAGGGGCTGTTCGTCGCATCGTAGCTGATCGAGGTGAGCGGCAGCAAATCAACTGGCGGATACCATTGATTCAAAATCACGGCGATGGCCTTGCCGATATAGTATGCGCCCAAGGTGTTCGGATGGGTTAGCGGGCTGTCCCACATAATTGCGGGGCTGGATATCGGTTCGTAGAGCGTCGAAGAGGTGAGGGCGAGCGGGCGCAAACAGTCGGCTACTGCGACCTTGCCGCCGTATTTTCTCGATATCTCCCACAACCATTGGTTGCAGCGAATGGCTATGTCCGCCTTGGTCTGCGGAAAATCAGTGGCGTTGCGTGGCAGGATCGGCACGAAAATTACGCGGATGTCGCGGGCCACGAGATATTGAATCATCTGGAGCCATTTTGCGGTTATCTGGGAATATGTTGCACCCGTGGTGACCGAGTTTGTGCCGCATTCGATCACCACAAAGCCCGGAATTTTGGGTAAGCCAGAAATAAAGGTGTCTAGATAGCTGTAGATGTAATCTGCGGTTTTGCCCGGAAATGACCACACATTGGTGTTGGCTGGAACTTCAACCCGTTGGCCCGAAAGCGCGAGCGCCCAAGCCATGAAACCGTTGCTCGATTTGTTCCAGCTTGTCGCAGTGGTTGGCGTTACCTGATCGCTATTCGTGTAGTCTGGCTTGGTGATGCTGTCCCCGATCACGGCCCCCACGGGCATGGACGAGAACATTTGCGAATAGTCGATTGTCGGCTGCGGTCCAGTCGGTCCAGTGGCTCCCGTATCGCCTTTGGGGCCAGTCGCTCCAGTCGGTCCCTGCGCTCCAGTGTCGCCTTTGGGACCAGTTGGTCCAGTTGCTCCCGCGTCGCCCTTCGGCCCTTGCGGTCCAGCAGCGCCTTGCGGTCCCTGCGGTCCTTGAGGGCCAGCGGGGCCTTGAGGCCCTTGAGGGCCAGTCGGACCAGTCGGTAATAATCGTCTTGATGTATATCTCATCCAATATTTATTTGGATTTCAATATTCTCACCAATTCTAACAACTGATCGTTTTGATTATCGAGCTTGGCTTCCATCTTGTTCAAGCTATTCGTGATTTGTTCCTGAATAATCTCGATTCTGATGATCCGCTTCACGGTATCATCAAGGCTGTCACGATGGCTTTCATGCGTGGTGTTCAATCTGGTTATTGCGTTCTCTGAATCTCGCACGCGATCATCTAGCGCCTGAAATCTGGCCTGATTATCCGCATCCTGCTTTGCCTTCGCTACGTCGGCATTCCGCGTGTGGGAATTGAACATCAGCCTGAAAACGGCAAATGAAATTGTGGCGATAGCTGTAATGGCCGCTGCGAATGATCCTAAAGCGATGATGTCGAAATTCATGCTCATATTTACATAGAATCGCGTAAATATGGGTATGCTCAAGCACATTGATGAAAATGGTGAAGCAAAGCCAATTGATGAAATCTCTTATTGTCTGATCCTTGATCCTGAAATGCTCGATTTCAGAATGTTCGAGATCATGTTTATCGACAATTTCAAAGGGCCATCGGTGATTGTGAAGGTTGATGGCCAGAGCGTTCGTCTGCCCGCCGATTATCGGATCATTCTCTATGACGCTGATGTGGCCAAGTTAGATAGCGTTAGGCTCGGAGAATGGCGGGATTGCTTTGGCGCATTCTCGTTCAACGCTCTTGCTGATCGGATGTGTGAAAGCGTCGGAATAGAGGTTGTGGTTGATGATGTGCGGAATTTCGCCCATCCCCGTTGCGCTGGATATGTGGCAATGAGGATGGGTGAAAAGACTTTGTATGTCGGGCGAGGGGAGATGAGCGAGATTGATCTAACCGATTTGTTGTGATCCGCTAGAGCCTTGGCCTTGTTCGTCCTTGCGTAGTATATGAAGCATATCGATATCGAAATTTTCGACGTATAGTGTTTCGCCACCGACTAAATGAATGACGGTTCCTTTATTCTTGGGTCTTGCATATATAACTTGCGATAAGCTCACATATACTAAATCGCCACTCGCCCCGAGATTGCATTCCATCAATGTAATCATAGTCATTTCCTTTCGCCTTGGTGTTGTGCCGAGCGGGATAATGAGCGCCAGATGTCGATATGCAAGCGGTTGACTCGAATGTTCCTTGTGGAAATTATAATATCTAAACAAATCAATGCACTAATCATCGACTGTGATTGAAATTCCACTTGAAAATTTCATCAGTCAGGATCATCAATAGTGATCTTGGATGTCGATATGGAGGACACTATGCCGAAAAATTGGGTAAAGCTGATCAAAAAAACTGGCGGCGGCATAATCCATGTGAATATGGATCAAGTCAGTTCGATGGAATTAAGTAAAAATGGCGGAACCATCATATGGTTCGAGCCGTCTCATGAGAATGGAAGGGTTGTCGTGGATGAGGCTCCAGAAGCCATTTTCGCGATGATTGAGGGCAAATAGCTGGTCAATCAGCGATCTTTCACGTTCTTGACGATCCAGCCTAGCAAAGCGGGATTGTCGCGGAAAACTGTGGTTAGCGCCGTTCCGAGCGAGGCCACAGTTTCCTCTTTGTGGTCCTCATCGGGAAGGTTGAACGCGAAGAAACAAGCGTGAATGAGTTCATGGATGACCGTATCAACGGCATCATGCCGCTCGGGCTGATCGGCCCTGATCGTGATCGTTCGCTTGTCTGGCCATGTGCGGCCTAATTGCTCAAGATCGTCGGTGACGATGAGCCGATAATTCTGTAAGCCAACTCGGACAGAGTTAGGCAATCCCGATACGCGGTGGTTCATGAAGATATTTAGTGGGCGCGCATGGGGATGATGCCCGACTATCCGTTGAATGGAGCTTTGGCCAGTTGATCAGCCGCATTCTTGGCCTCAGGGATTTGGCGGGAAAGTAAGTGAGCCGATACCCTTTTTAGGTAGGGTTTGAGGCTATCTCCCGAATTGAATCCGCGATCCATCGTAGGGAAGTCGAGTCCGAGTTTATTGGCTTCTGCTTTGATAACCTCAATTTCAGCATTCAAATTGTGCTTGTCTTGGTAATAGTGCATTTCCTCAGCCAATGATTTCATTCTATATCCTAGATTGGTATAGCGCTTTATATCAATTTCTTCTCCATCAGCGGATTTCCATTTCCATCCGACATAGCTTCCAGCGACAAAAAAGAACACGGCAATCGTGATCGAATTGGAAAGGATGGCTACGATTGGTCGGAAAATCATGCTGAGAACGGGGACAGAGACGGCAAGCCAGTCACTCAAGCGCTGGGAAACATCCTTTGGGCTGTTACTGACAATGACGCCCAAAATGCCCGATGTCACGGTGATCACGAAGGTAGCTTTTCCCTTGATGCCATGCTTGGGTTGCGGTTCGGCCATCTGCGCTCATACCCTCTGAAATGCCGCGCAAAGCTAATTCCGCCGCGATCCATTTTCCATGGTGCCTGTAGCTTGGCAGGCGGGTTATGCACAACTTGGGGTTCATTTGGCTGGATGCGCGGTAAGACGCTGGTTGATGTGCCGCCAGCGGCCTAATAGTTTGAAATGATAGGCATCAGCCTTGGGGTGACAGCGAGGGAATATGGACACGCGATACCTGTTCATCGATGGCGGTTGCTTGCGAGCTACCCTCAAGAACATTTCCGAGAGATACTTCGGCGGCAATCCGATCAAAATTGACTATGACAGGCTTCGTATGGGTCATGCGAAAGCATTCTATTATGATGCCATTCCCGCTATAAAATTTGGCGAGAGTGACGAAGACTATCTAGCTCGCACGAAAGAGCGTCGTGACCTCCATAATCACATCGCCTCCCTCGATGCCTATCATGTTTATGAAGGTGATAGTCGAGTTAGGCGCAAGCAGGTTCAACAAAAAGAAGTAGATGTAATGATTGCGGTTGATATGCTTACTCATACATTCCGCAGAAATATGCAGAGAGCGACATTTATCGCCAGCGATCTCGATTTCAAACCTCTCCTTGACGCGCTGGTGCGCGAGGGAATGTTCACTCATTTGATGTATCCACCAGAGGATACAAACTCAAATCTCGTAAATGCCGCAGATTCACGGACGCCCTTGCATATAGCGGAGATTATTCAATATTTGGTGGAAGATAATGTTTATTTCAACGATATCCCTCGCGCTACCCTAGCTAACAAATTAAATTTTTCGATAGACAATATGCTGGTTATGGACAGAAATTCAACAGTTGGTGCGGTATTTTACTACAAAAACTCTAACGAACATTGCTTGGTGTTCCAAGATATTAGGAATATAAATTTGTATGTTCAAATAAGTGGCGCAAACATAAACTGTATGGCAAATTATTGTGCCGATGTTTATGGCTTCAATTTGCCAGATAGTTACAAGGATATCATGGTTTAGGGCTTTGATGACCGTGCCGCTGAAAGCCATTTTGCTTCAGCTTCGGGGAGATTATCGAAGTTCCACGTTTCAGGTGAGTGTCGAGTTGCAACGTGATATGCCACATCCGCGATGCCGCCTTGGCCGCGCATTGTGACTTCTGTCAGGGTAACGCCGTTCTGTGTCCGCAGAGTCCTCTTTTCTCTAGGCATGGCCGTATCCTCGCTGTTGAGGGTGTCGAGATGGTGGCGAGGAAGGGCGTTGGCAAGGTTGCCAGTTCGCTTGAGATCGGCCAAAATCGACGCATGAGCGAGAACGGTAGCGACGCACATTACGCCCTTGCGATCACCACGGCCCTTGAGGCCATCAAATCGCTGTTGCTGGTGAACGGTGGCGCTGCCACGGCTCTGATTGCCATCATGACCAAGGGCCAGACCGACTTTGCCAGAGCCATTGTGCTGTTCGGTGTCGCGGCCCTGTTGAACGCTGCCACCTTCATCATCGGCTATTTCTCACAATTGAACTATGCCAACGCCCGAGCGGCTGTTGAAGATGGGCTTTCACCGAGCCATGCGATGAAGCTTCATGGTCGCTTTCAGACCATAGCCATCATCGTTGTGGTCGCCAGCTTGGCTTTCAGCGTGGCAGGAATGGTAACGGCCTATCGTGCAATATGAATAATATTGGCGTGGTAATATTATACAAAAATAATGCGGATGATGTGCGACTCATATTACAAGTGAGTCATGAAGTATGATAATCATTGTGTATATTGTGGAACGCATATCGATCTGGAAAGAGATCATGTAATACCTAATAGCTATTTGAGATTGCATAGGTCGTACGATGGAGATTGGTTGGTATCTGCATGTGCAACTTGCAATAGATTGGCTGGCGCAAGTTTAGTCTTTAGCGTTCCCGAGAAAGCTGAACTTTTGATTGGCAGATATCGTAGGAAATACCGAAGGCAGTTGAAAACTTGCGTCACCGAAAAAGATATTGAAGATACTCATGGTCATTTTAAAAACTATCTAATTTCTCAACGAAATCTGCATATCGATTTGATGCAGAGGCTCCATTTCTTGGAGAAAGTATCTCAAGCACCATTGTGGTGGAAAGGAGTGAAATGGTTCAAAGAGGCCACAAACGATAATCCAAATTCGCATCAGGACTGGAAAATTACTGTTCGCAAAACAATAAAGCGTGGATATATTGATAAATCATATCCGCTCAGTGAGGGCAACGATAACTGATTGAACATTCATTTCAGATAACGTTCTATATTGAGTTTCTATGCAGCAGTTGACATAAATTGCGCTAAATTATGCACATCCCATTTTGAAAACGATAAATGATGTGGCCACATCGCTAAATTCATCATTTTAGGGCTATTTCAGCGAACCTTGGCCTTCAGGGTGTCCAAAGCGGCCCGAGCCTCTACCCCAAGGGCGGCAAGCAAACGATGTGCCTCCAGAATGGCCGCAGACAGGCGTTGAGCCTCTTTCAACACATCGTCGGCATCCATGGCCAGCTTATCGTATGCAGCCTGATCCAGACCAGCATTCGGGCACAACGGCACCAGACCGTTGATATCGGAAAATCCGCAGCGATGATCCCCGAACGATGCCCTAACCGTGACCAGAGCCTCAACGGCTTCATCAACCAGATGAGTGAGATCGTGCCGCGCCATCATCCCCCCCAAAATCCGCACTTACGATTTGTAATCTTGGGAATCACGTTGATTTCAAACAGAATATGCATGGTTGGACACATGATTTGGGCACAATCTTGTCAAAATTGCACGTCTTTCCAATCGTCGGGCAGGTTGATGACCACTTGCTGCGCTTCGATGGTGGGACGGTTGGCTAGACGCTTGTTGAGACGTTCGGCTACCCATTGGCGAGTTGAGATCATGAGCTTGTCGCGGTGATAGTCGCCAGACGATAGCTCGCCGCCGTCCGCGATATCGATGGTCTCCAGCGCCACACCTAACATCCCGTGATTCAAAGCGTTGTAGAACCGTTCAGTGAATTCGGGATCAGCGTAGATTTTGGACCATATCGCGCCATGGCTCAGGCCCATTTCATCGGTGATCGTCTTGGGAGTCTGGCCAGCGGCGGCACGGGACAATATCTCATCCCAAACTTCTGGCGGATGGACGGTCTCAAACTGGCCCAAAGCGTTCTTGGTTTGAAGGCGCTTGCCCACATCGGCAGCGAGATTGGCATTTCGCTTTGCCAACGTGGATTTCATTATTTCGCTATGCTTTTTTCTGTCGGCCTCATCCATAAGAATATTTAGCAATGATACACTATATCATTGACGCAAACAATCTTCACCATCATCAAAAAAGAATATTGCACGCCATTCCACCCATCATGTATAAATAGAATTGAGAAACCAATGGGTGCTCTTTATGGTTTCTCACTCTCCTTATATCGATACCTTGGGGCGGATGATCTGATGATTGTCCGCCCTGATTATGTTTGGGGATGGTTTAGTGTGATTGTTTCTAAATAGAATTACATAAGAAAATGACCATCTAAATCGGAAAAGCGGTGACTTCGGTTGCCGCTTTTTCTGTTTTTGGAGATATTTTGACCAATGATCTTTTGTGGATCATGCATGAGATATCGAGTGGAGCCAGCTTGCAGATTTCGCTTCGCAAAATCTTCGCGCTGATCCAGCGCATTTCGATTTCCACGCGAATGGGATTCGCTCGAAATCTCATTTGCATTATTGAAAAATGGAATGGGGAAGGCCCAACCTTCATCACGAATGAGGGATATGGATGTGTTCGGAGACACATCAATTTCCCCCCGATAAGTTACACTATATAAGTATATATGATGAAGCTTATCGAGGGGAAAAATTCCCCTCTATTTAATGAAATCAATGACTTATTTCTATAAATCACGAAATATTGGCTATTCAGCAGGTTGGGCCTATTTCGTTTTTCAATAAAACGAATGAGATTTTGAGTGGCCTGCCCGCTCAAAATCGAAATGAGTAGGACCAGCGCAACGAGCGGTAGCGAGTTGGGTTGGCTCCTGTCAATATCTCATTCAATATCTCAATCAGCACCTTTGGCCAAAACGATCATGCATGAGATATCGAGTGGAGCCAGCTTGCAGATTTCGCTTCGCAAAATCTTCGCGCTGATCCAGCGCATTTCGATTTCCACGCGAATGGGATTCGCTCGAAATCTCATTTGCATTATTGAAAAATGGAATGGGGAAGGCCCAACCTTCATCACGAATGAGGGATATGGATGTGTTCGGAGACACATCAATTTCCCCCCTGTAGGCTTCACTATATAAGTATATATGATGAGTTCTACAGAGGGGAAATTTTCCCCTCTATTTAATGAAATCAATGACTTATTTCTATAAATCACGAAATATTGGCTATTCAGCAGGTTGGGCCTATTTCGTTTTTCAATAAAACGAATGAGATTTTGAGTGGCCTGCCCGCTCAAAATCGAAATGAGTAGGACCAGCGCAACGAGCGGTAGCGAGTTGGGTTGGCTCCTGTCAATATCTCATTCAATATCTCAATCAGCACCTTTGGCCAAAACGATCATGCATGAGATATCGAGTGGAGCCAGCTTGCAGATTTCGCTTCGCAAAATCTTCGCGCTGATCCAGCGCATTTCGATTTCCACGCGAATGGGATTCGCTCGAAATCTCATTTGCATTATTGAAAAATGGAATGGGGAAGGCCCAACCTTCATCACGAATGAGGGGGATGGATGTGTTCTGGATACACATCAATTTCCCCCCTGTAGGCTTCACTATATAAGTATATATGATGAGTTCTACAGAGGGGAAATTTTCCCCTCTATCCAATAAATTCAATCACTTGCAAAACCAAGCACTTCATTCGTGATGAAGGTTGGGCCTATTCACTTATAAAATCAACTCGAATGAGTTTTTGAAGTGGTGGGCCACGCCAAAAACGAAATGAGAGGGACCGCTGGTGAGAGCGATAGCGAACGCCAGTGGCTCCCGTCAATATCTCATTCATCATCGGTTGATTACACATCTGGCCGAAAAAGAATATTGCGCGCATATTCGGCGTTCGGTATAAATAGCATGTGGGCGGCGCTTCGGAAGTA
Source organism: Novosphingobium sp. EMRT-2 (assembly GCF_005145025.1). Lineage (NCBI taxonomy): Bacteria > Pseudomonadati > Pseudomonadota > Alphaproteobacteria > Sphingomonadales > Sphingomonadaceae > Novosphingobium > Novosphingobium sp. EMRT-2. The sequence goes on along the minus strand of NZ_CP039695.1, from coordinate 530,817 downwards.
GCTGGCCGTGAGTTTTGGGTTACTGTTCCTTCACCCAAGCCGCCCGCAAAACCTTGAGGGAACGTATAGAAGGAACAGAATGTATAAGTTCACATCGAAGTTTGGAATATTGAATCGGAATGATAGTTCGCAGATTTTCAGTTTTCTCAACAATGACATCCATAACCTTGAGGCAGGATCATTCATACCATTTCTGGCAGAAAGATCGCATCCAAGGTCACATACCAACGCAAAATCGATAGCTGATGGCTCATCATCGCCAGCGGATTATCAGTTTTTCTCGAATGCGTTGAAGATCGTCGAAAAGGACGATCCCGCATTCAATCATCCGAAAGATAGGGTGGCGCTTGGCGGTCACGTTGTCCTCACCATCGAATTTGACGGCGCAACCGATGCAGATGGTGCAGACCGAACGCGAGAATTTTTTGATTTTCAGATTGGTTGGTTTCGGTCCAAGAAAAAGCCGTCAGATTCAATCTTTGGCCAATTTCTGACAGGACTACGACAGAAATATTATGACCTGATCGGGGCAACGGTTGTCTATAGCGCGCACAAATCGTTTCATTATCATTTTCTGTTCAAGACGGATTTGCTGGCCAATTTCGTTTCAGAGGCGAGTGACATCAGGGTTGGTTTTGCATCGGCTTGGGATCGCTTGGCCGAAGATTTTTCAAATTCGCTGGTGGTAAATTCTGGCTTTGTAGCCGTGCCAGACAGGGCGTTGAGGACACCCGATCAGCTTCGCCGTGTTCCGAATGCCTTGAGATCGGCGGGCAAGGACCATTTTCTTGGTGTGCCTGAAGGCGTGGATGTTCGCCAGTCAGTCGTTTTCGAGCATCTTACGGGCAGGGCGATATCGCCAGAGCCGACATCCATTTTCCGCGTTGAAGATTTCACGCAATCTGCGCGTTTTTCGGCCCGCAAGATCGCAGCGCCAGTGGTCACCAGCCTGACAGCGCAGCAAGAGGCTCGCCTCAAGGCCCGTCTGCGCCAATATTTTCCAAAAGGCAGCTATCCCGAACTAGTTTCGATCACGGCGCGCAATGGCCAGTTTGAGGCCAGATTTCGCAATGGCCCCGCTGATGTGAACGCTTCAAGCGTGATGAGCCACGATCATAGAACGGTGCTGGCCTTGGGTAAGGGCGCTGAGATCAGCGGCAAGGCGCTACCGAAGGCATTGGGCGAGTTCTGCGCGGAAGCACTGGCGCAAAGCGATATCGAATTCCTGTTTGAGCGGAGGGTGAGGGACAAGAGCCGCGCAACTACGGTCATGGGGGCCGTGATGTCCCGTGTTCTCCAGACAACAGGCAAAGGGGAGGGGCACCATTGGATTGTTGCGCCCGAGGGCATCAGCAAATCCCGCTCGTTGTTTTCCGCGATCATCCGCAAGCAACAGGGCGGGGTGATGTTCGCGTTTTCCAGCTACGATACGGCGCGGGAAAAGTGCGAGGAATTCAGGGCGCTGGCAGGCGATCAGTTCAACATCCTGTTCGTTGAATCGGCCACCCGCGTTTATCAGAATTTTTGTGGCGCGAACGGCTTGGCGACGATCAGCCAAGGGGAGCTAATCAAGGCGGGCGCATACAACAGGATGGACGGGATTGCGAAGGTCCAGCCCGAGGCACATCGGGCCATCATCGGTCATTTTGAAAATCAAAAAAACGAATTGGCGAGCGGTAAGCCGCTGATCATTTTCACGGTTCACGCGGTCGCGCACAACTGGACATATTCAGATGCCCGCCGATTTTTGGGCGAGCCAGTGATTGAAACGCTGGTGCATGACGAAATCAGCGTGGAAGATATCTTGTTGGTCGCCATCGAGAACGAAAAGGCCGTTGCGGATGCATACGAAAGTCATGCTGATTTTCGGTGTGATTTGCCGTTGTGCAGTCGGCTCCAGCTATTCTCGAAAATTCGGCTCAAGACAGGCGGAAAACTGACTTTCGAGCAATGCGAGACATTGGTCAAGGAGCGTGGCGTCTGGCAGACCGTCCAAGCAAAGAACAATTGCGAGTATGACGCGCGCGAAAATGGCCACGACATATACGGGGATGCGGCTAACCAGACGTGGTTTGTTCAAGATCGTGAATGGCTCAACGATTTCGGCAAGATCGTCGTTCTCACAACAGAGATAAAGCCGACGCTGGTTGCGAGATCGCGACTGAATTTCAATTTTCTGGAGTTCACGTCCGCCAATCTGATCCGAGACCGCGTGCCGACCACAACGATTGATCGGCTGACATCCCGCAATTTTGCCGACATCGCACTAGAAGAGATCAGCAAAAATCAGAATCTCATGGTGATCACGAACAAGGCGGCTGATGTGGATGGCGTCTGGACCCATGCAAAAGCGAAGGGATCGAACGCTTTCATTGGTCATGATGTATTGCAGATTGTGGGCCTGATGGCTCCAGAGCAATATGCGGCTTGTGAAATGCTCAACGCTCTATGCGGTAGAGCGGATATGGTGTTGACCACGCATATCGACGAAATGAACCAAAGCTTTGGCAGAAACCTTGGCTTTCGCAGTGATGGAAAATCAATTCATCGGCTGATCATCAACCATCAGCTTTACCAACGCTTGGAGCGGTCCCGTTCGTTGGTTTTCCTGCGATATTCTTTGTCTCCGATTGTGACTGAACAAGGGAGAAAAAATATTCAGCAAAAGAATCGGAGGAAGAAATGAGGAAATACAGATATAGATATGAAGAGACCGAACGCGGCGGAAAGCGTTGGTATCGCAACGGCGAGCTACATCGGCGGAATGGGCCTGCGATATTATTGGAAGATGAAGAATATTGGTTTTATGATGGGGAGCCACATCGTGTTGGCGCTCCAGCGTATATCCTCTGCGATGGGCGGAAAGAATGGTATCGCCATGGCCTGAAACATCGTGAGGATGGGCCTGCGGTTGAATGGTCTGATGGTGATAGCGAATGGTGGTTCAATGGCGAGTTACATCGCGAAGATGGGCCTGCTGTCGAACATAAAAGCGGCAAGCAGTGGTGGTATCGCCATGGCAAGAAGCATCGTGCGAATGGGCCAGCGGTTGAAGATATCGACGGATTCCATCAATGGTGGCTGGATGGTGTTCGATATTTTTCAGAAATGGAATGGTTTGCGCAGGTTGTGCGCCAACTTGCATAAATACTAATGGTTGAGGACTATTAGTAATATGAATTCATACAATTTGACGAGTATTATCGAAAAAGGGGCGGATTAGCGTCCCTTTTTTGTTTCCGCGTTAAATAGCTCATGCGCGCATTCCCATTTCCAGACTTCGGCACCGATCTAACCAGCACCATCCAGCACGAGAACGAGACATTATATCTGTCAATTGGTCCGCTCGACATCGATCAATTCCCGTCTGCCCAGCCACGCCTAACCAACCATGATCGCGACATCGCCGTTTTCAACGGTCCCAAGCCAAGCTTCCATCAAATACATGCATACGCTCTGGATAAGCAGGATGCGGCCCTATTCACGCTAATGTTCGGCTCCATCCTCATCCCCGCTGGTTTCTGGTTATAAAAATCGCGTTTTTTGAGCCTTATTGGCCGATTTTCGAGACAATCTCCTAAATATTCAGGGCGGAAAGCCTTTGATAAAGGAGATTGAAAATGAAGATAGAATTCACGATGAGTGCGATTGGCGTGGTTGAAGAATTTCGGACCATCCCTGAATTTCCAGATTATGCGGTGTCAAATTGCGGGCGTGTCCTGTCTCAACGATGCTCGAAACCAAGAATATTGAAACAGACGGTGACGAACAAGACAGGTCACCAAAAGGTTACGCTCTATCAGCCTGACAGCGTTGAGCCTAGACCGACGTTTGTTCATGCATTGGTCGCTGAAGTTTTCATTTCGGAACGTCCTGAAGGTCTGGTGTGCAGACATCTGGACGGCAATCCTGCTCACAACGTTCCGCAGAATTTGGCGTGGGGAACGTCCAGTGAGAACTCTTTGGACAGGCATCGGCATGGGACGATCAGAGCAAAGCTCAACGCTGAAAAGGTCAAGGCGTTGCGGGACGCTGATACAAGGCATTTGCGGGACTTGGCAAAAGAATATGGAATTACAATAGGGTATGCTCGTGCCGTTCGTTCTGAGCGGACTTGGAAACATCTTAATTGATTATAATTTGAATGGGGGGTCATGATGCGCAATATATATTGATGAATATATGGCGAGGAATATATAATATTGAGGAAAGATTGAATTTGTGATCGAGCCAAAAAAGGAGAGGTATAAAAAGTGATGAGAAAGTTTCTAAGTAAAAAGTTATACGAATGGTTCGGGATAGCGACCAGAGCCAATGGCCGCAAATATTGGTGTCGGAACGACAGTGCTTTTGGTCATAGAGAATGGTATATGAGCGGCAAGCTACACCGTGAAGGTGGCCCAGCCGTTGAATGGCGTAGTGGTTATAGAGCATGGTATCAACATGGCAAACTTCATCGGGAAAATGGCCCTGCTGTAGAATGGGCTGGTGGCGATGAAGAATGGTATCAACATGGCAAACTCCATAGAGAAAATGGACCAGCTATGATATGGGAAGGGCGTAAGTCTTGGTATCAACATGGCAAACTCCATAGAGAAGATGGTCCCGCCGTTGAATGGGAAGATGGCGCAAAACATTGGTATTTAGATGGTGTTCGATATATCGATGAAGCCGCGCATAGGATGGCCGTCTTCAAGCTCAATCAGGATAATTGATTATAATCCTTCAATGCAAGATTATCTTGACTCATTATCGCATCAGTGATGTAAGCCAACTTGATGTCAATCCCGACATCACAACGAAAGGTTTGCGATGGATGATGTGAATTGCATTATAAATGAAAACGGTGGAACGGAATGGCGGCGCAAGGCAGACGGCAAACTGCATCGCGAAGATGGTCCAGCCGTTGTGTCGCTATCTGGTAAAAAGAAAGAATGGTATCGCCATGGCCTGAAACATCGTGAGGATGGGCCTGCGGTTGAATGGTCTGATGGTGATAGCGAATGGTGGTTCAATGGCGAGTTACATCGCGAAGATGGTCCAGCTATTGAGCGTGCCGATGGCACTAAAGAATGGTATCTCTATGGTGAACACCATTGCGAAGATGGTCCAGCAATCAAAAGATCAAATGGCGATAAAGAATGGTGGCTCAAGCGCAAGCGGCATCGTGAAGATGGACCGGCTGTTGAGCGTGCCGATGGCACTAAAGAATGGTGGATTGATGGCAATCTCCACTGTGAGAATGGTCCTGCTATCATCAATTCCGATGGCTGGTGTTATTGGTATCGCAATCACGAGCGACACCGCGAAGATGGCCCAGCCGCTTACAATCACAAAAACGGCCGCTTTCAATTTTGGGTAAATGGCGAAGTTCCTCGCTCTTTTGAGTGGCAAGGGATTCGCCATTATGTGCATGAGGGTGATTTGATTGCTGATTTCCAGAACGAAACTGGAAGCCAATTAATTTCAGCTTCGGAATCCAAGTTGGCGAAATATTATCCAAATATGGGTTTGAAGGTTTATCTCATCCTAGACGAAATTGAATTTTCTTTGATTACTATCACGTTCGGAAATGATCCAATCTGATAATTGAAAAATAGGGGCTTATAGGCCCCTATTTTCATATCATCAGTAAATACAATCATGCACTACATTATCACTATCGCGCTTGCCGCGTCCGCTGCCACTTTGGCTTTCATGATCGCCAGCGCCTTACCGCATTGGCTTCTGACAACGATCACGGCCATCGTCATGCTCAAAATTGCTGGCCAGTTTTTCACTCGCCTTCAGCGTAATCGTCCCGATCATCATGCGCAGGCGCAGAATGATCAGTGAAATCGCCCCGAGCGAGACAATGCAGATATGTGGTTACGGTTATGCCAAGCTCTTTCGCGCGAGCTTCCAACGCTTTCTGTTCAGCTTTCGTCATCACGTATTTATCGCCAATGAGTAAGCTTGTATCACTTTTGCGGGACGATCTTGCCAACGCTCGGAGCAATCATGAGCGGAAGTCGATTATTAGATTTTGGCGAAGGGCGGCTATCGAGACGCTTCACGCGAGAGGCCAACACTATCCGTTGCCAGCGTTGAAAAATCGTCGTTACGTGACGGGTCATCCACCGTTTTGGGAGAGGCAGGCGAGCGACGATTTGCTTGCGATTTTAGTTTACATCATCAAACATCATCGCCATCAGCTTGAGCGTCCGAAGTAGCCCGAATCACTCGTCAAAATGGTGGGCAAGTGTTGGACAAGATTTGGGCACTTTTTGTTGCATGTTCCTGCTTTGGTCCGTCGTGTGTGTCGGAAGAATGCCCGTGTTCATTGATTTTTTTACAATTCCTAATCTGGGGGCCACAGGTTCGAATCCTGTCGGGCGCACCACTTTCAGCGCGAACCTTGACTTTTTCCGGCAAAAGCCCTAGGTTCCATTTGCTATCGTCGCTTTCGACGGAATTTGACGCCGGCTTACGGCTCTCCTTCCTTTGTCACGCTACCGGCTCCATCCGCGCTGTTGCGGGTGGGTTTTTCGTTTTCGTGAAAAGGAAACACCCCATGCCTATCGGCACCGTCAAGTTCTTCAATTCCGACAAGGGTTACGGGTTCATCGCGCCGGAAGACGGCGCGCCCGACAACTTTGTCCATATCAGCGCCGTCGAGCGTTCGGGCATGGCCACGCTGAACAAGGATCAGCGCGTCAAGTACGAACTGGAAACCGACCGGCGCGGCAAGACCTCGGCCGTCAACCTGGAAACGGTTTGATCCCTTGGCCAAAGAGGATCTTCTGACTCTCGACGGCCAGATCGACGAAATTCTCCCGGATGGCCGCTTCGGCGTCATCCTGGAGAACGATCACCGGATCATCGCCTATACGGCGGGCAAGATGCGGAAATTCCGCATCCGCTCAATCGTGGGCGACCGGGTGAAAGTCGAAATGACGCCCTATGACCTGACCAAGGGACGCATCGTGTTCCGCGAAAAGGTGCAAAGCACCGGCGCGTTCCGCAAGCGGCGATAACAACACCCTGTCACATAATAAGGCGCGACCAACGCGCCGTATTGCATAACACATTCAAGGTATTCATGTTTTTTTCCAGTTTCGTTTCCAGTTTTCCCCGGATGCGCAACCTGCATCCATCAGGTAACCGCCATCGCGGTTTCGTACTCAGCCCCCGCCAGTCTCCGCAGCTGACCCGCCGCGAATTGCAGGCCGCGGTCATGCAGATGGTCGATTGACCGCTGCTCTTGCTGGCTGGCGCCGCGTCCGATAGCGGCGCGCCAGACCGATCCATTGGATTAGGGCTTGAATCCAATGGTTAAGTATGATTCTGTGACAAAATGAAGCGCCGCCGCCACATTCTGCGACTGCCCAAGGAAAGCCTGACCCAGACGGCGGCGCTGCTGGCGCTGCTGTTTCTGGGTGCCATGGGGCTGGCCGGGCCAAGCGGCCTGCTCGCCTGGAGCGAGAACGCGCGGATGCTGGAACAGCGCCAGAAGGAAGTCGCGCAACTGACGGCGGAGCGCGACCATCTGCGCAACCGCGTCAACCTGCTCGATCCCCGCCACGCCGACCCCGATCTGGTGGGTGAGCTGCTGCGCAGCAATCTCAATGTCGCGCACCCTGACGAGCTGGTCATTCCGAACCGGTAATTCGCGGTTTTCCAAGCCAATTGTTTGCCTGCCAGCGCTTTGCGCGAAGCGCGCGATGCGCTCCCGGCAAGCCGGCGATGCCCATAAGGGCAGCAAAGTGTTTCTTGCGGGACTGAAATCAGGCGGGCATTGCGGTTCGTATAGCGAGGTACTACCCGGCGGGTAATTCCACGTGCAAAGCGACCGGAAACGAAACCCGGCATCAGGGGAACACGAAATGGCTTGCCCGAGCGGCACTGACGACGAAGACCTGGCGCGCGGCAAGGAGCCGGTGCCGCAGGACGTGCAGGAAGCTATCCGCACGCTGATCCGCTGGACCGGGGACGATCCAGCGCGGGAGGGGCTGCTCGATACGCCCAAGCGCGTGGCGCGTGCGTGGCGCGAATATTGCCAGGGATATGCCGATGATCCGGCCATCCACCTGACGCGCCAGTTCGAGGAAGTGGGTGGTTACGACGAGATCGTGCTGCTGAAGGACATCCCCTTCCAGTCGCATTGCGAACACCACCTGGCGCCGATCACCGGCAAGGCGGCGATCGCCTATCTGCCGAGCCGCAAGGTCGTGGGCATTTCCAAGCTGGCGCGCGTGTTGCACGGTTTTGCCCAGCGCCTGCAGATCCAGGAACGCCTGACCGCCGAAGTGGCACAATGCATCTGGGACAACCTGCATCCGCAGGGCGTGGCCGTGGTGATCGAGGCGCAGCACGGCTGCATGACCGGGCGCGGCGTGCGCACGCCGGGCGTGGGCATGGTCACCAGCCGGATGCTGGGCTGCTTTCTCGAGGATTCGCGCAGCCGCAAGGAAGTGCTGAGCCTGATGGGCTACTGATCGGGCGCCCGAACATTCCGATCAGAGGCTGTCGATGGCGCAATATCAACCCGTGATGACCGTGCCGGAACTGCAGTCCTTTTTGCGGCAGGCGTTTCCTGCGGAAGCCCAGGCGCGGATTGGCGTCGTTGTCGAAATCGCTCCCGGCCTAACCCGGATGCACCTCGATCCGGGGCCGGAAAGCCTGCGGCCCGGTGACCTCGTGTCCGGGCCGACGCAGATGGCGCTGGTGGACGTCGCCGCCTATGCGGTCCTGCTCGCCCACATCGGACCGCAGGCGATGGCGGTTACCAGCAATCTCAATATCGCGTTCCTGCGCGGCGCGCGCCGGGCGCGGGTGATCGCGGATGCGCGCCTGCTGAAGCTGGGCCGGCGGTTGGCGACGATCGACGTGCGGCTTTGGCAGAACGATCCCGACGATCCGGTCGCGCAGGCGACGGTCACCTACGCGCTGCCGGGTTAGCCGCGAGCCAGACAAAATACATTACAATTCCAGGGCTTTGCAGGTGCGCTGCGCGCACTAGGTTCATCTCCGTCACCGGCAGGAAAACAAGATCGGGGCAACGCAGGAGACCGAACCATGAAGGCATTGTGGATTGCCGGGCTGTTGTCCGGCGCAGGGCTGGCCACGCCCGCCGTGGCAACGGCGCAGGTCGCGCCCGACCATGTCGAACACATCGAGCATCGCGGTGGCATCGTCGAGGCGCGCTATCAAGTGGTGACGCAAACGGTGCAGCGCCAGGTCGGCGCACCAGGGCCGGGCGGGCGCATGGCCTCGCTGCGCTGTGTCTGGAGCGTCGATCTCACCGTTCGGCGCGAAGCGCGCCTGCCATCGGGCGCGCTGGCGAGCCGGCAGCTTGAGCGGCCGCGTGTGCTTACCGGCACGCGCGCGGGATGGTGCAAGGGCCAGGAATCCGCGATTGCCGGAGAAGTCGCGCGGCGCACCGACCGGTTGCGCGCTGAAATGCTCGCCGCCGCGCAGGAAGATCGGCAGGAGGTGATCGCCGACGCCGAGCGATTGCATGCGGGGCATCGGGAAGGCTGATGGTGATCCGCGTGACGATGCTCGCGTTGCCGGCCCTCATGGCTGGTGCTGCGATCGCGCAGGCACAGGGTATGCCCTCGTTTGGCGTGGAGGCGACGACCGACGAGGTTCGTCGCGGGCTGAGCTGGAGCGAGGGCAAGGCCAGCGCTTCGGCAGACGCGGCGGTTTCGCTTGGGGGTTTCGACCTGTCCGCGCGCATGGCGGCCACGCGCGGCGCGGCACGGCATCTGGGCGCGGATGCCGTGGCCGACCTGACGCTGGCACGCCGCTGGACGATCGGCCTGTTCGACGTGAGCGCGCTGGTTTCCGGTCATCTGTTCGCCGGCGCGGCCGATACGGCGCACTATGCCGAACTGGGGCTGGGCGCCAGCTATGCGCTGGGGCCGGCGCGGGTGGGGGCAGGTGCGCGCTATGCCCCGCGGCAAGGCGCGATCGGCGGCGACAACCTGTACCTCTATGGCGATGCCGCGCTGGGCATTCCGGCAACGCCGTTCAGCCTTTCGGCTTCGCTCGGCCATTCGCGGGGCAGCGTGCGCGATCCCGCGCGTGCGGCGCGGCTGCGACCGGACGGGGCCTATACCGACTGGCGGATCGGCGCGGACTATGCGCGTGGTCCGCTGCTGGTCGGGCTGGATTACACCGGGACCGATGTGAAGGGCGGAGCGCCGGGCGGGCACGCGGGCGACCGTGTGATCGGGCGCGTGCGGCTGTCATTCTGAAGGCTGGCGAAGAGTCCGGCCCTTCCCGCACGGGGAAGGGCCGGAACGCGCTCAGAGGTTTTCGAGCATGTATTCGGCCGAGCTGACCTTGAAATCGCCCGGCGCTTCGACGTGGAGCTGTTCGACCACGCCATCGTTCACCACCATCGAGAAGCGCTGGCCGCGCGTGCCGAGGCCGAAGCCCGAGCCATCCATGGTGAGGCCCACGGCCTTGGCGAAATCGCCATTGCCGTCCGCCAGCATGGTCACGTCGGGCGAACCGCTGGCGGCGCCCCATGCCTTCATCACGAAGGGATCGTTGACCGCCGTGCAGGCGATCTCGTCGATGCCCTTGGCCTTGAGATCGGCGGCCTTCTCGACGAAGCCCGGCAGGTGCTTGGCCGAACAGGTCGGCGTGAACGCGCCGGGCACCGAGAACAGGGCGACCTTCTTGCCCTTGAAGTAGTCGGCGCTCTGCACCGCTTCGGGGCCTTCCGCCGTGGCCTTGACCAGCTTCACGTCGGGCAGCTTTTCTCCAACCGCAATCGTCATCCCCAGTATCCTTTCTTCTGGATGTGCCGCCCGGACCTTTCGGCCGGGTCTATGACAGCAGGGAGGATATAGGCCAGCCGCAAGACGGCGCAACCGGAGCGCAAGCGCCGGGAAGAAATTTCATCGGTAGCGCAGGGCGTTCCGCCCTGTCCTGCGAGGTTTGCGAGTGTGCGTTCTTTCGAGACGTTAATGCAGCCATATAAAGTTTCCTTTATATTGCGTCCGCTCATGCAAGCGGCTAAGGCGTGGCCAGACCCGCCAACCTGTCGGCCGCTATCGTGCGGTCCGGCGGGCGGGCTTGAACTCATCCAGGAGAATGCTTCGTGGCCAGCGTGCTCGATGCCGAAAAGGACTATGTGATCGCCGATATCGGGCTTGCCGACTTCGGCCGCGCGGAAATCGCGATCGCCGAAACCGAAATGCCCGGTCTGATGGCGCTGCGCCAGGAATTCGGTCCGTCGCAGCCGCTCAAGGGCGCGCGGATCACCGGATCGCTGCACATGACGATCCAGACCGCCGTGCTGATTGAGACGCTCGTCGCGCTGGGCGCCGACGTGCGCTGGGCCACCTGCAACATCTTCTCGACGCAGGACCACGCCGCCGCCGCGATCGCCGCCGCCGGCATTCCCGTGTTCGCGGTGAAGGGCGAAAGCCTGGCCGATTACTGGGACTACGTCGGTTCGATCTTCGACTGGGGTGATGACCAGACCGCCAACATGATCCTCGACGACGGCGGCGACGCCACGATGTTCGCGCTGTGGGGCGCGCGCGTGGAAGCCGGCGAAAAGCTGTTCGAGCCTTCGAACGCCGAGGAAATCGAGTTCGTCCGCGCGCTGACCGCGTTCCTCAAGAAGAAGCCCGGCTACCTCACCCAGTCGGTGAAGGCCATCAAGGGCGTTTCGGAAGAGACCACCACCGGCGTCCACCGCCTTTATCAGATCGCCAAGGAAGGCAAGCTGCCGTTCCCCGCGATCAACGTGAACGACAGCGTGACCAAGTCGAAGTTCGACAACCTCTACGGTTGCAAGGAATCGCTGGTTGACGCGATCCGCCGCGCCACCGACGTGATGCTGGCCGGCAAGGTCGCCTGCGTCGCCGGCTTCGGCGACGTGGGCAAGGGGTCGGCCGCCTCGCTGCGCCAGGGCGGCGCGCGTGTGATGGTGACCGAGATCGACCCGATCTGCGCGCTGCAGGCGGCGATGGAAGGCTACGAAGTCGTCACCATGGAAGAAGCGGTCACGCGCTGCGACATCTTCGTGACGGCGACCGGGAACGAGGACGTCATCACCGCCGAGCACATGAAGGCGATGAAGCCGATGGCGATCGTCTGCAACATCGGCCACTTCGACAGCGAGATCCAGATCGCCGCTCTGTCGAACTACAAGTGGACCGAAGTGAAGCCGGGTACCGACCTGGTCGAATTCCCCGATGGCAAGCAGATTATCGTGCTGGCCAAGGGCCGCCTCGTGAACCTGGGCTGCGCCACCGGCCACCCCAGCTTCGTCATGTCGTCCAGCTTCACCAACCAGACGCTGGCGCAGATCGAGCTGTTCACCAAGTCTGACCAGTACAAGAACGACGTCTATGTGCTGCCCAAGCACCTCGACGAAAAGGTGGCGGCGCTGCACCTTGAAAAGCTGGGCGTGAAGCTGTCGAAGCTTTCGCCCAAGCAGGCGGCCTATATCGGCGTGACGCCGGAAGGGCCGTTCAAGCCGGATCACTACCGCTACTGACGCGTCTCCGCTCCGGCGGCCAGGCGATTTGGAAATGCGATACGGCCCCCCAGCACGGCTGCGGGGGCCGTTTTCGTGGGAACCGCCTTCCGGCGTCGCCGGATCTGGTGGCTTTCGCGGCGCTCCTCACCAGATTTGAAGCGCGTGCCGGTTGTCATCGGCGCAAGGCCCGCATAGCGAGGGCCTGATGCTTCTGAACCAGATCGTGCTGGTCATCGTGGGACTGCTGGTTGCCGCATGGACCGTTGCGGCGGGCTGGGCCGTGCTTGTTGCGCGCGGGCGGGCGCGCAAGGCGGAAGCGCATCACCGGCTGGCGCGCCGGCTGACGAGGATGGTGGACGAATCGCCCGCCCTGCCGCTGCTGGTGCGGGCCGACGGGCGGATCGAGGGGCCATCCCGGCTGGCCGGCTGGCTCGGCCTCGATGCCATGCCGGGCTACCTTTCCGAACTCGATGCCGGCGACGCAAGCGATCGCGGCCTCAACGAAGTGCAGCTTTCGCAACTGAGCGATGCCGTGCGCCGTGCGCAGAAGACCGGCGCGGCGTTCCGCATGGTGCTGACGCCGCGTGGCGGCACGCGCTGCCTGGCGGTGCGCGGGCATCTGGCGGACCCGCAGGTTTCCCCCGGTGGCGCGGCGCTGGTGTGGTTCTTCGATTTCAGCGACAGCGAAGCCGAACTACGCAAGCTGCGCGCGGAAGCGGCAGGCGCGCGCGCCGATTTCGCCGGCCTTTCCGGCTTGATCGAGGCGGCGCCGCTGCCGATGTGGTTTCGCGGCCCCGACATGGAATTGCGGCTGGTCAACAGCGCCTATGTGAAGGCGGTCGGCGCCAAGAGCGCGGACGATGTCGTCACGCAAGGCATCGAACTGATCGAGGCGGCCGACGGGCTGACCGCGGCGCAAGTGGCGCGGCACGTGCTGGCGCGCAAGGCGCCGGTCGAACGGATCGTTTCCGCCACTATCGGCGGCCAGCGCCGTTCGGTGCGGGTCAGCGATCTGCCGCTGGGGGATGAAGGCGTCGCAGGCTATGCCGTGGACATCGAGGAACTGGAGGAGCTGATGCGCCAGTTCCGCCGGTTCCGCGAAGCCCAGCGCGAGATGCTCGATACGCTGTCCGCCGGCATCGCGCAGTTCGACGAGCGCCGGAACCTCGTCTTCGCCAACCAACCGTTCCTGCGCATTTTCGGCGTGCCGCAGGCCTGGGTGGCCGATACCCCGCCGTTCGACCGCGTGCTCGACCGCATCCGCGATACCGGCCGCCTGCCCGAGGTGCGCGATTTCCCCGAATGGCGGCGCGAACGGCAGGGCTGGTTCCTCGCCCGCGATCCCCGCGAGGAATCGTGGCACCTTCACGATGGCACGCACTTGCGCGTGGTGGGTCAGCCGATGCCCGATGGCGGGTTGCTGATGATCTTTGAGGATCGCACCGAACAGCTCCAGCTTTCGGCGACGCGCGACACGCTGCTGCGCACCCGCACCGCCACGTTCGACAACCTGTTCGAAGCGCTGGCCGTGTTCGCGCCCGATGGCCGGTTGCAGTTGTGGAACCGCCGCTTCGTCGCCGAATGGGGGCTGGAGGACAGCTTCCTTGATACGCACCCGCGCGCGGACGTGCTGCTGAACCGCATTGCCCAGCAACTCAAGCGCCCGGCGCAGGTCGGCACGATCGGTCAGGTGATCCAGGCGGCGACGCTGGAACGCCGCCAGCGCAGCGGGCGGCTGGCGCTGGCCGACGGGCGCTATCTGGAGTTCGCGGGCGTGCCGCTGCCCGATGGCAACGGGCTGCTGACGGTGTTGGACATCACGGATTCGCAGAAGGCCGAGACGGCGCTGCGCGAACGCAATGCCGCGCTGGTGGAAGCCGATGCGGTAAAGACGCGCTTCATCGCCAACATGAGCTACGAATTCCGCACGCCGCTGACGTCCATCGGCGGGTTTGCGGAACTGCTGCAAAGCGGGATCGCCGGTGAACTGACGCCGCAGGGCAAGGAATACGTCGCGGCGATTCTCGCCTCGGTCGAGCGGCTGGGCGAGCAGATCGAGAACGTGCTCGACCTGTCGCAGAGCGAGGCGGGCACGCTGCCGCTGGCGCGCGATCCGGTGGAGATTTTTCCGCTGCTGACCGGCGTGGTCAAGGAACGGTCGGAGCGGATTTCCGCCGCGGGCCTCTCGCTTGACTTGCGCGGAAATGCCTCGGTCGGCACGGTGACGGGCGACGCACGGCGGCTGGCGCGGGCATTCGGGCAACTGGTCGACAACGCCATTGCCGCTACACCGGCGGGCGGACGCATCCTGATCGAATGCGCGCGCCAGCGGCAGGGGGTGCGCGTGGTGATCTCGGACAATGGCGGCGGCATGGAGCCGGCGGTGCTGGCGCGGGCGATGGAGGGCCTGAAAGTCGCGCCCGATGGCCGCGCGGTGGAGCGGCGGCAGGGCCTTGGCCTGCCGCTGGTGCGGCAACTGGTGGAAGCGCATGGCGGCACCATCGAGCTCCTGTCCGAACCGGGGCAGGGAACCACCGCGATCGTCGACCTGCCGTGAGCGACCGCGTGCCCTTGCCCGATCTCGCCGCGACCGAAGCGCTGGCCGCGCGGATCGCCGGGCGGTTGCGGCCCGGCGATGTGGTGGCGCTTTCGGGCGGGCTGGGGGCGGGCAAGACCACGTTGGCGCGGGCGGTGATCGCCGCGCTGGGGCACGAGGGCGAGGTGCCTTCGCCCAGCTTCGCGATCATCGAGTGCTACGATCCGCCGGCCGTGCGCCTGCCGCTGGTTCATGCGGATTTCTATCGACTGGAAGCCCCTTCCGAAGTGGAGGAACTGGGGCTGGACGACTATCGCATGGGGGCGGCGATGCTGGCCGAATGGCCTGAACACGCCGGCGGCTTTGCGCAGGAGCGCGGTTGCCTGTCAATCCTGTTGGAATCGGCGGAAAGCGGGCGTTCGGCCATTGTCGAGCCGGGGCCGGATTGGATAGAGCGCGGATCATGGACCTGACGATACCCGATGGCGTCCCCGATGGCGTCGAAGCGTTTCTGGCCGAAGCCGGCTGGACGGGCGCGACGATCGATCCGCTGCCCGGCGATGCCTCGTTCCGCCGCTATTTCCGCATTCGCGGTGGGGCGGGCGATGCGATGCTGATGCACGCGCCGCCGCCGCAGGAAGATCCCGCGCCGTTCCTGCGCGCGGCGAAATGGCTGGACGCCAACGGGCTGCGCGCGCCGCGCATCCTGGCCGAACGGGCGGAAGAGGGCTTCGTCCTGCTGGAGGACTTCGGCGACGTGCGGATGCGCGAATATGTCGAAGCCTGGCCGCAGGACGAGGAGGCGGTCTATCGCGCCGCGATCGACGCGCTGCTCAAGGCCGGCACGCTCCCCGCCGGGCCGTTCGCGCCCTATGGCATGGCCGAATACCTGCGCGAGACCAAGTTGTTCACCGACTGGTTCTGCCCCGCGCGCGGGCTCCAGGTGGACGCGCGCGGCTGGGCCGCGGCGTGGGAAGCGGTGCTGGCGCCGCTGCTGGCCCGGCAGGGCGAGGGCGTGACGGTGCTGCGCGACTACCACGCCGAAAACATCATGCTGCTGGGCGGCACTGGCAATCAGGGCCTGCTCGATTTCCAGGACGCGCTGGCGGGCCATCCGGCGTATGACTTGGTCTCGCTGTTGCAGGACGCGCGGCGCGATGTGAGCCCCGCACTCGAAGCCGCGATGTTCGACTATTACGTCGAGCGGGCGCGGCCGGGCGACGATTTCCTGGCCGATTACGCGGTGCTGGGCGCGCAGCGCAACGCCAAGATCGTGGGCATTTTCGTGCGCCTGTGGAAGCGTGACGGCAAGCCGCGCTACCTTGGTTATATCCCGCGCGTGTGGGCGCTGCTCGAACGCGATCTGGCACATCCCGCGCTGGCGCCGGTGGTGCGCTGGTTCGACGCGAACATCCCGGACGAGGTGCGCGCGGCGGGCGGCGGATCGTTCGGGGTATGACCCGTCCTCTCGCCAGCGATGTCGCCATGGTCATGGCGGCCGGCATCGGCAAGCGGATGCGCCCGCTGACGGCGACGCGGCCCAAGCCGCTGGTGCGCGTGGCGGGCAAGCCGCTGATCGACTACGCGCTCGACAAGCTGGAAGAAGCCGGCGTCGCGCGCGCGGTGGTCAACGTCCATTACCTGCCCGACCAGATCGAGGCCTATCTCGAACAGCGGCAGCACCCCGCGATTTCGATCTCGGACGAACGCGATGCCCTGCTGGAAACCGGCGGCGGCATGATCCGCGCCTTGCCGTTGATCGATGCCGATCCGTTTTTCTGCGTGAACAGCGACAACATCTGGCTCGATGGCCCGCGCAACGCCTTCGGCGCGTTGAGCGACGCCTGGGACCCGGAGAGGATGGACGCACTGCTACTGCTGGTGAACCATGCGCGTGCGTTCAACTTCCAGGGGCCGGGCGATTTCCATCTCGATCAGGAGGGGCGGATCAGCCGCCGCCGGCCCGGCCGGATCGCGCCGTTCATCTACACCGGGTTGCAGATCGTCTCCCACCGCCTGCTGCGCGACGCGCCCGAGGGATCGTTCTCCACCGGCGTGCTGTGGAACCGCGCCATTGCCGAAGGGCGGCTTCATGGCGTGTCGCATACCGGGCTGTGGTATGAGGTTGGCGAGCCGCAGATGATCGCGCCGACCGAGGCCGCGCTGACCCGGATGTGAGGCGGCGATGAGCGAGAGCCAATGAGCGACAGAACGCCGCGAACGGGGCCGAAAGTCTGGTCGATCGCGGCGCACCGGGGCTTTGCCGATGCGCTCGTCGCCGGCCTGATCCCACGCTATCGCGAGGACGGTTTCGGTCTGGCGCGCCTGTTGCTACTGTTGCCGAGCCGCCGCGCCGTGCGCACCGTGACCGAAGCCTTCGTGCGCGCCAGCGGGGAAGGCGGGCTGCTGCTGCCGCGCATGGCGGTGGTGGGTGATCTCGATCTCGACGAAACGCTGGGGCCATTGCTCGACCCGCTGGGGCCGGGCGCGGCAGTGCCGCCGGCGAGCGATCCGGTGTTTCGCTTGTTGCGCATCGCCGAAATGCTGCGCGCGGAGCCGGAGACCGGCAATCTGGGCGAGGCCGGACTGCTGCGGCAGGCGCGGTCGATCGTGCGCAGCATGGACCGGATGGCGGTGGAGGACGTCGCGCCCGAAAAGCTGCTGGATGAAGCGGTGATCGGCGCGGTGGGCGATCTTTCGCAGCACTGGACGGACAGTACGCGGCTGTTCGCGAAAGTGCTGTTCCGCTGGCGCGCCGAGCAGGAGGCGCGGGGCGAGATCGACGCGCCCGAACGGCGCAACCGCCTGCTCGATCACGCGGCGCGGGTATGGCGGGACCATCCGCCGGCGCATCCGGTGATCGCCGCCGGGGTGACCTCGGCCGCGCCCGCCATCGCGCGGCTGTTGCGCACGGTGGCCGATTTGCCGGACGGCGGCGTGATCCTGCCCGATCTCGATCTCGCGCTGGAGGAACCGGTGTGGGAAGCGCTGGGCGCGGCGGGCATGCCCGAGGAGCCGGGCGGCCCGCCGTTCGCGCGGGGCGATGTGGTGACCCACCCGCAGTACCATCTCAAGCTGTTGCTCAACCGCATGGGCGTGGCGCGTGGCGAGGTGCAGCCCTGGCACCGCGCCGGGCTGGCTGCGGCTCCGCCCGAACGTAGCAAGGCGATTTCCAACCTGTTCCTGCCGCCCGAAGCCAGCACGGTGTGGGTGAGCCTGCCGGCGGAGCGGCGGCGGCTTTCGGGCGTGCGCACGATGGAAACCGCCCACCCAGAGGAAGAGGCGCAGGCGGTCTCCGTACTGATCCAGCAGGCGCTGGCGGAGCCGGAGCGCCGCGTCGCGCTGGTGACGCCGGACCGGGCGCTGGCGGTGCGTGTGGTCGCGCATCTGGCGCGCTGGAACATCGCGGCGGACGATTCCGCCGGCCGTCCCCTGCCCCAGACGCCGGCGGGGCGGCTGTTCCTGCAGATCGCCGAAGTCATGGCCGAACGGGCCGCGCCGGTGCCGCTGCTGGCGCTGCTGGCGCATCCGCTGGTGATGGCGGGCGAAGGACGCGCGGCGTGGCTGGAGCGCGTGCGCCAGCTCGATCTGGTGCTGCGCGGGCCGCGCCCCGGGCCGGGGCTCGAAGCTGTGCGCGCGGCGGTGAAGGAGCAGGACCGGCGCTATCCCGGCCTGTTCGACTGGTGGGACGAGGCGGAGGCGCTGCTGGCCCCGTTGCTGCTGTTCGATGGCGCGCTGCCGCTGGGCGCAGCGTTGGCGCTGCTGGCCGAGACCGCCGAGGCGCTGTGCGGCGAGGGCATCTGGGCGCAGCCGGACGGGCGCAGCCTGTCGCAGTTCGTGCAGCAATGGAGCGACGCCGCCGGCGAGGTCGTGCTGGAGACCGATCCCGTCGATCTGCCCGTGCTGCTGCGCGACGCGCTGGACGAAGTGGCGGTGCGTCCGCCCTATGGCGGGCATCCGCGCCTTTCGATCTACGGCCTGCTTGAAGCGCGGATGAGCCGGGCGGATCTGGTCATCTGCGCGGGTCTGACCGAAGGGTCATGGCCCGGCGCGCCCGCGCCCGATCCGTTGCTGGCGCCGCCGGTGCTGCGGATGCTCGGCATTCCCGGCGCGGATTTCCGCATCGGCCTGGCCGCGCACGATCTGGCCGCCGCGCTGGGCGCGCCCGAGGTGGTGCTGAGCCACGCGCAGCGCGATGCCGCCGGCCCGGCGATCCCCTCGCGCTTCCTGATGCGCATCCGCGCCATGTTGGGGAGGGAACTGCGGCACGAGCACGACGCGGTGCGCTTTGCCCGCGCGCTCGACGATGCGCCGCCCGCGCCTGCCTATCCCCGGCCCGAACCGATGCCATCGGCCGAACAGCGCCGGGTGCCGATCGCTGTCACCGCGCTCGACCGGCTGCGGGGAGATCCCTACCAGTTCTACGCCTCCGCCGTCCTCGGCCTGCGCGCGCTCGATCCGATCGACGCGGACCCCACGCCCGCGTGGCGCGGCACGGCGGTCCACGCGATTCTGGAGGCATGGCATGATGCCGGCGCCCGGCCAGGCGAGTTGATCCCGCTGGCCGAACGCGCGCTGGCGGAGATGAGCGCGCATCCGTTCATGCGCGGGCTGTGGCGGCCGCGCCTGCTGGCGGGGCTGGGCTGGATAGAAGCGGAACAAGACCGCCTGCTGGGCGAGGGGCGCGAAGTCCTTGCCTGGGAGAAAAAGGGCGAAATCATGGTGGATGGCGTGCGCATCCATGGCCGCGCCGACCGGATCGACCGCCTGGCCGACGGCACGCTGGCGGTGGTCGATTACAAGACCGGCACACCGCCATCGGCGCGGATGGTAGAGGAAGGCTTCGCGCTCCAGCTCGGCCTTGTCGGCCTGATCGCGCAGGGCGGCGGGATCGAAGGAGTGAGCGGCACGCCGACGCGGTTCGAATACTGGTCGCTGGCGCGCAACCGGGAACGTGGCTTCGGTTTCATGGATGAGCCGGTGCTGGAAGGCCGCCGCAAGTCCGGCATCCCGCGCGAGGAATTCCTCGACCGCACGCGCGATTATCTGGAAGAGGCGATCGCGCGGTGGATACTCGGCAGCGATCCGTTCACGGCGCGGCTCAATCCCGATCTTCCGGGCTATTCGGACTATGACCAGTTGATGCGGCTGGACGAATGGCAGGGCCGCGGCCGCGCGGGGGATGCGGCATGAGCGGGGAGCAGCCAAGCCGCGTCTATCCGCTGAAGGACAACCAGGCGCGCGCGGTCGATCCGCGCCGTACCGTGTGGCTCAGCGCCTCGGCGGGCACGGGCAAGACGCAGGTTCTGTCAGCGCGCGTGCTGCGCCTGCTGCTGCAGCCGGGGGTTGAGCCGGAGCATCTGCTGTGCCTGACATTCACCAAGGCCGGCGCGGCGGAAATGGCGACGCGCGTCAACGAGGTGCTGGCCAGCTGGGTGCGCCTGCCCGAAACCGCGTTGGCCGAACAGCTGATCGCGATCGGCGCGGACTATGGCCCCGAAGCGCTGGCCCGCGCGCGCAGCCGGTTCGCGGCGGTGCTCGATTGCCCCGGCGGTGGCCTGCGGATCGAGACGATCCACGCTTTCTGCCAATGGCTGCTTTCGGCCTTCCCGGTGGAAGCGGGCCTGATGCCGGGCACGCGTGCGATGGAGGACCGCGACCGCGCGCTGCTGGTGCGGCAGGTGCTGGCCGACCTGCTGGTCAGTGCGGAGGAACAGGGGGACGAGGCGCTGCTCGATGCGCTCTCCGATCTCAGCCTGCGGATGGCGCAGGATCAGGTCGAGGCGTTCCTGCTGCGCTGCGCCGGCGCGCGTGATTTGTGGTTCGGACCCGGCGCGTGGCAGCCGCCCTTGCGCCCGCGCATAAACGGCGCGCTGGGTTTGGACGCGGACGAAGACGGAGCGGGCCTTGCCGCGCTCTGCGCCGACGATGCCTTCGACGTGCGCTCTGTGCGGTGGTGCATGGAGGCCAATGCGGCATGGGGCACGAAGAGCGGGATCGAGGCCGCCAATGCCCTGGGCGACTGGATCGCGCTGCCGTCCGAACGGCGGCTGGAAGCGCTGGACCTGCTGGCCGACCAGTTCCTGACCAAGGCAGGGCAGCCCCGCTCGACCACCAACATCGCCAAGAAAGCGCCGGACTATCCCGAATACGCTGCGCGCGTGATCGGCTGCCTCGAAGCGGTGCGCGAACGGCGCGCGCTGGTGGCTTTGGCGGCGATGCTCGATCCGGCGCTGACGCTGGGTTACCGGTTCGCGCTGGCGTGGGACGAGGCCAAGACGCGCGAAGGCTTCATCGATTTCGACGACCAGATCCGCAAGGCCGCCGCGCTGCTGACCGAAAACGTGAGCGCGGAGTGGATCCGCTTCAAACTCGACCGCCGGTTCGACCATATCCTCGTCGACGAGGCGCAGGACACCAATGCGGCGCAGTGGCGCATCGTGCTGGACGGGCTGGTGGCGGACTTCTTCGCCGGCGAGGGCCTGCACGGCGACGCGCTGCGCACGCTGTTCGTGGTGGGCGATTACAAGCAGGCGATCTTCCGCTTCCAGGGCACCAGCCCGGAGAACTTCGCGGCGGCGAAAGCGCGGGTGGAACGCCAGCTGCGCGATGTGGCGGACGTGCTCGACGACCGTTCACGGACGCTGCTGGGGCTGGGGCTAGGACGGTCCTACCGCACCTCGCAATCGGTGCTGTCGTTCGTCGACCGGGCGATCGCGCATATCGGGCCGGACCGTTTCGGGCTTGCCGAACCGCCCGAACCGCATGTGGGGGAGGAACGGCCGGGGTTGGTCACGCTGTGGCGTCCGGTCGGGCTGGCGGCGGGCGGCGAGGACGAGGACGCGCCCGAAGCCGGGGAGGAGGGCGCGGAAGGCTGGCTCTCGCGCCCCGACCGCGATCTGGCGGACAGGCTCGCGCGGCAGATCCGGGCGTGGCTTGAAAACGGCTTCCCGCTGGCCAAGGGCACGCCGCGCTACGCCAACGCGGGCGACATCATGGTGCTGGTGCGCAAGCGCAAGGAACTGGCCGGGCTGATCGTGGCGCGGCTCCATGCGCAGGGGGTGCCGGTGGCGGGCGTGGACCGGCTGCGGCTGGGCGCGCCGCTGGCGGTGAAGGACCTTGTCGCCGCGCTGCGCTTCGCCGCGCAGCCGTGGGACGATCTCAGCCTTGCCGGTCTGCTCGTGTCCCCGCTGGTCGGATGGACACAGGAAGAGTTGCTCGAACACGGCTATCGCGGGGTAGGCACGCGGCTTTGGGATCACCTGCGCGCCAGCGAAGGGCCGAAGACGCACGCCACGATGGAGCAGTTGCGCGCGCTGCTGGCGCGGGCGGACTACGAAACGCCGCAGGCGATGCTGCACTGGCTGCTGCTGGGGCCGTGGCAGGGACGGCGCAAGCTGGTGGCGCGGCTGGGCCGGGAAGCCAACGATCCCATCGACGAACTGCTCAACGCCGCGATGGCCTATGCCGCCGGCAACGTGCCGAGCCTGACCGGCTTCCTTCAGTGGTTCGACGCGGGCGAGGGCGAGTTGAAGCGCGAGGCGGGCAAGAACGAGGGGCTGGTGCGGGTGATGACCGTGCACGGCTCCAAGGGCTTGCAGGCGCCGATCGTGATTCTGGCCGATGCCGCCGACGATCCCGACGCCTCGCCCGTGCGCGGGCTGGAGGTGACCGAAAGCGTGCTGGGCGAAACCCGCAAGGTGCCGCTGCCGCCGCTGCGCAAGGAAGAAAAGGCCGGGCCGGTGCGCGAGGCCGAGGCGCAAGCCGCGCGCGAGGAGCGCGAGGAGCACTGGCGCCTGCTCTACGTGGCGATGACACGTGCCGAGGAAGCGCTGTTCGTCACCGGATCGCTGGGGGGGCGGCGCAGGGAGATTCCGCCCGAAAGCTGGTATGCCATGCTGGAGCCGCTGTTCGGCACCGACGAATGGATCGCGGACCCGCTGTGGGAAGGGCGCCGGCAACTGGGCGCACCGGCTCCGTCGCCTGTTGTCGGCGCGACGCCGGAAGCCGCCACGACGCTTGAGACGCTGCCCGCCGAGCTGCTCCAGCCGATCGGCCCCGAACCGCGTCCGCCGCGCCCGCTCGCGCCGTCGGCCATGGGCGAGGACGAGGCGCCCGATCCGCCGATCCGGCCGGGGCCGGGCGCGCTACTGGCGGCGCGACGGGGCACGCTGATCCACAAGCTGATCGAGCGCCTGCCCGAACTGCCGCGCGAGCGCCGCCGCGATGCCGCGCTTGGCTGGCTGGCGCGCGCGGGCGGGGAGTTCCTGCCCGAAGACCATGCGGTGATGGCGGAGGCCGCGATGGCCGTGCTCGATAACCCGGACTGGCAGGACGTGTTCGGGCCGGATTCGCTCGCGGAGGTGCCGCTGGCAGCGGTGGTCGAAGGGCGCGTGGTGACGGGCACGATCGACCGGTTGATCGTCCGCCCCGGTCTGGTCCGAATCGTCGATTTCAAGACGGCGCGCCGCCCGCCCGCGCGGATCGAGGAGATTCCGACGGCCTATCTTCGCCAGATGGCGGCCTATGTCGCGGCGCTGCAGGTGATCCACCCCGGCCGCCGCGTGGAAGCCGCGCTGCTCTATACCCATACGCCGCAGCTGTTCGCCTTGCCGGATGCGCTGCTGGCGGCGCAGAAGCTGGACCTTTCCCCCGCGCAGGAATCCTTTTCCGCGTGATCTGTTGTTTCAAGACAGGGACCGCCTAGATTGGCGGCCAAGACCAGAAGGAGTTACCGATGTCCACCAAAGCCGTCACCGACGCCAGCTTCGCCGCCGACGTTCTCGAATCCGACAAGCCCGTGCTGGTCGATTTCTGGGCCGACTGGTGCGGCCCGTGCAAGATGATCGCGCCGGCGCTGGAAGAGATCGCCGAGGAACTGGGCGACAAGCTGACCATCGCCAAGATGGACATCATGGAAAACACCGGCATTCCGGGCGAAATCGGCGTGCAGTCGATCCCGCTGCTGGTGCTGTTCAAGGATGGCAAGCCGGTGGCGCAGAAGCTGGGTGCCGCGCCCAAGAGCCAGCTCAAGGGCTGGATCGAAAGCGTTCTCTGACGCTGAATGCCCTTGCCCTGAATCGTCATTGCGAGGGGCGAAGCCCCGTGGCAATCCAGATTGGCACGCCGGACTCTGGATTGCTTCGCTTGCGCTCGCAATGACGAAGCCGGATGCGCGGTGGCTCACCCGCCCGGCAGGGTGTTCAGCCTCTCCGCCATGGCATCCCAAAGCGCGGGCGTTGCCGCCGCGATCAGGCCCGGCTCCAGATGCCGGTCCAGCAGGTAAGGCGAACCATCGGGCCGCGCGGCCTTGCCGCCGGCCTCTTTGACGAACAGCACGCCCGCCGCGTGATCCCACGCCAGCGTGCGTTCGAAGATCGACAGGTCGTTCACGCCCAGCACGATGCGCGGATACTGCTCGGCCGCGCAGCGCGGGATGTCCACCAGCGTATAGTGCGGTGCGATATGCTGGCGCATCGCCTCGCGCTTGTCCTTGTCCACGAACACCAGCGAGATCGCGGCGACCGGCGGTTCCTGCCCGGTCGCCTGCGCCATCACGCGCTCGCCATCCACCCACGCGCCCTTGCCGCGATGGGCGATGCACAGGCGATCGATCAGCGGATCGTAGATCCAGCCCGCCACGGTCTCGCCCTTTTCCGCCAACGCGATCAGGATCGCGAACGGAGGCTTGCCGGCGGCGAAATTGTTGGTGCCGTCGAGCGGGTCGATCACCCAGCACAGGCTGTCGCCCAGCCGGTCCATCAGCGCCGGATCGGCATGGCTGCCCTCTTCGCCCACGATCGCGGCTTCTGGCAGGATCTTCGCCAGCCCTTCGATCAGCAGGGCCTCGCTTTCGGTATCGGCGATGGTCACGACATCGTCCGCCGCCTTGGCGACGATCTCATGATCGGCAAGCTGGCGATAGTGCCGCAGCAGCGTGCGCTGCGCCGTATCGCGCATCAGCGCGGCGACGGCGGTATCGAGGGCGGGTTCCGTCATGAAAGTCCTTCGGCGCGCGAACGCGGGTAACGGGGAAGATCGTCGGCCGGCTCCGCCCAGGGGATGCGGCTGGCGTAGAACATATGGAAGCCCGGCGTGACGCGTTCGGGATGATCGAGCGTGGCGAGGCTGAAATCGGCGGTCGCGGCGGCGGATTTGTGGCGCATCAGCAGCGGCGTTCCGCAGGCGCGGCAGAACCAGCGTTCGCCGCTTTCGCTGGACGATGCCCGCCCGATGGACGCGAGGCCCTGTTCGATCACGAAGGCATCGGCCGGAACCGAGGCGAAGGCCATGGCGGGGCTGCCGGAATTGAGCTGGCAGGTGCGGCAATGGCACCAGCCCGCGTCGGTCGGCGGGCTTGCCAACCGGTAGCGGACCGTGCCGCACAGGCAGCCGCCGGTCCAGTCCCCGCTTCCGTCGCCGCTCATGTCAGCGGGATCATGACCTGGCTGGCATAGCCGGGCCGTTCGCGCAGCCGGGCGTACCATTCCGCCACATGTGGCACATCCGGGCGCGGCACAGCGATGCTGAAGAAGGTGTAGGCATAGACGCCCATCGGAATGTCGGCGATGCCGAAGCGGTCGCCCGACAGCCACGGGCGGGTGGCGAGTTCGGCGTCGAGAATGCGCATCATCGCCCCCGAGGCTTCCGCCGATCGGGCGACCGCCGGATCGCTGGCGTCTTTGCCCTGGCGCACACAGCCGAGAAACGCATCGCGCTGCGCGTCGGCGAAATGGAACTGCCAGTCCATCCACTTGTCGCCCATTGCGCGCGTGGCTGGATCGTCGCTTCGGAACGACGGGGCATGGCGGTCGGCCAGATAGCGCAGGATCGCGTTCGATTCCCACAGCACCAGATCACCGTCCTCGATCGTCGGGATCATCCGGTTGGGGTTCTTGGCGAGGTAGTCCGGCGTGAAGCCGAACGGACCGCCCATGTCGATCCGGCGGTGCGGCAGGTCCATCTCGATCGCGGCCCAGGCCACTTTCTTGACGTTGTGCGAATTGAGCCGTCCCCAGATCGTGAGCATCGCGGGTCAGCTCCGGTAATCGGCGTTGATCGAGATGTAGCCGTGCGTGAGATCGCAGGTCCACACCGTTGCGCTGCCATCACCCAGGCCGAGATCGACCTCGATGCCTATCTCGCGGCCCCTGAGATGCGCGGCGACCGGGCCTTCGTCGTAATCGGCAAGCGGCTGCCCTTCCTTCGCCGCCCAGATGCCGCCGAAGCCTATCGACAGCTTGTCCCGGTCGGCCGGTTCGCCGGCCTTGCCCACGGCCATGACCACGCGGCCCCAGTTGGCATCCTCGCCGGCGATGGCGGTCTTGACCAGCGGCGAATTGGCGATGGCAAGACCCACCCGACGCGCGCTTTCGTCGCTGACCGCGCCAGTGACACGCACGGTGATGAACTTCTGCGCGCCTTCGCCGTCCCTGACGACGAGATGCGCCAGCTGGCGGCACACGTCCTCCAGCGCGGCGGCGAAGGCGTCCGCACCGGGGCTGTCGAACGAGGCCAGCGGCGCGTTGCCGGCCTGGCCAGTGGCGAACGCCAGCACGGTATCGCTGGTGGAGGTGTCGCTATCCACGGTGATGCAGGAGAACGTCCGGAGGTTCGCCGCCGAGAGCAGCTGCTGGAGGAAGGCCGATTCCACCGCCGCGTCGGTGAAGACATAGCCCAGCATCGTCGCCATGTCGGGCGCGATCATGCCTGAACCCTTGATGATGGCGCTCAGCGTGACCGTGGTGTCACCGATCATCGCGGTGGCGGTGGCGCCCTTGGCGAACGTGTCGGTCGTGCCGATGGTGCGCGCGGCGTCCTCCCACGAACATTCCGGTGCGGTAAGCGCGGCTTCCACGCCAGCGCGCGCCTTGTCCTTGGGCAGCGGCACGCCGATCACCCCGGTCGAGGAGACGAAGACCTGTTCCTTCGCGCAACCGAGATGGTCGGCCACTTGCGCCATGATCTGCTCCACCGCCTCGCGCCCGCGATAGCCGGTGAAGGCGTTGGAATTGCCGGCGTTGACCACCAGCGCGCGGCCAAGGCCTTGCTTCACGTTGATGCGGCCGAGTTCGACTTCCGAGGAGCAACACACATTGCGGGTGAACACGCCCGCCACTGCCGTGCCTTCCGCCAGCTCGACATAGGTCAGATCGCATCGGCCCCAGTTCTTGTAGCCGGCACGGGCGACGCGCGGCGTCACCCCGGCGATGGCCGGAAGAGCGGGGAAGGGCTTGGCGAGCGGAGAGACGGCGTCTGACATGGGGCAAGCGGTTAGCTCCCCGCCACGCGCATCGCAAGAAGCCTGGGCGTGTTTTCGATGCTCCATTCGCGCGGCCTCTTTGATGCTTTACCCGAACGGAAATTCCGGGCACGGAAGCGCCCATGCGTATCAAGACCCTGCTGCTGACCGCCCTGACCTCCCTTACCTGCGCGGGCCTGGCCTGCGCGAGCGCCGCACAGGCAGCCTCGCCCAAAGGGCCGACGCCGAGCAACAGCCCCGGCACGTGGATCGGGGCGGATGACTATCCGAAGGACGCGCTGGCCGCCGGCGCGGAAGGCGCGGTCGCGTTCGACGTAGCGGTGGGTGCGGACGGCGTGCCAACGGGCTGCACGGTCACGACGGGCAGCGGTTCCCCGGCGCTGGACGAAGCCACCTGCCGGCTGGTTTCCACGCGGGCGCGGTTCAACCCGGCGACCGATGCCGGCGGCAAGGCGGAAGCCGGCCATTACCGCAACAAGATTCGCTGGGTGCTCCCCGAGCAGACCCAGCCCGTGCTGATCGTGCCGCGCGCCGGCCCGTGGATGTGGTCGCGCGATTGCCGGGTGCAGGCGGATGGCGATCCGGCGGCGGCGCTGCGGGTCATCGCCAACGCCACTTGCAACTGAGATTCACGCTGGAGGCATTTCCCGCCGGTTCGGCATGGACGGATCGCGCGCGAGATACTATCTGAAACCCTGCATGCGCCTGCTGCTCGCCCTTCTTGCCCTGTTGACGGGGCTTTCCTTCCCCGATGTCGCGCTGGCGACGTCGCGGATGGAAGTGGCAGATTCGGGCGTTTCGGTAGCGGTTGCGGCACCTGCCGCGCCACGTGCGCAAAGCTGCGCCGGGCAGGGCGGGGAAGCCCCGCGCAAACGTTCGACGGTGCAGCGCAAGATGCTGCGCCTGCCCACGGTGGCGCTGGCGCGGACCTGCGGCATCCTGCTTTCGGATCGCGGGCGCGAATAAGCCGCGCGTTTTCGGACCCGCTTTCCCCGACCAGACGCCGCGCCAGCACGCCACAGCGATGCGCGCGGCCCGTACATCTCTCCAAATTCAGGATATTTCCATGCTCGGCTCGCTCGCCAAGGCCATTTTCGGCTCGTCCAACGACCGTTACGTGAAGTCGCTCGACAAGATCGTGCGCAAGATCGCCGCGTTCGAACCGCAGGTTCAGGCGATGAGCGACGCGGAGCTCAAGGCGCAGACCGCCAAGTTCCGCGAACAGCTCGATCAGGGGCAATCGCTCGACGACATCCTGCCCGAAGCCTTCGCCACCGTGCGCGAGGCGTCGGTCCGCACGCTGGGCCTGCGCCATTTCGACGTGCAGATGATCGGCGGCATCGTGCTGCACCGAGGCGAGATCGCGGAAATGCGCACCGGCGAGGGCAAGACGCTGGTGGCGACGCTGGCGGTGTACCTCAACGCGCTGGAAGGCAAGGGCGTTCACGTCGTGACCGTCAACGACTATCTCGCCAGGCGCGACGCCGAGACGATGGGCGTGCTCTACACGTTCCTGGGCCTGACCGTGGGCGTGATCGTGCCGAACCTCAACGAGGAGGAACGCCGCGCGGCCTATAACGCCGACATCACCTATGCCACCAACAACGAGCTGGGCTTCGACTACCTGCGCGACAACATGAAGCACGAGCGGTCGCAGATGGTGCACCGCCCGTTCAACTACGCGATCGTCGACGAAGTGGACTCGATCCTGATCGACGAGGCGCGCACCCCGCTGATCATCTCCGGGCCGACCGACGACAAGAGCGACCTCTATATCTCGGTCGATGCCGTGGTGAAGCAGGTGGCGCCCGAGCTTTACGAAGCCGACGAGAAGACCAAGAATATCACGCTGACGGAAGAAGGCGTGGAATGGATCGAGCGCAAGCTGGAGGAAGCCGGGCTGCTGGTCGGCTCGAACCTCTATGACGTCGAGAACACGATGGTCGTCCACCATCTCGATCAGGCGCTGAAGGCCAACGTCATGTTCAAGCGGGACATCGACTACATCGTGAAGGACGACAAGGTCGTCATCATCGACGAGTTCACCGGCCGCATGATGGACGGCCGCCGCTGGTCGAACGGGCTGCACCAGGCGGTGGAGGCCAAGGAAGGCGTGCGGATCGAGCCGGAAAACCAGACGATGGCCTCGATCACCTTCCAGAACTATTTCCGCATGTACCCCAAGATTTCGGGCATGACCGGCACCGCTGCCACCGAAGCCCCGGAATTCTTCGACATCTACAAGATGAACGTCGTCTCGATCCCCACCAATGTGCCGGTCATGCGCATCGACGAGGAAGACGAGTTCTACAAGAACACGTTGGACAAGTTCGGTGCCATCGCGAAGCTGATCCGCGAGCGCTACGAGATCGGGCAGCCGGTGCTTGTCGGCACCGTCTCGATCGAGAAATCGGAACTGCTTTCGGACTTCCTGACCAAGGAAGGCGTGAAGCACAGCGTGCTCAATGCCCGCTTCCACGAGATGGAAGCGCATATCGTGGCGCAGGCCGGTCGTCTTGGCGCGGTGACGATCGCCACCAACATGGCCGGTCGTGGCACCGACATCCAGCTGGGCGGCAACATCGAGTTCCGCATCGCGGATGAACTGCGCGACGTGGCCGATGGCCCCGAACGCGACGCCGCGATCGAACGCATCCGCGCCGAGGTGACCGCCGAAAAGCAGAAGGTGCTGGAAGCCGGCGGCCTGTGCGTGATCGGCACCGAACGGCACGAAAGCCGCCGCATCGACAATCAGCTGCGTGGCCGTTCGGGCCGTCAGGGCGACCCGGGCCTCAGCAAGTTCTACCTGTGCCTGGAAGACGACCTGCTGCGCATCTTCGGGCCGGACACGCTGTTCGCCCGCATGATGAATTCCAACCTGGCCGACGGCGAGGCGATTGGTTCGCGCTGGCTGTCCAAGGCGATCGAGACCGCGCAGAAGAAGGTCGAGGCGCGCAACTATGACATCCGCAAGCAGGTCGTCGAATACGACGACGTGATGAACGACCAGCGCAAGGTGATCTACGAACAGCGCGCCGACATCATGGACGCCGACGCGATCGGCGAAGTGGTGGTGGACATGCGTCACGACACGATCAACGCGCTGGTGGCTGACGCCTGCCCACCGGGCTCCTATCCGGAACAGTGGGACGTGGACGGCCTGCGCCAGCGCGTGGCCGATACCCTGGGCCTGGAAGCGCCGCTGGAACAGTGGATGGAGGAAGAGGCGGTCGAGCCCGAGATCATCGAGGAGCGCCTGACCGAATTGGCCGACGCGCACATGGCGGGCAAGATCGACGCGCTCGACGAGGCTTCGTGGCGCGGCCTGGAAAAGTCGATCCTGCTCGAACGGCTCGATCACCACTGGAAGGAACACCTCGCCACGCTGGACGCGCTGCGGCAGGTAGTGTTCCTGCGCGCCTATGCGCAGAAGACGCCGATCAACGAATACAAGCAGGAAGCCTTCGGGCTGTTCGAGAAGATGCTGGACGCGATCCGCGAGGACGTGACGCGCATCCTGATGACCAGCGAGATCCGGATGCGGCCGGCGGACGATTTCCAGCTTCCCGAACTGCCCGATTTCCTGACCAGCCACATCGATCCGTTCACCGGCGAGAATGACGCGGTGCAGGTGCCCGGCGCCGCTGCGATGCTGGGCGCGCTGGGCGGGGCGGAAGCGGGCCTCGCCACGCTGCCCCCGGTTGGCACGGAAGATCCCTTCGCCGGACAGGGCGTCAGCCGCAACGCGCCGTGCCCCTGCGGTTCGGGGCAGAAGTACAAGCACTGCCACGGCGCGGCGGTCTGATCGCCGGTTTGCCGCCGGCCGGCCCCATCGTCCGGCGGTAAGCGGGTGCAATTTCGATTGCCTGCCGGCAAAGAATTGGCATGGTGAATGCCAAGGCTGTCCCGGGAGAGCAGGCATGGCAATGGAAATCAGGCAGACGGGCGTTTTCGGCGCGGAAATCACCGGCGTCGATCTGGCGCGGCTGAGCGATGAAGAGTTCGGCGCGATCCGCCAGGCGTTCGTCGATCACGGCGTGGTTTTCTTCCGCGATCAGGATCTGACCGAAGACCAGCACATCGCCTTCGCCCGGCGCTGGGGCCAAATCAACATCAACCGCTTCTTCGCCGCGCATCCGGCCTATCC
This sequence comes from Novosphingobium sp. EMRT-2, assembly GCF_005145025.1. Taxonomy (NCBI): domain Bacteria; kingdom Pseudomonadati; phylum Pseudomonadota; class Alphaproteobacteria; order Sphingomonadales; family Sphingomonadaceae; genus Novosphingobium; species Novosphingobium sp. EMRT-2. The sequence goes on along the minus strand of NZ_CP039695.1, from coordinate 499,385 downwards.
GGAAATCGCGCTGGTGGTGAAGGAAGCCGCGCAGAAGGACAACATCGGCGGTGGCTGGCACACCGACCACAGCTACGACGAGGTGCCCGCGCTCGGCTCGATCCTGCTGGCGCGCGAAGTGCCGCCATCAGGCGGAAACACGCTGTTCGCCTCGATGTACGCGGCCTATGACGCGCTGCCGGACTACCTGAAGCGCGAGATCGAGGGCGTGCGCGCGGTCCACTCCGCGAAGCACATCTTTGGCACGAACGTGCGCGAGGAGCTGCGCAATGCCGACACCCGCGAGGGCCGCTTCGGCAACGCCGCCGTGGCGGACGTGCTGGCCGACGTGACGCATCCGATCGCGCTGGTGCACCCCTTGAGCGGGCGCAAGGCGATCTACGTCAACCCGGCCTTCACCATCGGCGTCGTCGGGCGTGACGAGGAAGCGGGCCGGCAATTGCTGGCCGAACTCTACAAGCACTGCGTGGAAGGCGATTTCGCGACCGAATTCGTCTGGGCCGAGGGATCGATGGCCTTCTGGGACAACCGCGCCACCTGGCACTATGCCCTGAACGATTACCACGGCCACCGGCGCGAGATGCACCGGATCACGCTGGAAGGCGAACCGTTGTCTTGATCGGGATGGTTGCGGACGTTGAGGCTGCGCAATCCTGCTCGTCTTGAGGCAGCCTACGCGGCGTTGTCGATGCCCAGTTCCGACAGTTTGCGATAGAGCGTGGAACGGCCGATGCCGAGCCGGCGGGCCACCTCGCTCATGCGGCCGCGATAGTGGCCGATGGCAAGGCGGATCACGTCGGCTTCGATCTCTTCCAGCGGCCGCAGGTTGCCGTCGGCGGCATAGAGCATGACGCCCGCACCCTCGCTGTGCTGCGGGTTGTGGCGCGGCGCTTCGCCGACCATCAGCGAGAGGTTGGGGAAATCCTGCGCGGTCAGCGCCTCGTTGTCGCAGAACACGGCGGCGCGGAACAGCGTGGCCTGCAACTGGCGGACATTGCCCGGCCAGTCATAGGCCGACAGCAGCGCCAGCGCGCCATCGGTGATGCCAAGGTGTCGCAGGCCCGGCTGCTCGCCGATCCGGGCAAGGAAATGACGGGTCAGCGCCGGAATGTCGCCGCTGCGTTCGCGCAACGGCGGCAGGCTGACCAGCACCGTGCTGAGCACGTCGACCAGATCGGGACGGAACAGCCCGACATGCTGCAACTCGCGCAGCGAACTGTTGCTGCACGCGATCAGTCGCACGTCCACGCGGAAGCGGTGGCGCGCGCCGATCGGCTGCACATCGCCGCGTTCGAGGAATTGCAGCAGACGTTCCTGCACATGCGGATTGAGGCGGTCGATCTCGTCGATCACCAGCGTTCCGCCGTCGGCATGCTGGAGCGCGCCGGCCTGCCGTTCGAACGCGCCGGGAAACGCGCCCTTTTCATGCCCGAACAGCACGGATTCGATCTGGTTGCCGGGAATACCGCCGGCGTTGACGATCCGCAGCGGCGTCTTGGCGCGGGGAGAGGCGGCGTGCATGGCGCGCACCAGCATTTCCTTGCCGCTACCGGATTCGCCCTCGATCAGCACGGTGCCCTGCGTGCGCGCGGCCTTGGCCGCCACGGCGAGCGCGGCGCGGAACGAGGGTGCGGCGCCGATCATCGAATCGAAATCGAGCGCGGCGCCGATCTTTTCGGTCAGCGGTTGCAGTTCCACCGCCGGCGCCTCGCGCGTGGTCGCGCTGCGCAGCGCCTGGAGCAAGCGATCCGGCGCGACCGGCTTGATGAGATAATCCGTGGCACCCGCCCGCATGGCTTCCACCGCGAGCAGGGGTGAAGAACTGGTGGTGAGCATCAGGATGGGCAGTGCGGGTCGGCGGGCCTTGAGTTCGGCGATCAGCGCGCAGGCATCGTCGCCCGGCACCCACTGGTCGAGGATGATCGCGCCCAGCTGCATCCCTTGCCGCGTGCCCAGGGTGGCGATCGCGGTTTCGGAATCGCGCGCGATGATCGTGCGCCATCCTTCCCGCGCGGCAAGAGCGGTGATCAGCCGGCACTGTGCCGGCTCGTCATCGATCAACATCAAAAGGCGGTCTTCGGGCTCTGCCATGGTCTTCCCGGTCAATGATCCGCGCTTCTGTTACGCCTATCGGGTAAAGACCCTGTTAAGCGTGGCGACCATCACGCAGCGGCCCGGAACGCGATGAACGAGGTTCGTTCTTGAGCGAACGGGACGGTGCCGTTAGAGAGGCCGCGAAGGCGCTTCGACGCGCCGGGGGAAAGAGGTAGATCATGACTTCCGCGAACGACATGAAGGCCGCCGAGGCCACCTATGCCGGCTTCATCAACCTCATCAAGATTTCGGTGCCGGTGATCGTGCTGATCGTCGCGTTCGTTATCGTGGTGATCCAGTAAGCGGCGCGTGGGCGAAACCATAAAGATCGCCGTCCTTCGGGAACGCGCGACGGGAGAGAGCCGGGTTTCGGCGACGCCGGAAACGGTCAAGAAGTTCATCGGCCTTGGCGCCGCGGTCAGTGTCGAAAGCGGCGCGGGTGTGACCGCGTCGATCGCCGACGCTGACTATCGCGCGGCCGGGGCGGAAGTGCTTGCCGAAGGCGCGGCCAAGGGCGCGGACATCGTACTGGGCGTGCAGGGGCCGGAGGCTGATCTGCTGGCCGGGGTGAAGCCGGGGGCGTGGATCGTCGCCGGGCTTGATCCGTTCGGCCGGCGCGACCGGGTGGATGCCTATGCCGCCGCCGGCCTGGAAGCGCTGGCGATGGAATTCATGCCGCGCATTACGCGCGCGCAGTCGATGGACATCCTGTCCTCGCAATCGAACCTTGCCGGTTACAAGGCGGTTATCGTGGCGGCGGACCTTTATGGCCGCGCCTTCCCGATGATGATGACGGCGGCCGGCACGGTCAGCGCGGCTAAGGCGTTCATCATGGGTGTGGGCGTGGCCGGGCTTCAGGCCATCGCTACCGCGCGCCGCTTGGGCGCGCAGGTTTCGGCGACCGACGTGCGCTCGGCCACGAAGGAACAGATCCAGTCGCTGGGCGCGAAGCCGATCTTCGTCGAAAGCGTGGCGGGGATCGAGGGCGAAGGCAGCGGCGGCTATGCCACCGAAATGAGCGAGGAATACCAGAAGGCGCAGGCCGAACTGGTTTCGGCGCATATCGCCAAGCAGGACATCGTCATCACCACGGCGCTGATCCCTGGCCGCGCCGCGCCGCGCCTGATCAGCGACGCGCAGATCGCCACGATGCGCCCCGGCAGCGTGATCTTCGATCTGGCCGTAGCGCAGGGCGGCAACGTGGAAGGATCGGTGCCCGATCAGGTGGTGGAGAAGCACGGCGTGAAGATCGTCGGTTATTCCAACACCCCCGCGCACCTGCCGGCCGATGCCTCGGCGCTGTTCAGCCGCAACCTCTACAACTTCCTCTCCGCCTTCTGGGACAAGGAGCAAGGCCGGCCGGTGCTGGACGAGGAAATCGGCAACGCCATTCGCCTGACGCAGGGCGGCAAGGTCGTCAACGAACGACTGCTCGGCTGAGGGGGCCGCACTCATGGATTTCATCTCGATCCTGTCGATTTTCGTGATGGCCTGCTTTGTGGGCTATTACGTGGTGTGGTCGGTCACCCCGGCGCTGCATACGCCGTTGATGGCGGTGACCAATGCGATCTCGTCGGTCATCATCGTCGGTGCGCTGGTGGCGAGCGCGGCGGCCGGATCGCCGGTTTCCAAGTGGCTCGGCCTTGGCGCGGTGGTGCTGGCCTCGGTCAACATCTTCGGCGGCTTCGCCGTCACGGCGCGCATGCTGGCGATGTACAAGAAGAAGGAGAAGAAGTGATGGAACACGTCGCTTCTACTCCCGCCTGGGCGATGCTCGCCTATCTTGTTTCCGGCGTGCTGTTCATCCTGGCGCTACGCGGGCTGTCCAGCCCCGGCACCAGCCGCGCGGGCAACCGCTATGGCATGATCGGCATGACCATTGCCGTGGCCACCACGCTGGTCACGCATTCGATCGCCAGCCTGCCCGAGATCGTCGTGGCTATCGCCATCGGCGGTGCGATCGGCTTCGTCATCGCGCGCAAGATCGCGATGACCGACATGCCGCAGCTGGTCGCCGCGTTTCACTCGCTGGTCGGCCTCGCGGCGGTGCTGGTGGGGCTGGCGGCCTATCTCAATCCGGTGGCGTTCGGCATCACCGGGCCGGACGGGATGATCGAGCCGCAGAGCCGCGTCGAGATGGGTCTGGGTATCGCCATCGGCGCGATCACGTTCTCGGGCTCGGTCATCGCGTTCCTCAAGCTGGCCGGCAAGATGAGCGGATCGCCGATCCTGCTGCCCGGCCGCCATTTGCTCAACCTCGGCACGCTGGTCGCGATCCTGGGGCTGGTGGGATACTTCACGCAGGACCAGGCGCCCTGGGTGATCGCCACGATCACGGTGCTCTCGTTCCTGATCGGCTTCCTGCTGATCATCCCGATCGGCGGCGCGGACATGCCGGTGGTCGTCTCGATGCTCAACTCGTACTCGGGCTGGGCGGCGGCGGCGATGGGCTTCACGCTGCACAACACCGCGATGATCATCACCGGCGCGCTGGTCGGCTCTTCCGGCGCGATCCTGTCCTACATCATGTGCAAGGCGATGAACCGCGGGTTCCTGTCGGTGATCGCCGGCGGCTTCGGCGCGGATGCCGGAGGCGGGGGCGCGGGTGGCGCGGCCAAGGAGCAGCGCCCGTGGAAGCGCGGATCGGCCGAGGATGCGGCCTACATCATGAAGGAAGCCGAAAGCGTCATCATCATCCCTGGCTATGGCATGGCGGTGGCGCAGGCCCAGCATGTGCTGCGCGAGATGGGCGACCAGCTGAAGGCGGCTGGCGTCAACGTCAAGTACGCCATCCACCCGGTCGCGGGGCGGATGCCCGGGCACATGAACGTGCTGCTGGCCGAAGCCAACGTGCCCTACGACGAGGTGTTCGAGCTGGAGGACATCCAGGGCGAGTTCGCGCAGGCCGACGTCGCCTTCATCATCGGCGCCAACGACGTGGTGAACCCGGCCGCCAAGACGGACAAGTCCTCGCCCATCTACGGCATGCCCGTGTTCGACGTGGAGAAGGCCAAGACGATCTTCTTTATCAAGCGCTCGATGGGTGGCGTGGGCTATGCCGGCGTGGACAACGACGTGTTCTACATGGACCAGACCATGATGCTGCTCGCCGACGCCAAGAAGATGGTGGAGGACATCGTCAAGGCGCTGGCGCATTGACGGAGGCTTGCTGATGCGCCGCGCCGGAGCATGCGCCATTCTGACGGGAGTGCTCGTGCTGGCCGCCTGCACCCCGTCCAAGCTCGCCTATGGGCAGGTCAAGAGCGCGATGATGGATGCCGGACTGTCCGAAGCCAATTCGGCCTGCATGGCGACACGGATGACCGACCGGCTTTCACTTGGCCAGTTGCAGAAGCTGAAGCAGCTGAAGGGCGAAAAGCGTTCGCTGTTCGACTATGTCTCGGCGGTGCGCCGGGTGGGCGATGCTCAGGCGATCGAAGTGACGGCCAGTTCGGCTGCGCTGTGCGCGGTGGGGCTTGCGCCGGAAAAGCGCCGGTAGGGCGTTCCCTGGCGTGGGCGGGGCGAGGCACAATCCGCCGAATTCCGTGTCTCTCCCGCTGGACGGCGCGCGCGCCCTTTCGTAAGGCCGGGGCAGCGAGGGTGGTCGCAATCCCCGGGAGATCTGACTTTGCTTAAACTCGGCCTTATCGGCGGCATGAGCTGGGTTTCTACCCGCACCTACTACGAACACATCAACCGTCTCGTGCAGGCGAAGACGAGCAAGCTGGCGAGCGCGCCGCTGCTAATCGAAAGCCTCGATTTCACCGACCTTGTCCGGCTGTCCACGCCCGAACAGTGGAACCACGCGGCGGACGTGCTGACGGCCAGCGCGCAGCGGCTGGAGCAGGCCGGCGCCACCGCGATCCTGATCGGCGCCAATTCGATGCACAAGGTCTATGACAAGGTGGCCGGCGCGGTGCAGGTGCCGGTGATCCACATCGCCGACGTGGTGGGCCGGAAAATGCAGGCCAATGGCGTCAAGACGGCGGCGCTGATCGGCTCGCGCAACGTCATGATCGAAAGCTTCTATCGCAAGCGGCTGATCGAACATGGCGTGACGCTGCTGCCGCCGGTGATGGACAGCGTGGAGGAAGTGGACCGCATCATCTACGAGGAACTGATGCAGGGCCGCGCCACGCGATCGGCGGAGCGCACGTTCAAGACCATGATCACCAACATGGAGCGCGATGGCGCGCAGGCGATCGTGCTGGGCTGCACCGAATTGGACATGGTGATCGATGTCGATGCCAACGTGCTGCCTATCTACGACGGCACCGCGATTCATGCCGAAGCGGCGGTCGACTGGATACTGGGCGGGTAACCGGCTGCCGTGACCGCCCCGCGCGCGTCCTATGCCAGCGATCCGGCGCGGTCGCGCGGGCGGGAATACCCGCTCGAACCGTTGACCGCGCGCGGCCCGCGCAGCGAGTTCCAGCGCGACCGCGACCGGATCATCCATTCGATCGCGTTCCGCCGGCTGCGCCACAAGACGCAGGTGTTCATCGCGCCCGATGGCGATCATTACCGCGTGCGGCTGACGCACAGCCTGGAAGTGGCGCAGATCGGCCGCGTGATCGCGCGGACGCTGGGGCTGGACGAGGACCTGACCGAAGCGCTGTGCCTGGCGCACGACATCGGCCATCCGCCGTTCGGCCACGCGGGGGAGGACGCGCTGGAAGCCGCGATGGCGGACCATGGCGGGTTCGACCACAACGCTAACACGCTGCGCGTGCTGATGCGCATGGAAAGCCCCTATTGCGGGCACGAGGGGCTGAACCTTTCGTGGGAGCTGCTGGAGGGTCTGGCCAAGCACAACGGCCCCGTCCACGCACCGACCTGGGCGCTGGCCGAACTCGACGCCGCGTTTCCGCTCGAGCTGGGGCAGCGCGCCTCGCTGGAAGCGCAGGTGGCGGCGGTGGCGGACGACATCGCCTATGACAACCACGACATCGACGATGGCCTGCGCGCGGGCTTCCTGACGATCGACGAACTGCTGGAACTGCCCTCCATCGCGGACCAGTGGCGCTCCATCGAACGCCGCTTTCCCGGCGGGCAGCGCGATCGGCTGCAGCGCGAGCTGGTGCGCGGGCAGATCGGCCGCATGGTCAACGATGTGATCGCGGAAACGCGCCGGCGGCTGGCCGAAAGCGGCGCGGAATCGGTGGAGGACGTGCGCGCCGCGCCGCTTGCGCTGGCCGGCTTCTCTGCCGGGATGGCGGAGGAGGAGCGCGCGTTGAAGCGCTTCATGTACGACCGGCTCTATTACCACCCCGAACAGATCGCCACGGCCGAACGCGCGCGTTCCGTCATCGCCGCGCTATTCACCGCCTATGTCGAGGACCCGTCGCGGATGCCGGAAAGCTGGCGCGGGGGGATGCCCCAGGACGAGCCGGGCCGCAGCCGGCATGTCGCCGATTTCATTGCCGGAATGACCGACCGTTACGCCATTGACGCCTACGCGCGCCTGTTCGGAAGCGCCCCGGAGGGCCTGCGCAATGTCTGAAGAAACGCGCATCGCGCTGCTTGGGGCGACCGGGATGATCGGGCGGCAGGTGATGGAAAAGGCGGTGGGCCGGCGCGGCCAGCGGCTGATCGCCATCGCCCGGCGCGAAGTGCCGTTGCCTCCCGGCGCGCGCATGGAAATGCTGTTGTCCGATCCGGACTACTGGCCCGACGCCATCGCCGCGGCGCGCGCGGACGTGGCGGTGATCGCGCTCGGCACCACGATCCGCGCTGTGGGCGGCGACAGGGATGCGTTTCGCGCGGTGGATCACGATCTGGTGCTGACCTGCGCCCGCGCTGCGCGCGAGGCGGGTGTGCGGCAACTGATCGCGGTATCCTCGGTGGGCGCGCAATTGGCGTCGAAGAACTTCTACCTCTCCGTGAAAGGCGAGGTCGAGGATACGCTGGCGCGGCTGCATTTCGGCCGGCTCGACATTCTCCGTCCCGGGCTGCTGCGCGGGCGGCGCGAAGGGCCGCTGCGGGTGGGCGAACGCCTGGCGATGATCGCCAGCCCGGTGGCGGACCTGTGCTTGCACGGTTCGCTGCGCAAGTACCGCTCGATCCGCGCGTCCGTGGTGGCGGAGGCGATCCTGGGCCTTGCCGGGATCAAGCCTGACGGGCGCTTCGTGCACGAACACGACGCGATCCTGCGCGCTACGCGGCGGTAAAGCCGTTAGCCTGCCTTGCGGATAACTTGGACCGCAAAGGGTGACCACGCGGATTGACTTGGCCTTGCTGCGGCGCGAAATGGACAGGTCGCTGATCGCGCGGGAGAGTTCCTGCGATTCGTTCGTCGGATCGCGGGACGCCGAAGGAGCAACCGCCCCGGAATCTCTCAGGCTTCAGGACCGCGTTGGTCGATAGCGACGCTCTGGAAAGTGTCCTTGCCGCAAGGCGGGGGCCGCCGAAGGGGTAACCCTGCCAGTCCACACGGGCGGCGGGGGAAAGCTCTCAGGTTTCCGTGACAGAGGGGGCACCGATGGGTGCCAGACTGTGCGGAGATCGATTTTGTGAGCGACACATACAAAATTTCACCGGATGAAACCGGCGAGGCGCAAGCCGGACCGCTGACCTTGCCGCTCGATGGGTGGCATCGTGCGCGCGGCGGGCGCATGGTCGCGTTTGCCGGATACTGGATGCCCGTGCAGTACGAAGGCATCATCGCCGAACACCTGTGGACGCGCACGCACGCGGGGTTCTTCGACGTTTCGCACATGGGCCAGCTCTACATCGCGGGCGAAGGCGCCGAAGCCGCGATCGAGGCGGTGCTGCCGATCGACCTGTCCACCCTGCCGCTGGGCGGGGTGCGCTATTCGCTGCTGCTCGATGACAATGGCGGCATTCTGGATGACCTGATGGTCACGCGCTGGGGCAGCGGTTTCTATCTGGTGGTCAACGGCGCGACCAAGCACGATGACATCGCCCACCTGCGCGCGAGCCTGCCCGATGCCGTCTCGCTCACGCACCTGGCGGACAGCGCGCTGTTCGCGCTGCAAGGGCCGGAAGCCTTCGCCGCGCTCGCTCCGCTGGTCGGCGGTGAACACCCGCTTTCCGCTCTCAGCTTCATGCGTGGCGCCAGCTTCACGCTGGGTGGCGTGGAGGCCTGGATCAGCCGTTCGGGCTATACCGGTGAGGACGGGTTCGAGATCGCCGTGCCGGCCGAAAGCGCCTCCGTGATCGCGGATCTGATCTGCGCGCAGCCGCAGGTGAAGCCGATCGGCCTGGGCGCGCGCGATTCGCTGCGGCTCGAAGCCGGCCTGCCGCTCTACGGGCACGACATGACGCCGGACGTGGACCCGGTCAGCGCGGACCTGCTGTTCGGCATCAACAAGCGCCGGCGCGGCGACGGCGGTTTTCCCGGCGCGGATCGCATCCTGTCGCTGATCGATACCGGCAGCGTCACGCGCCGTGTCGGCCTGGTGCTCGAAGGCCGGATGGCCGCGCGCGAGGGCGCGAAAGTGCTGTGGGGCGAGGCCGAGGTCGGCAGCGTCACCTCCGGCGGCTTTTCGCCCAGCCTGGAGAAGCCCATCGCCATGGCCACCGTCGCCGCCGAACTTGCGCGGCCGGGCACCCAGCTCGTCATCGACGTGCGCGGCCGCAAGATCGCGGCCACCGTCACGCCCATGCCCTTCGTTCCCCACCGCTATCACCGCAAAGGAGCCGCCTGATGCCCCGCTATTTCACCCAGGATCACGAGTGGATCGACGTTGACGGCACCGACGCCACCGTCGGCATCACCGATTACGCGCAGAGCCAGCTGGGCGACATCACCTTCGTCGAGTTGCCGGCGGCGGGTTCGTCGGTGGCCAAGGGCGACAGCGCTTCGGTCGTGGATTCGGTCAAGGCCGCATCGGACGTCTATGCGCCCGTCTCCGGCACGGTGAGCGAGACCAACGCCGCGCTGGAAGACGAGCCGGAACTGGTCAACAGCGCCGCCGAAAGCGATGGCTGGCTGTGGCGGATGACGCTGTCCGACGCCGCCGAACTGGAAGGCCTGATGGACGAGGCCGCCTACAAGACCTACGTCGAGGGGCTTTGACCGGATGCGCTATCTTCCCCTGAGCGAAGGTGATCGCAGCGCCATGCTGTCGGTCATCGGCGCGGGCTCGATCGACGATCTGTTCGTCGACGTGCCCGCCGAAGCGCGGCAGGCGGGTCCGATCCCCGGCCTGCCGCTTCACGCCAGCGAAATGGCGGTGGAACGCCACATGGCGCGGCTCTCCGCCGAAAGCCTGACGGCGGGCGAAGCACCGTTCTTCCTGGGCGCGGGCGCCTATCGCCACCATGTGCCGGCCAGCGTCGACCACCTGATCCAGCGCGGCGAGTTCCTGACCGCCTACACGCCCTATCAGCCGGAAATCGCGCAGGGGACCTTGCAGGTGCTGTTCGAGTTCCAGACCCAGGTCGCGCGCCTGTTCGGGACCGACATCGCCAATGCCTCGCTCTACGACGGGTCGACCGCGAGCTGGGAAGGAATCACCATGGCGGGCCGCATCACGCGGCGGAAGAAGGCCGTGCTTTCGAGCGGCCTCCACCCGCACTACGTCGAGACCGCGCGCACCATGGCGCGCTTTACCGGCGATGCGCTGGTGACCTCTGCCCCGGTGCTGGCCGCAGCGGCGGATGACGACGCCGTGATCGCCGCGATCGACGCGGACACGGCCTGCGTCGTCGTGCAGTATCCCGACGTGCTTGGCCGCATTCCCGATCTCGCACGGATCGCCGTCGCCGCGCAGGCGCAGGGCGCGCTGCTGGTGGCGGTGGTGACCGAACCGGTCGCGCTGGGCTTGCTCGAAAGCCCCGGTGCCCTGGGCGCGGACATCGTCGTGGGGGAAGGGCAGTCGCTCGGCGTCGGTCTCCAGTTCGGTGGGCCGTACCTTGGCCTGTTCGGCTGCCGCGAGAAGTTCGTGCGCCAGATGCCCGGCCGCCTGTGCGGCGAAACCGTGGACGCCGAAGGTCGGCGTGGCTTCGTGCTGACGCTGTCGACGCGCGAACAGCACATCCGGCGCGAGAAGGCGACGAGCAACATCTGCACCAATTCCGGCCTCTGCGCGCTGGCGTTCTCGATCCATCTCAGCTTGCTGGGCGGCACCGGGCTGGAGCGCATGGCACACCTTAGCCATGCGCGCGCGCGCGCCACGGCGGATCGCCTGGCGCAAGTGCCGGGCGTGGAGATCGTCAACACCGCGTTCTTCAACGAATTCGCGGTGACCCTGCCGCGCGATGCCCGGCAGGTGGTGCGCGATCTGGCGGAGCGGAAGGTGCTGGGCGGCGTGTCGCTGGGCCGGCTCTATCCGGGCGAAACCGCGCTCGCCAATGGCCTGCTGGTCGCGGCCAGCGAATGCACGACGGCCGAAGACATCGACGCGCTTGGCACGGCGCTTGAGGAGGTGCTGGTATGAACGACCTCAATCCCGCGGGCTGGCGCCCGGCCATGTCCGCCGATCAGGGCGAGAGCGCGGCGGTGACGACTTTCACCGGCAACCGCGCGCTGCAGCTGGAGGAACCGCTGCTGTTCGAGATCGGCTCCGCCGACCGGTGCGGAGTCGATTTCGATGAAGCGCCCGACCTGCCCGACGCGCTGGGCGCGTTCCGGCGCAAGGCGTCGCTCGACCTGCCCGGTTTGTCCGAACCGGAAGCGGTGCGGCACTACACCCGCCTGTCGCGGCAGAACTACGCGATCGACCTGGGCCTCTTCCCGCTGGGAAGCTGCACGATGAAGCACAACCCGCGCCTGGACGAAAAGGTCGCGCGGATGGCGGGCTTTGCCGATGTCCACCCTTTGCAGCCGCAGCAGACGGTACAGGGCGCGCTCAAGGTCATCAACGAACTGGCCCACTGGCTGATCGCGCTGACCGGCATGCACGGGGTGGCGATGACGCCCAAGGCCGGCGCGCACGGCGAACTGTGCGGCCTGCTGTGCATCCGCGCGGCGCTGGAAGCGCGGGGTGACGCGCGCGAAGTGATCCTGGTGCCCGAAAGCGCACATGGCACCAATCCTGCCACGGCGGCGTTCGCCGGCTATCGCGTGGAGAACATCCCGGCGACCGAGGACGGCCGTGTCGACGTGGCGGCGCTGACCGCGCGGCTCGGGCCGGACGTGGCCGGGGTGATGATCACCAACCCCAACACCTGCGGCTTGTTCGAGCGCGAGTTGAAGACGATTGCCGATGCGGTCCATGCGGCCGGCGGCTATGTCTATTGCGACGGGGCGAACTTCAACGCCATCGTCGGGCGCGTGCGTCCGGGCGACCTTGGCGTCGATGCGATGCACATCAACCTGCACAAGACCTTCTCCACCCCGCACGGCGGGGGCGGGCCGGGTTCCGGCCCGGTCGTGCTGTCGGAAGCACTCGCACCTTATGGCCCGCTGCCGTTCACCGCGCGGCAGGCCGACGGTTCGGTGCGGCTGGTGGAGGAAGAGGACGCGCCCGGCATCCATCCTGAAGGCTTCGGCCGGATGTGCGCGTTCCATGGCCAGATGGGCATGTTCACGCGCGCACTTGCCTATATCCTGAGCCACGGCGCGGACGGGCTACGGCAGGTTTCGGGCGACGCGGTGCTCAACGCCAACTACGTGCTGCGCGGGCTTGAGGACGTGCTGGAAGCACCGTTCGGCGCAGCCGGCCCCTGCATGCACGAAGCGCTGTTCAGCGATGACGGTTTCGCGGAAGGGTTCTCCACGCTCGATCTCGCCAAGGGGCTTATCGACGAGGGCTTCCATCCGATGACGGTCTATTTCCCGCTGGTGTTTCACGGCGCGATGCTGGTCGAGCCGACCGAGACCGAAAGCAAGGCGGGGCTGGATCAGTTCATCGGCACGATGCGGTCGCTGGCCGAGCGCGCGCGCGAAGGCGATCCGTTATTGAAGAGCGCGCCGCACCTCGCGCCGCGCCGCCGGCTCGACGAAACGCTGGCCGCGCGCAAGCCGAAGCTGGTGTGGAAGGCCTGATCCGTATCCTTTGAGCGAAGGCCGCCGGAGTGATCGGCGGTCTTCGTCTTCAAAAGCCTTACTTGTGGATCACGTCGGAACCGGCCTGGCCGACCGATTCGATGTCGCGGCCGGCGCCCTTCACGGTGTTGCAGGCGGCGGTGCCCAGCACCAGGCCACCCAGGACCGTCGCGAGAACGATCTTGCGGATCATGGGAAATCTCCTCTCGTAAACAGCGGAACACCGCATTGGCGGTGGTGAACCGCTGGAACGATCGGAACGGCGGGTGGTTCCGCCGTGGGATTGGTTATGCGGTCAGCGCGTCGCCCGCGCGTTCGCGATGCAGCAGGTGCTCCCGCCAGGCGATGATCAGTCCGGCGGCGATCACGATGGGGGCGCCGATCCAGGTGGAGGCCGGGGGCAGATGGTCGAACACTAGCCAACCCCACAGCGTTGCCCAGGCAAAGGCGGAATAGTCCATGACGATCACGCTCGATACGCTGCCATAGCGAAGCGCGGCGGTGAGGAATATCTGGCCGATCAGGCCGGACAGGCCGATGCCGAACAGGATCAGCCAGTCCGTTGCGTCATGGTGGACGCCGGTGCGCAGCAGGAACAGGGCCAGCACCGGCGAGGTGAAGGCGGAGAACCAGAACACCACCGTCAGCGGTTGTTCGGTCCGTCCCAGATCGCGCAACTGGATGGCGATAACCGCGACCATGAACGCCGCGCCGACGCCCACGGCGATGCCGAACAGCGGCAGATGCGACTGGTTCGGACCCGTTATCACCAGAATGCCCGCCAGCCCGAGGAGCACGGCGGACCAGCGCACCCAGCCCACCGGCTCCTTAAGCACCACCGCCGCGAGGATCACCGCGAACATCGGCGCGGTGAAGCCCAGCACGGTGGATTCGGCCAGGGGTAGCAGGATCACCGCGCCCAGGGTCAGGAACATGCCCGTGCCGCCGAAGGCCGCGCGGCGGGCATGGACCCACAGCCGCTGCGTCTTGAGCACGGCAAGCTGGCCGCGCGCGGCAAGATAGCCGAGCAGGATCAGGCCGGGAAAGAACTGCCGCCAGAACAAGGTCTCCGGCAGGCTGACGCCGCGTGTGCCCGCCACCTTGACCAGCATCAGCATGACCGAAAGCGAAGCCATGGCGGCCAGGCGCAGCCCCAGCGCCAGGATCGGTCGGTTCATGCGGTCCATGCGCTTGCCCATAGGCGCACGGGGCTTGCGATCAAGCGCTTCGTTCCCATCTTCGGCGCATGGACGATGCGGTGACGATGGGTTCGATCGGGGTTGTGGCCATTCTGCTGGCGATGATCGCGTGGTGGGCCGACCGCCGGCGGTTGCGCCGCAGCGATCCCGACGCCGTCGGCTTCATGCCGTGGACGACGATCTACTTTCTGGCGATGATGATCGGCTGCGTCGCGCTCGGCGTGGCCGCGCGCGACTGGTTCCACACCATCTGAACAGACGGCAGCCGATCAAAGGCAGGCGTCGAGGTAGGCCTGGTCGAAGCCGAACTGGCGTGCCTTTTCCAGCGTGTAGGGGCGCAGGCCGGTCGAGCGGAATTCGCCGATGATCTTGCCGTCGTCGCTCTCGTCCAGATATTCGAACTTGAACAGTTCCTGCGTCACGATCACGTCGCCTTCCATGCCGATCACTTCGGTCACGTTGGTGGTGCGGCGCGAACCATCGCGCAGGCGCTTGACCTGCACGATCAGGTCCACCGATTCAGCGATCTGGCGGCTGATGGCTTCCTTCGGGATCTTGATGTCGCCCATCATGATCATGTTTTCCATACGGCCTAGGCATTCGCGCGGGCTGTTGGCGTGCAGCGTACACATCGAACCATCGTGGCCGGTGTTCATCGCGGCGAGCAGGTCGAAGCATTCGGCGCCACGGATTTCGCCCAGGATGATCCGGTCCGGGCGCATACGCAGCGCGTTCTTGACGAGATCGCCGATGGTGATGGCGCCCTGACCTTCCAGGTTCGGCGGGCGGGTTTCCAGCGGCAGCCAGTGCGGCTGCTGCAGGCGCAGTTCGGCCGCGTCCTCGATCGTCAGCACGCGTTCGCCCGGATCGATCATCTTCGACAGGGCGTTGAGCATGGTCGTCTTACCCGAACCGGTACCGCCCGAGATCACGATGTTCATGCGGCACGCGCCCGCGACTTTCAGCGCGGTGCACATCTTGTCCGACATCGAACCGAAATCGCGCAGCATGTCGAGCGTGATCGGCTTTTCGGAAAACTTACGGATCGAGATGGCGGTGCCGCGCAAGCTGAGCGGCGGCACGATCACGTTGACGCGGCTGCCGTCCTTCAGGCGGGCGTCGGCCAGCGGCGTGGTCTGGTCGACGCGGCGGCCCACCTGGTTGACGATGCGCTGCGCGATCTGGAACAGGTGGCTTTCATCGCGGAACCGGATCGGCGCGATGGTCAGCTTGCCCTTCTTTTCGATGTAGGTCTGTTCCGGGCCGTTGACCATGATGTCGGTCACGTCAGGATCGTTGAGCAGTTCTTCCAGCGGACCGAAGCCCAGCAGTTCGTCGATCAGCACCTTTTCCAGCGCGAACTGTTCGCGCCGGTTGAGCGTGACTTTCAGTTCCGCCAGCACTTCCATGATGATCGGGCGGAATTCCTCGGACAGTTCGTCCTTGGTCAACGTGGCGGCGGCTTCGGGATCGACGCGTTCGAGCAGGCGCGGCAGCACCTGTTCCTTGATCTTGTGGACCGAGGCTTCGAAGCCTTCGGCCTGATAAGTGCTTTCGTGGACGCCGTTGACGCGATCGGCAAGGCGCGTCATCGCATCCGCCTTCATCGGGTTCTGCGGCGCGGCGCTTTCGGATTCGGCAGGAAGGGGCGGGAACTGCTGGCCACCGACCGGCGGCTGGCTCGCTGGCGCGGGCTGGCCCGCGGGAGCTTGTTCGCCAGCCCGCATGGGCCGCGCGACACCGAAGGAAGGCCGCATGGAACCGCCGCCGCCAAGTCCGTTCTTTCGCCCAAAAGCGCTCATTAAATAGATCCCGTCTTGCGACCCCTTCCGGAAAATGGAGGAAGAAGGTCACCAGTCCTTATGCAAACGCGGTGAATAATCGGGAAACGTTCAGGAATTCCTAACTACGTGGCAGGGCTGGAGGCAAAGGGTTGGCCGGGCCGTTGCAGCGGGGGTGATGTGCCCTGCTTGCGGGAAGCGCCTTGCCTACCACGTAAAGCCCGAAGGATTCACCGTCGTACCCGGCCGGAATCTCGGCGATCTGTTCAACGAAGGAGGGACGATGTGGAAGGTAGCGGTCCGTCAAGAGGTAGAAGCGACCATCGCTTTTCATCTTGCGGGCCAGATCGCGGTAGAGACCATCGGGCTGCTCGGTCCGCTTGCTGGTCCGGTGGTTCCAGCGCACGAAATCCTGCACGCAGGAATCGCTCGTACGCTCGAAAAGAATGCCCGTGAGCGCGGATACGCCTTGCGCACTCGACTGGGGAAAAGTCATCCAGTCCTTGTCCCGCAATCCAAGGCGGTCAATCTCCCGCGCTGCCGCCTCGGCGTTGTGGAACGGCATGGCGAAGGCGATCGTGGATGTGGCCAGGCCACAGGCCGATAGCAGGAGCAACCAACTACGAAAGCCGATCGAGGGCATGCCTTTGCCTGCCGCGGCGTGTCGCCACGTCAACATTATCAGGAGCAAAGCAATCAGCATCAGATGCCGGATGGCGAGGGGATAGACCGCGATGCTGAATGCCCACGTCAGCGCCATCATGCCGCCGATCAGCAAAGCATCGTCCCGCCGTCCCCTGGTTTCCCGCCAACATACCGCCATGAACGCCCCAAGCGCCAGGCCGCCGAGCAGCAGGGGCGGCGGCGAATTCCATTCGGGTTTGAAAGCTATTCCCTGCCAAGGCAACCCAAGGCTGGAAAGATTGGACGCCCAGATCGCAGTGCCGAGCAGCACGCCCTTGCTTCCCAGCGCCGGTACGATGTCGGGCATCGGCCGCACCGTCCAAGCCGAGACCATGCCGCTGATGCCCCATATCGCGGCCGGGACATAAGCCAACCGCCCTTCGCGCCAGCGCAGATAGACCAACGCTATTGAAATGACGCCGAACAGGAAATCGCACAGTGGAAGCAATGCGATAAACAACCACGACCACTGACCTCTGCGCCATAAGGAGATCGCCAATATGGCGAACGCGCAACCCATCGTCATGCTGCGCGAGATGGTCAGAAATTCGAAAAGGACCAGTTCGGATGTCGCCAGCATGAGCCGGTCGAGCCGCCGGAAAGGGGAAGCAAAAAGGATCGCGCCTTGCGTCATGCCCGCAAAAACGGCTGCCGCCGCAGGTAGCGCCAGGAACGGGTTGCCCAACAACGCTGCAAGGCTTCGCAACACCAGGTACCAAAGGGGCGGATGCCCTTCGTACCGGAGATTGTGCAGCAATTCCGTCAGCGTGGGGGACTGCACGGCGATCTGGAGCGCCTGCCATTCATCGAGCCATGGTCGGTGGCGGAACACCAGGGTGAACTGGAGCGCCAGGGTGGCCGTCGCGGCCATCGCCCACGCCCCGTCGCGCGCGAAAACGCGATCCAGCCTTTCGAACAGCGCAACCATGTACTTCTCTGCCCGCGCACGGCGGTTGTCTGGCTGGCCCTGCACGTGTTGCGTTCGCGGTTCGGCAAAAGAGGTGTGCAACATTCGCCCCCCAATAATCCGCCGGTTTCCTTGCATTTTACGATTAGCATCGGGTTAACGTTATATGATCGTCCCAGTTAACGGCTCCATATCCTTTACCCGCTAAAGGAGGATTGTATGAGGACAGCACCCCCGCCGGGCCGGATCGAGGCAATCCAGGCTTTACGCGCTATCGCGGCGGTGCTGGTCGTGATGGTTCATGCCATCAACGTGGATGATGAACGAACGGACTGGGGGCGCAGCCTTCTGGGCGCGTGGCCGCCGCTCAACGATTTCGGCGGGATCGGGGTGGACGTGTTCTTTGTGCTTTCGGGTTTCGTGATGGCCTCGACCGTTGCGAGCAGACGGGGATTGACCGCGCGCCATTTTCTGAATGATCGTTTCGTCAGAGTCGTGCCGGTCTATTGGCTGGCCGGGGCATGCTACCTGTTCACGATGTGGCTCGTCGGTCGCCCAATCTATATCAACGAGGTGCTGCTGGGGGTTACGGTCCTCCCGCTGTTCGATGCACGGCAGTTCGAGCTGCCGGTCCTGCTGGTGGGATGGTCGCTTGCTTACGAGATGGCATTCTATTGCGTGGTGGCGATCTCCATCCGGCTGAAGCGTGGAAGCGAAGGATCGCTCCACCTGCTATTGGCCGCTGTGCTGCTTCTGACCTCGTGGGGGAGCATTTCACAGCCGGCGCATTACCTGCTTGCCATTTTCATCAACCCGATATGGTTCGAGTTCGGCTTCGGCATTCTCGTGTACATGCTTTGGGTGCGTTGCGCCGGACGCATTCCGGACAGGCTCGGCTGGATCGCGGCTGCAGTTGGCCTGTCGGGCTTTGCGTATGCGCTGGTGGCCGGCGTGCCCTTCCTCTCGCCGCCGGTCTATCTCGTCGACGGACATTCCGCGCTTCCGCGGGCATTGCTGTGGGGCCTGCCCGCGGCTGCATCGGTCCTGACGCTGATGTGGTGGAGCACCAGAAGTGACATGGCCGGGCGTCTGAACCGGTCCAA
Source organism: Novosphingobium sp. EMRT-2 (assembly GCF_005145025.1). Classification (NCBI taxonomy): domain Bacteria; kingdom Pseudomonadati; phylum Pseudomonadota; class Alphaproteobacteria; order Sphingomonadales; family Sphingomonadaceae; genus Novosphingobium; species Novosphingobium sp. EMRT-2. The sequence continues at coordinate 480,663 of NZ_CP039695.1, read as the reverse complement.
AGCATGGGGAGCGCTGTTGGCACTCGGCGATGCCTCTTACATGCTCTATCTTGTGCACATGTTCGTGATCATTCCGGGACAGGTCCTTTTGCCGACGATCGCCAGAGGTGTGGACCTGTTTCTGATCGGTGAAGTGCTACTCTGTTGCGGTATCGCCATTCTGTTTCATCAGATGATTGAAAGGCCAATGCTTAAAGCTTTGCGTGGTCCGAAAATTGCGGCAAAGCCGCGTCCTGCTTCAGTGGAGGTGCACGCCTGAAGGCGCCTCCCGGGAATGCTGGGGGATGATTTGCGCGGGCGGGAAAGATCTGGGCTGGTTTTCGCGCTTGCCGGTTTCGCGCTGCTTTCCGTCGGGGATGCGGTCGTCAAGTCGATGGCCGGGTTGTGGCCTGGGCTGGCGATCGCGGCTTTGCGCTATGTGGCGGGCACGATCGGGCTGGGCGTGGTGCTGGCCTCGCGCGAGGGGCGGGCCGGGTTCTGCATGGCGCGGCCGGGCTGGCAATTTCTGCGGGGTTGCGGCGTGGCCACGTCTGCCATGGCGTTCTTCACCGCGCTGCTGCTGATGCCGATGGCGACCGCCACCGCGATCTCTTTCACCAGCCCGATGATTACCGGGCTGCTTGCCGCGCTGATCCTGCGCGAGCCGATGCGGCGGGCGACGTGGATCGCCAGCGCGTTCGCCTTTGCGGGCGTGCTGATCGTGCTGCGGCCCAATCTTGCGACGCTGGGCGTGGTGGCGTTCCTGCCGCTGCTTTCGGCCACGGGCATGGCGCTGCTGATGATCGGCAATCGCGCGGTAGTGGGCCATGCCAGCGCGCTGGCGATGCAGTTCAGCGTCGCGTTCTTCGCCACGCTGATCCTGGTGCCGGCCGCGATCATCGGCCATTTCAGCGGTGTGCCGATGCTGCATGTGGGTATGCCGGAAGGAAGCGTGGTGGCGCGTTCCGTGCTCATCGCCTGCAGTGCGACCCTGGCGCACACGCTGGTCTATATGGCGACCACCCGCGCCGGCGCGGCGACGATCGCGCCGATGACCTATGTTCAACTGCTGATGGCCGGCTTCTTCGGATGGCTGCTGTTCCGCGAACGCCCGGATGCGACCGCACTGTTCGGTGCGGGGATCATCGTCGCGGCAGGGTTGTATCTGTGGAACGCGGGTCGGGCCGAAGCGCCTCCGTGATCGGGCAGGTGAGCGAAGCCACGCCCTGCTGCTGGTTGTGCGAACGGCCGCTGGGGCGCCGGATCGAATGGCATCACCCGGTGCCGAAAAGCCGGGGCGGGCGCGAGACCGTGGCCGTCCATCCGATCTGCCACCGCACGCTGCACGCCCAGTTCGGCAACGGGGAACTCGCGCGCATTGGCCATGATGCCGACACGCTGCGTGCCCATCCGGTGATCGCGAAATTCGTAGCATGGGTTTCGGGCAAGCCGCCCGATTTTCACGCGCCCACGGCAAAACGGCGTTAGAGGATATCCAGCAGCGGCTTCAGGCTGTCCAACAACACGGCCGGCCGGTCGCGCTCGGGCAGAGCGTCGCTCTTGGCCATGATCCCCGTGGCCATGCCGACCGAGAGCGCCCCCACGGCATTGGCCATCCGCATTTCCAATGCCGGATCGTCGCCGACCACCACCATGTGTTTCGCCGCGCTTTTCGGCAGGCCCATCAGCAGGCGCGCGGTATCGAACGCCACGCGCGAAGGCTTGCCCAGGATGCGCGGGCGCTTGCCGGTCATCGCGGTCAGCATCGCGTTGATCGGATAGCTGGCGCCGATGGCGCGGCCGTTGGCCGTGGCAAAGAACGGCACGTTGCTGGCGGTCAGCAGCCTTGCGCCCTTCCACAGCGAATCGCAGGCGGCTTCTAGCGCCGCAAAATCGAACTCGCGGAACCAGCCGGTATAGACCGCTTCCACCCCCTCGGCCGCCTCGTCCGGCCCAACCACAGCCAGTCCAGCGTCATCGAGCGGCGCGCGGCATCCGGCGTTGCCCAGCACGCGAACCTTGCCCACGCCGGAGCGCTTGAGCCAGTCCGCAGTGGACGAGGAGGGCGTGAGCATCCGCGCGTCCTCCACCGGAAATCCGGCCTTGCGCAGCGATGCGGCGTAGGCGGCAGGCGGTTTGGCCGTGCCGTTGGTGAAGACCACATAGGGCGTGCCCCGTGCCTTCAGCGCCTCGAGAAGCGCTATCGCGTGGGGTAGCGCCTTGTGCCCGCCGCTGGCGGCATCGCCCAGCGCGATCGTTCCGTCCATGTCGAACACGAAGCCGGCGGCATCGCGCAGGCGGGCGGATATGTCCTTCGACACAGTCATGCGGCGGCTCCGGCATGGAGGGCGAGGCGGAAGCCCGGCCGTTCGATCACGATGTCGCGCGCCTGCGGCTGCGCGGCGAGCTTGCGCAGCAATGCGAGCATCGGTGCGGCCTGCGGCGTGTATCCGGCGCGGGAACGCCCCGCCGCCTGCATGGCATCGACCTGTTCGGGCGGCATTACCGCGCGGAGCAGGAACTCCTCGTCGGACAGATGCACGCCGAACTGGCGGCGCAAGTCGGCGAGCGCGGGGAAGGTGGGCTCGTGTTCCAGTTCGCGTGCGCGGGGCCGGTCCATGATCGCCGCCAGGACCTGCGGATCGATGGGCGATGTCGGTTTGCCGAACTTGCCCAGGCAATAGCGGACCACCTGATCGGAAACCTGCGCATAGCGGCGGTCGCCGATCACGTTGAACAGCGCCTGGCTCATGACCATCTGCGGGAAGGGCGTGACCATGATCGGATAGCCCAGCTCCGCGCGCACCTGCTCGGTTTCCGCGATAACCGCGCCCAGCCTGTCGGACAGGCCGAGTTCGTCGAGCTGGCGCGCGGTGGTGGTCATCACCCCGCCGGCGATCTGGTGGCGCAGGAAGCTGGCATCGAAGTTCTGCGGCTGACCCGGGGGGAGGCCTTCTGCAGCGGCAAGGCGCGTCCAGTATTGCGTGAGCCTGCCGAGCGCGGCCTTGTCGATGGCCACCGCGTGCCCCGCTTCCTCCAGGTTTGCCAGCATCCGGTTGGCTTCGGGCAGCGAAGACCCGTCGCCACCCGGTCCGATGCCGACATGGATCGCGGACACGCCAAGCTTGGCCGCTTCCAAGCTCGAGAGCATCCCCTGTCCGATCGTGGTATGGGCATGGATCTCCAGCGGACGGTTGCCGATCGCGGCCTTGATCGCTGGCACCAGCGTGCGCGCGCGGTCCACCGAGAGCAGTCCGGACGGGTCCTTGATATAGAACAGATCGATATCGGCGCTCTGGCCCACGGCGCGGGCGAAATCGGCGTAGAAGGCATCGGTGTGAATGTTCGAGAGCGTGAAGGTCAGCGCGCACATGACCTCCGCTTCGCCTTCCTGCTTCACCAGCCGGGCGGCCTCGATCACCGCGGGCACCTCGTGCATCGGATCGAGCAGCACGAAACGACCGATCCCGTCGCGCTGGAGCTGGCGATAGACCAGCCGCATGAACTCCGGGTCGGCTTGCTGCCAGGCGATGAAGCGCAGGCCGGTGGTGATGAACTGCAGGGGCGTGGTGGGCATCGCCGCGTGCATCCGGCGGATACGCTCCCACGGGTTGTCGCGGAAATAGCGCACGGCCACGGCCATGTGGCTGGATGAGGTGAAATCGATCGCGCGGAAGCCGCAGGCTTCGGTCAGCGCGGCGGCGGCCAGCATCTGCGCGGTATCGAGGCCAGTTGCCCCCCACAGGCTCTGGTTGCCATCGCGCATGGTGACGTCGACGAGACGCAGTTCGGTCATTGCCCCGGCCCTCCGGAAAGCCCCACAAGAAATCCCGTGTCGACGCCGCCTGCCATGAAGCGGGGATCGGCCACGATGCGGCGGTGCAGCGATGCGGTGGTGGGCAATCCGTCGATCGCCAGCGCGGACAAGGCATCCGTCATGCGGTCCACCGCTTCGGCCCGCGTGGCGCCGTGGACGATCAGCTTGCCCATCAGCGAATCGTAGAACGGCGGGATTTCCCCTCCGTCGGCGATGTGCGTGTCCACGCGGATGCCCGGTCCCGCCGGCCAGGCCGCCCGCATGGCGCGACCGGGGGAGGGACGGAAATCGGCGTCCGGGTCCTCGGCGTTGATGCGCACCTCGATGGCATGGCCTTCGGGGCGCACCATGGCCTGCGTCAGCCCCAGCGGCTTGCCGGCGGCGACGAGCAACTGCTGCTCCACCAGATCGATGCCGGTGATCGCTTCGGTCACCGGATGCTCGACCTGGATGCGCGCGTTCAGTTCCAGGAAGTAGAACGAGAAATCGTCGGCATCGACCAGGAACTCGGCCGTGCCCGCGCCCCGGTATCCGAGATGGCGGGCAAGGCGCACGGCCGCGTCCTCGATCGCCGCGCGCGCGGCTTCGGGCATGGCGGGGGCGGGGGCTTCCTCCACGAGCTTCTGGAACCGCCGCTGGATCGAGCAATCGCGCGTGCCGAGGTGGAGCGCGGTTTGCCCGTCGCCCAGCAGTTGCACTTCGACGTGGCGGCCGCGCGCGACGAAGCGCTCGACATAGACCGCCGGATTGCCGAACGCCGCTTGCGCCTCGGCGCGGGCCATCGCCAGCGCGCTGTCGAGGTCTTCGGCGCGGTCGACCCGGCGCATGCCCTTGCCGCCACCGCCGGAAACGGCCTTCAGCAGCAGGGGAAAGCCGGTTTCCGCGACACGGGCCTGCACGGCCTCGGCGGTTTCCGCTTCGCCGCCGGGCAGCACGGGCAGGCCGGCTTCCAGCGCCAGCCGGCGCGCGGCGAGCTTGTCGCCCATGCCCTCCAGCGTGGCGATGTCCGGCCCGACGAAGCGCATGCCCGCCTCGGCCACGGCCCGCGCGAACGCGGCGTTCTCCGACAGGAAACCGTATCCGGGATGGACCGCATCGCACCCCGCATCGCGCGCGGCGGATACCACCCGATCGATTACGAGATAGCTTTGTGACGAAGGCGCCGGCCCGATCACGACCGCTTCGTCCGCAAGGCGGGCGGGCAGCGAAGAAGCGTCCGCTTCGGACACGCCCAGTACCGTCGCGATGCCCATGCGGCGCGCGGTGCGGATCACGCGCAGCGCGATCTCGCCACGATTGGCGATGAACAGCTTGCGGATCATGCCAGCCGCACGAGCGCCTGGCCCTTCGCGACCATCGTCGCGTTGGGCACGATCACTTCGGAGACGATGCCGCGACGGCCGGCGTGGACCGGGTTCATCAGCTTCATCGTCTCGACGATCCCGACCACCGTCTCGGCATCGACGCTGTCGCCCGGCTGGACGAACGGCGGCGCGCCCGGTTGTGGCGCGTGGTAGAACGTGCCGGGCAGGGGCGCGAGGATGGCTTGGGGGTCGCTTTCGACCCCGGCTGCTTCGCCGGCTTCGGCTTCGCCCGCGCCCGTCGCGCCGGCCCACTGCCATTCCTGGGTGAAACCGGATTGTGCGCCATCGCCGCGCGCCACGCGCAAGCGGAAACGGTTGGTCGCGATATCGACTTCGCGATAGCCGGAGCTTTCGAGGATAGCGACGATCTCGGCCACGTCCTCGGCGGTAAGGGGCAGGTCTTCGGTCATTTGGCTTCCAGAAGTTCACGCGCGGCGGCGATGATGGCGTCGGCAAACGCTTCGTCGTTGAAATGCGCGTCGATGACGGTGACGGGCGCGCTAGCCGGCATCACCTGTTGCAGATAATCGGCGAACGGCGCGGGCACCGTGGTGTCCATCAGGTGCCCGCTGGTGCTGTCGTGGCTGGAGAAGCCGCCCAGCGGGGTGAACACGCGCACTGGTCCCTTCGCCTCGCGCACGTTGGCGGCAAGATGATCCGCCACCTTGCGCAAATCCTCCAGCTTGGTCCGGACGGCGGTGAGCTGCGGGTTGTGCTCGTGATAGCGCCGGTCGGGGAACTGCACGCGCGAAACGTCGATCGGGCCGCCGATAATGAAATCGGCGTTGCCCGGCGCGATGATCGTGGGAATGCCCTTGCGCAGGGCGGGGCGGCCGCGATCGGGGCCGGTATCGGCAAGGCCGCCGAACAGGTGGTCAATGATCTCGGTGACCGAAAGGTCGAGCACCAGCGCCACGTCCTTGTCTTGCGCCAGCGCATCGAGCGTGGGGCCGCCCGCACCCGAGGAATGGAACACCATGACTTCGCAGCCATCGGCTTCCAGCGCCTGCCGGATGCGGCGCGTGCCCGCTTCGGTGGTGCCCAGCGTGGTCATCAGCACCAGCGGGCGCTCCGGCCCCTTGTCGCGGTCATAACCCTTGGCCATGCCGGCCACGGCGAAGGCGGCGTTGCGGAACACGTCGCGGCTGATCGTATTGATGCCGGCGATGTCGGTCACCGCGTTCATCATCGCGATGTCCTTCACGCCCATGTACGGCTTGGTAAAGCCCGAGGCCATCGTGGAGACGATCAGCTTGGGCAGCCCATAGGGAAAGCTCTGCATCAGCGCGCCGGCCAGCGCCGACCCCATCGAACCGCCGATGGCGAGAATGCCCGAGATCGGGTCTTTCGCATCCCACGCATGGGCGGCTGCGACCGCGCCGCGAATCATCGCGTCCTGGCAATGCCCTTCGTGGCCCAGCCCGCGTATGGCCTCGATCGTCGTACCGGCGGCCATGGCCACGTCTTCGGGCGAAATCTCCGCACCGCCCACGGTGCGCCGTACGCTGGGGTCGAGATGGACCACGCGCACGCCTGCTTCTTCCAGCGCGGCCCGCGCGAAGCGGGCCTCCTCTTCCTTGGTATCCTGCGTGATAATCAGCAGGACGCTTGGCTTGTTGTCCATCTTGCCGTCCATTGTGGCCCCCTGGGGCGTGTCTCCCGCCTTAAAGCTGCGACAGCGCGATTGACTTTGCACGATGGTTTGGCGACTTTGCGTTGCATAAGGTGAAACAGGGATGATGCTGGAACGGAAGGTCAAGACCGTCCGGGCGCTTGAACGCGGTCTGGACGTGTTGCTCGAAGTGCAGGCGCGCAAAGCGGCCAGCCTGCACGAATTGCATCAGGCGCTTGGCTTGCCCAAGGCCACTTTGCTGCGCATGCTGATGACGCTGGGCCGCAAGGGACTGATCTGGCAGCGCCTTGCCGACGGCGCCTATCTGCCGCACGCCTTCACCGCGACGGCGGCCCCGGTCGCGTCGGCGGAGCGCATCGCCGAAGTCGCCTCGCAGCACATGAAGGCGCTCAGCACGCGGATCGCCTGGCCTTCGGTCCTGGCCGTGCCGCGGCTCGATCACATGGAGATCATCGAGACCAATGGGCCGCTGTTCCGACTCGATTCGGCCGTGCTGGGGCCGGTAGGGGTAAAGCTGTCCTATATCCACACCGCGACGGGCCGGGCCTATCTGGCGGCGTGCGGCGAGGCCGAGCGCGAGGCGATCATCGCGCGGCTTCGACCGAAGGAAACGAGCGAGGGGACCGAAGAGGATCTGCGGCACATCCTGCAGCAGACGCGCGAACGCGGCCACGCCTCGCGCGAGCCGCTGCATCCGTGGCCCGACCGGTCGCGGCAACTGGTGCTGCGCGATGGCCGCCGGTCGATGGCGGTGCCAATCATCGTTGAAGGCACGCCTGTCGCGGCGATCAACGTGACGTGGCCGGCGCGGCGGGGAGCGGAAGAGGTCGTGATCACGCGCAATCTTGAAGCGTTGCGCCGTACCGCGCGGATCATCGGGCTCGCGATTGAAGGGAAGGACAAATAAGTTTCGTACAGTGAAATCCGTTTGCGTTGCTGATTAATTACTCCAGCCGCTTCGGCGAGACTACTTGGCGGGAGAGGAAAGCACGATGCGGCAGTGGGTGATCGAGAAGGGTTCTTCTTCGCTTGACGGGCTAAAGCTCGTCGAGGCGGAAAAGCCCGTGCCCGGGCCGGGCGAAGTGCTCGTCCGGGTCAGGGCCTGTTCGCTGAACTATCGCGACCAGATCATTCCGCTGGGACTTTACATGGGCGGCGCGGTCGATCGCGACACGGTTCCCCTGTCCGATGGCGCGGGCGAGGTGGAGGCGGTCGGCCCCGGCGTGACCAGCGTTCGTGCCGGTGATCGCGTCTCCGGCACGTTTTTCCAGAACTGGGCCGACGGGCCGCCCAATCCGCAGGCCGGTCCCGCGCTTGGCGCGCCCCCGGCAACGGGCATGCTTCAGGACTACGTGGTCCTGCCCGAACGCGGCGTGGTGCCGTTGGCGCAAAGCCTTAGCTTCGAGGAGGCGGCCTGCCTGCCCTGCGCCGGCGTGACCGCGTGGAACGCGCTGATGGAAGGGCCGCGTCCGGTGCAGGCCGGTGAAAGCGTGCTGGTGTTGGGTACCGGCGGCGTATCGCTGCTGGCGCTCCAGATCGTCAAGGCAGCCGGCGCGCGCGTGATCGCCACCTCGTCTTCCGACGAGAAGCTGGATCGGGTTCGCGCGCTGGGGGCGACCGACGGGATCAACTACCGCGCAACGCCCGCCTGGGGCGCGGAAGCGGCGCGGCTGGCGGGCGGTGGCGTGGATCACGTCGTCGAGGTTGGCGGCGCCGGCACACTGGCGCAGAGCATCCAGGCGGTGGGTTTCGCGGGCGAAATCGCGTTGATCGGCGTGCTGACGCGCGAAGGCGATACCAGTCCGCACGGGCTGATGTTCAAGGGCGCCACGCTGCGCGGCATTTTCGTGGGGTCGCGCGGCATGGCCCAGCGGCTCAACGCCTTTATCGACCAGCACGCGATCAAGCCGGTGATCGACCGGACGTTCCCGATCGAGCAGGCGCGCGATGCCTGGAGGTATCAGGGATCGGCCGGGCTGTTCGGCAAGGTGGTGATTACGCTCTGAACGGGCGCTGACGCAGCGGACCTCCGCCGGGAAAGACGGTGGCCGCGACAGGGAAGGGGACGGGTGTTCCGCCGGCGATCCGGTGGAAACGCCCGTGCATGAAGGAAGCATGGGCATGACGAAACTAGGGTTCGGGCAGCCATTCGGCGGGATCATGCAGACGGCGTTCGTCGTCGCGGACATCCGCGCGTCGATCGATCATTTCATACGCGATTGCGGGGCTGGCCCGTTCTTCCTGCTCGACCATTTTCTGGCGCCGGACCAGTTCTACCGGGGCGAGCCCTCGCGCGCCGATGTCACCATCGCGATGGGCTTTGCCGGGCATATGCAGATCGAACTGATCCAGCCGCTCGACGATCATCCCTCGGTCTATCGCGAGACGATCGAGGAGCGGGGCTATGGCTTCCATCATTTTGGAATCGCCTGCGCCGATGTGGACGCGGAGCTGCCGGGATACCTCGAACGCGCCTATCGCCTGGCCTTCCGTGCCGCCGTGCCCACCGGGGGCGCTGTCGCCTATCTGGAAGGCGGAGACGTGGCCGCGCCGGGGTTTCTCGAACTGATCCCGGCCACGCCCGGCATGGACGAGCATTTCACGCGGTTCTGGAAAGCCTCTTTGGACTGGGACGGCGCCGATCCGGTGCGCCCGTTCCTCTGAGGATGCCGGGCATGAACTTGCGCGCTGATCCTGATGGTCTGCGCGCCAATGCAAGAGAGGAGAGGGCACGCGGCCTAACAGGAAAGGGAAATTGGCGTGATTGCCGGATAAGAGAACGGGAGAACAGCATGCGCGACGGCCAGATGAAAGATGCCGGGAAGGCGGCCGCTGGAACGGTGGCTGGAGGGGGATACCAGGTCTGGGTCACCGCGCTGCTCAGCCTCAATTTCGGCATTCTGTTTTTCGACCGCAACGCGCTCAACTTCCTGATGCCGTTCGTGCAGCCGGACCTGCACCTGTCGAACACGCAGGTCGGCATGTTCAGCTCGGCGCTCTCGCTCACCTGGGCGCTTTCGGGCCTCGCGGTCGGCCGCATTTCCGACCGGCTCGGTTCGCGCAAGCCGGTGGTCGTGGTCGCGACGCTGGCGTTCTGCCTGTGCTCGTTCGTTTCGGGCATGGCGTCCTCGTTCATGATGCTGCTGGGTGCGCGCCTGCTGATGGGCGCGGCCGAAGGCGGGGTGATGCCGGTCAGCCATTCGATGATCGTCAGCGAAGTGGCGCCCGAACGGCGCGGGCTGGCGATGGGCGTGGCGCAGAACCTTGGTTCCAACCTGCTGGGATCGGGCCTCGCGCCGATCCTGCTCGTCCCCGTGGCGATGGCGGTGGGCTGGCGCGGCGGGTTCTATCTCGCCGCCGCGCCCGGCCTGATCACCGCGGCGCTGATCTGGTTCACGCTGCGCGAACCGCCGGCGCCTGCGGACGATGGCGATCATCCCCGCGTCACGCTGCGCGAGGCGTTCGCGCACCGCAACGTGGTGCTCTGCGCAGTAATCTCGGTGCTGCTGGTCTCCTACCTTGTCGTGTGCTGGGCGTTCATGCCGCTGTTCCTGACCAAGCATCGCGGGTTCGCGCCCGAGACGATGAGCTGGCTGATGGCCACGCTGGGCATTTCCGCCGGGATCGGCAGCTTCGTGGTACCGGCGATTTCCGATGCCATCGGCCGCCGCCCGGTAATGATCTTCTTCGCCTTTCTGGGCGTGATCCTGCCTTTGGGTGGACTGTATTACAACGGATCGCCCTGGATCCTGGCCGCGATCTTCTTCTTCGGGTGGGGGCTGAACGGCCTGTTCCCGATGTTCATGGCGACGATCCCTTCGGAATCGGTCGACCCGCGCCTTACCGCCACGCTGACCGGCGTGGTCATGGGCACGGGCGAGGTTCTGGGCGGCGTGCTGAGCCCTTTCCTGGCCGGCACGCTGGCCGACGGGTGGGGCCTTTCGGCGCCGCTGTGGCTGATGCTTGTCCTGACCATCCTTGCGGGCCTGTGCGCGCTGGGGCTGGTCGAATCCGCGCCGCGCATCGTCGCGCGGCGCAGCGGCGCCGTCGGTGCGGCGGCTTTGACCTGAACGGAGGGGGCGATGGGGGCAATCGAGAAGTTCGCGACAACGGGCATCGCGCCCACACAGCGATTGCGGTACTGGAACGATCTTGTCGACCGGATCTACGCCGGCACGTTCGTCAACACCCCCGGCGAGGAGTTCCGGGGGGAGATGTGGAGCTGGACCGTCGGCGATCTCGCCATGATCCGTCCCCGCTCGACGCAGTCGTTCGTGGGGCGGCGAGGCATCGACAGCGCCGAGGAACGGGTGATCCTGCACCTGCAATGCCGGGGCAAAAGCCGCCACATGCAGGACGGCGAGGAAAGCCTGCTCCAGCCTGGCGATTTCGTGCTGGGGTCGGCACACCGGCCCTATTCCATCGAACTGACCGGGCACGAGCTGCTGGTGGTGGAGTTTCCCCGCGCGCCGCTGGTTGAACGCTTTCCGGGGCTTGACGACCTGATGCGGCAAAGGCTGCACGGCGGCACGCCCGGCGGGCGCGTGTTCCACGATTTTCTGCTGTCGCTGTGGCAGCTTGGCGATCAGAGCCAGCAGGATCCGGAATGGGAGCGCGGCGTCACCTCGGTGTTCTACGATCTCTTCGCTCTCGCCATGCGGGGCGCGAAGCGACCGGCCGAAGATCGCGCCAACGATCACGTTCTGCGCGAACGCGTGCTGTCGGTGGTCGAAGCCAGCCTGGGCGATCCGGCACTGCGCACGGTGATGCTGGCGCAGACGTGCAACACCTCCGTCCGCACCATCCAGAACCTGTTTGCCGGAATGGGCACCACGCCCACGGCCTACATTCTCGAACGCCGCTTGCGTCGCGCGGCGGACCGGCTTGTTTCCACGCCGGATGCCAGCATCACCGACATCGCCTTCGAACTGGGCTTCAACGACAGCGCCTATTTCGCGCGCTGTTTTCGCCAGCACTTCGGCGTCGCGCCGCGCGAATGGAGGGCAACGCGCTGAATAGCGCCGAAGGATTTGCGTTTCCGTCCTGATCGCCCTGCGCACCAGTGCAAGCAGGCGAACAGGGGAGGGGGTACAGAACACTGCCGACAGTGTCCGCGTTTTGCGCGGTAGCACCAGATAACGGACTTTAGGGAGAGGAGAAGAGCATGAAACTCGCACCGGTTTCACTTGCCGTGCTTGCCACGGCGCTGGCCACACCGGCCATGGCCGCGGATGAACAGGCATCCAGCGGCGGTATCGAGCAGATCGTCGTCACCGCGCAGAAGCGCGCGGAAAACGTGCAGGACGTGCCGATCGCGATCAGCGCGTTCACGGCGGGCGCCTTGCAGGAACGCGCGGTGACCAGCGTCGCCTCGCTGTCGAACATTGCCCCGAACGTGACGCTTGATGCGGGCACGCCGTTCTCGGGGTCGAGCCAGGTCCTGGCCGCCTATATCCGCGGCATCGGCGCCAACGACTTCGCGTTCAACATCGATCCGGGCGTCGGCATCTATCTCGACGGCGTCTATCTCGCCCGCTCGGTCGGCGCGAACCAGGATCTGCCCGACGTCGACCGCGTGGAAGTGCTGAAAGGCCCGCAGGGCACGCTGTTCGGCCGCAACACGATCGGCGGCGCAATCTCCATCGTCACGCACGATCCGGGCGATCAGTTCCGCTTCGTGGGCAGCGTCACCACCGGCAGCTACAGCCTGATCAACGTGAAGGGCACGGTGGACGTACCGATCGCGGAAGGCCTTGCCTCGTCGCTGAGCTTCGCGGTGAACCGGCGCGGTGGCTACCTGCATCGCATGCCCTATCCGGGCGCGTCGTCCTATGCCTCCGATCCGATCACGTCGCTGAAAGCCGCCGGCTACAACAACAGCGGCTACGGCACCGAGGGTGGCGACAATACCTACAATCTGCGCGGCAAGATCAAGTACACCAACGGGGCCTTCCGCGCGACGGTGACCGGCGATTACAGCAATACCGATACCTCGCAGATCGCCAACCGCGTGATCACCACGTTCCCGGCGGTGTTCGCCGGTACCTATAACTGCGCCATCGCGGGCAACCCGACGGTGACGGTGGGCGGCGCGACCGGCCCGTGCGATTCCTTCATCGGCGGCCCGCCCTCGATCGCCTACACGGCGCGGCGCGGTGGCCTGAACAGCCTGTTCGACCTGCCGGCGCTGTTCGGCGTCAACACCGATGCCAACCCGGACAACAACCGCCTGCCGTATGACAACCGGTTCGTCACCAACAACATCGACACCAGCTATGCCAACGGCAACAACTTCAACAAGCTGAAGCAGGGCGGCGCGGCGGTGACGCTGGAATACGACCTGTCTGACAACGCCACGCTGAAGTCGATCACCGCCTATCGCGAACTGCACTGGAAGGTCGGCATGGACCTTGACGGTTCGCCGCTGAACTTCCTGCATACCAGCTTCTCGATGAACCAGAAGCAGTTCAGCCAGGAACTGCAGCTGACCGGCACGGCGATGGACAAGAAGTTGAAGTACGTGCTGGGCGGGTACTACTTCAAGGAATCGGGCGATCTGCACGATTACGTGACGTTCGCCGAAGGCCTGCTCCAGGTGGACGGGCCGAACAATCTGGCGACCCGCAATTACGCCTTCTATGGCCAGTTGGACTACATGCTGACCGAACAGCTCTCGATCACGCTGGGCGGCCGCTACACGCACGAGAACAAGGACTTCGAAGGCTTCCAGTCGGACGCCAACGGGTTGAACTACAAGCTGGCGCAGGCGTTCGGCAACCCGAACTGCGCCTCGCTCAATCCGATCAGCGACGCGTGCCGCATCGCCAACGGCTTCCCCAACGCCGGCCAGCCGCTGCGCTATTACGTGGCCGGCGTGCAGCACAAGACGTTCAGCAACTTCTCGCCCAAGGTCGGCATCCAGTACCATGCCACCGACGACGTGATGCTCTATGGCTCGTGGTCGCGCGGTTACAAGACCGGCGGCTGGACCACGCGCCTGTCGAACCCGCTGCCCTATGCGCCGGGCTTCGGGCCGGAAAAGGCGGAGACCTGGGAAATCGGCGTGAAGTCGGAACTGCTTGACCGCCATCTCCAGATCAACGCCGCCGCCTTCCTGACCAACTACAAGGGCATCCAGCTCAACTTCCAGCAGGGCGTTTCGCCGACCATCCAGAACGCCGGCGATGCACGCATCAAGGGCTTCGAAATCGAGATGACGGCGGCTCCGGGCGGCGGGTTCACGCTGACGGGATCGGTCGGCTATACCGACGCCTACTACACCAGCGTTCTGGCCGGCGCGCAGGTGGCGCCTTCGGCGCTGCAGGCGGGCGTGGTCCCCGGCGCGACGCTGCCCAAGACGCCCAAGTGGAAGGTCAACATCAGCCCGCGCTACGAAGCGGACCTCGGCGATCACGGCAAGCTCGTGTTCCTGGGCGACGTGACCTACACCAGCGCGGTCAAGAACGACACCGAAGGCACCTATTTGCTGATGCGGCCCGGCAACGCGCTGGTCAACGCCAGCGCCACCTACAAGGCGCCTTCGGGCAATTGGGACCTGACCGTCGGCGGCACCAACCTGACCAGCAAGCGCCTGCTCATCACCGGCCAGGCCCAGCTTGCCGGCGGGCAGATCTACGGCACCTACAACCGTCCGGCCGAATGGTACGCCCGGCTTGGCGTGAAGTTCTGACGTTCTGACACTTGCGCGGGCGGGGACGTCCCCCGCCCGCGCTTACCCCACGAGGACACCATGCCTGAATCCCCGCATTCCGAATTCTGGAAGGACATCAAGCCGGTCGCCAAGGTCTTTCGCGAAGGCGGGCTTCCCGAAGTGTACATGCCGAAGATCGCCGAAGGCGATGAACGCTACTGGGTGCCGATCAGCGAGACAGTGTTCTCCAAGCCGGTGTGGATCAGCCCGGCCAAGAACATGTGGGCCGACGTGCTGATGTCGAAGCAGGCCGGGCTCGTGAACCGGCATTATCACCCGCACCCGATCTGGGCCTACACGATCAGCGGCAAATGGGCCTATCTGGAACACGAATGGACCGCGACAGCGGGCGATTTCATCTACGAGACACCGGGCGAGAGCCACACGCTGGTCTGCTATGACCATCCCGATCCGATGAAGGTGTTCTTCGTCGTCTCCGGCCCGCTGATGTGGCTGGACGAGGAAGGCAACACCACCGGGCATTACGATGTGTTCGACTACATGGCCGCCGCGCGCGCGCACTACGCCTCGAACGGCATCGGCGCGGATTACGTCGATACCCTGATCCGCTGAGCTGAGGATTTTCCCATGACCGTGATGACCGCGCCGCCCTCCACCAAGGCCGAAATCGTCGATGTTCCGTTCGCGCACCGCGAGCTGGTCCAGCGGCTCAGCCCCGGCGGCCGCTACATCGACGCACAGACCGATGTCGACAGCCCGTGGGTGCCGTTCGGCGACAACGCCGCGATCAAGCATCTTGCTTTCGATGTGCGCCAGAACCTGTTCTCCAACATCCTGTGGGTGAAGGGGCCGGGCGTGATCGGTACGCATTTCCATCGCGGTACGATCACCATGGTCTGCCTGGAAGGCAGCGTCCGCTATCTGGAATACGACTGGGTGGCGACGCCGGGCGGACTGATCCTCGAAACGCCGGGGGAAAGCCACACGCTGGTCAGCGATCATCCGGAAGGGTGCAAGCTGTTCGGCTGGATGCAGGGACCGATCGAGTTCTACGACGACAAGGGCGTGTTCGTGGATACCACCGATGTGTGGTGGTTCATCAACCACTACGAGACCCACTGCCGCGAGCACGGCCTGGCCATCAATCCCAAGCTCTATCTCTGAAGGACAAGACCGTCATGGGTACGATGAAGGCGCCGCCGTCCGGCGCATACAAGATCGTCGAAGTTCCCGAGCTTTATGGTGACCTGATCCGCGCCAAGGGTGTCGAGGGCACCTATGTCGGCGCGTCCGAGGCGGAAAGCCCGTGGGTGCCGTTCGGCGACAACGCCGCGATCCGCCATCTGGCGTTCGACGTGCGCGAGAACATCTACGTCAACATCCTGTGGATCAAGGGACCGGGCGTGATCGGCACGCACAAGCATCGCGGACGGGTATGGGCCGTGGGGCTCGAAGGATCGTTCCGCTATCTTGAATACGACTGGGTGTGCCGCCCTGGCGAGTTCATCACGGAAACGCCAGGCACCGCGCACACGCTCGTCACCGACGATCCCAACGGCATGAAGGCGCTGTTCCACATGCAGGGCGCCAACGAGTTCTTCGACGAGAACGGCAACCACGTGGAAACGCTCGACGCGTGGTGGTTCATGAATCACTACGAAACCTATTGCCGGGAGAACAACATCCCGATCAACCAGCAGCTCTACCTCTAGGGCGGGCATGCGTGCGGTGCCCACCCCGCTGCGACTAGCCGCCCCTGCGGTCCGGCAAGTCTCGCTCCCCTCCCGCCTGCGGGAGGGATTGGGGATGGGCTTTCCGACGCTTCAACATCGTCTGTGAGCGACGGGTTATGAGGGGAGAGGGCAGACCGGTCCCGAGGCTTTCGGATGCTCCACGCGGCACCTACCTGCGCAACTGCTGGTACGTCGCCGCATGGGCTTCCGATCTGGACGTTGCGCCGATGGCGCGGGTCTTTCTCGAGGAACCGGTCGCCCTTTTTCGCGACCAGGCCGGCAAGGCGCATGCGATCGGCGGACGCTGTCCGCATCGGTTCGCGCCGCTGGGCAATGGCACGGTCGTCGATGGCGCGCTGATGTGCCCCTATCACGGTCTCCGCTTCGACGGGGAGGGGCACTGCGTCCATAACCCGCATCCAGGCGGTCAGCTGCCCGATGCCCGGTTGCCGGTCTATCCGCTGGAAGAGCGCCACGGGTTGCTGTGGATATGGATGGGCGATCCGGCGAAGGCGGATGCGACGCGCATTCCCGATTTCGCCTGGCTGACCGAGCCGCGCTGGGAAGCGGTGCGCGGCGCGACCGTGGCCGAAGGGCACTACGAGCTTTACAGCGACAATATCCTCGACCTCAGCCACGCCAACTTCGTCCACCCCGCGCTGGTGGCCAGCGCTTTCACCGAAGGCGAACGGCGTTTCTGGCAGGATGGCGAAAACGTCCACGCCGAATACGTGCGGCTCGACGACTACCTGTCCGAAGGCATTGGCGGCATGCTCGGACGGATCGGACGCAGGCAGGATTTCCACGGCGAGGTAGTGTGGCATGCCCCGGCCGTGCTCTATTTCGATTTTCGCGCTGGCGATCCGGGCACCCCGCGCGAGCACTGCACGCTGCTACCCTCGATCCACGCCTTCACCCCGGAAACGCCGGACACCACGCACTACTTCTGGGCGACGGCACGGGATTTCGCTCTGGGAAACGCGCAGTTCGCGGCGGGCATGCGCGCGGCGCTGGAATATGCTTTTGAACAGGAAGACATGCCGATCATTCGCGACAGCCACCGGCTGATGCGCCAGCGCGATTTCTGGGATCTGCGCCCGCTGATCCTGAATGGCGATGGCGGCGGGGTGCGGGCGCGGCGGATGCTGCAGCGGCTGATCGAGCGGGAAAGACAGGCCGAAGCCTGAACGGCGCGGCGGGAGAAGGAAGAGCCACATGGCCACACTGGATTGCTTCGACATCAAGGGCAGAAGCGCGCTGGTTACCGGTGCGGCATCCGGCATCGGGCTTGCCTATGCCGAGGCCATGGCCGAAGCCGGCGCGGCGGTGACGCTGGCGGACATCGATGCCGCGGGCGCCGAGCGCGAGGCGGCGCGCCTGCGCGAAGCGGGGTATGAGGCGCGCGCTGATGTTTGCGACGTGTCCAGTTTCGATGCCGTCGCCGCCGCGTTCGAGGCGCACGACAAGGCCTACGGCGGCCTCGACATCTGCTTTGCCAACGCCGGGATCGATGCGGGCGCGGGCTTCTGGAACCCGGCGGGCCACCGCAATCCCGATGGCCAGGTCGATACCTACGATCCGGCGCGCTGGGACAAGTCGATCGCCGTCAATCTTTCCGGCGTGTTCTACACGGTCAGCAACGCCGTGCGGATCATGAAGAAGGAAGGGCGCGCCAATGGCCGCACCGGCGGTTCGATCATCACGACCGCGTCGAACGCGGGCCTGGTGACCGAACCGATCGTCGGCCTGCCCTACATGCCGGCCAAGGCGGGCGTGCTGCACATGGTGCGCGCGCTGGGGCTGGAACTGGCCGAGTTCCGTATCCGCATCAACGCGATCGCGCCGGGGCCGTTCGTCACCAATATCGGCGGCGGCTGGCTCAAGAAGGACCCTGTGGCGCGGCAGGCGTGGGACGCGATCGTTCCGCTGGGCAAGCTGGCCGAGACCGACCAGATCAAGCCGCTGGCGCTGCTGCTCGCCTCCGATGCCTCTGACTACATGACCGGAAGCCACGTCGTCATCGATGGCGGCATGATGCTGGGGAAATACAAATGATCCGCAAGACCCTGCTCGCGTCGCTGGCCGCGATCGCCCTGCCTTGCGCGCCGGCGCAGGCCCAAACCCAGACTCAAGCCTCGCAGAAGCCGCTGACGGTCGAGGTTCTGCGCACCAGCGCCGGTTCGCTCTATGCCAACATTGCCCTGATCGAAGGCGAGAAGGACGCGGTGCTGGTGGACGCGCCGTTCACCCTGGCCGACGCGCACCGCGTCGTCGCGATGGTGCTCGACAGCGGCAAGCACCTGACCACGCTCTACATCACGCACGATCATCCCGATCACTTCTTCGCCATGGAAGTGATCAAGGATGCCTTTCCCGACGTGAAGATCGTAGCACATCCCACGGTGACGGCCGATATCTGGAAGTCGCTTCCATTCAAGGTCAAGCGCTGGACGCCGGTGCTGGGCGCGAACGCCCCGCGCCATCCCACCGCACCTGCCCCGCTCGATGGCGATACGATCATGCTGGAGGGCCGGGAGCTGAAGGTGATCGGCCCGATGGCGGGCGATCACGTCCATGCCACCGCCCTGTGGGTGCCGTCGATCAAGGCGCTGTTCCCCGGCGATCTCGTCTATAACCAGATGTACCTGTGGTTCGGCGAGCACGACGCCGCCGCCATCGCCGCATGGGGCCGGTCGGTCGATCAACTCGCCGCGCTCAAGCCCGACATGGTGGTGCCCGGCCACAGCAAGCCGGGCTTGCCCAACGATACCAGCGGGCTGGACTTCAGCCGACGCTACATCGCGGACTGGCCTAAGCTGGTCGCCGCCAGCAAGGACAGCGCCGATCTGCGCGCGCGGGTGCAGAAAGCCTACCCGGATGCAGTCGACGTTCTGGGCGATTTCCTGCTGGGGAACTCGTCGAAAGTGGCCAAGGGGGAGCAGCCGGCATGGCAGGAGTGAACGGAACCTATGCCGGCAAGGCGGTGCTCGTCACCGGCGGCGCGACGGGCATCGGCCGCGCCACGGCGCTGGCCTTCGCGCGCGAGGGCGCGCGGGTGATGATCGGCGACAAGGACGAGCGCGCGGGCGAGACGGTGGCGCTGATCGCGCAGGCCGGGGGCGAGGGCGCCTTCGTGCCGACCGATGTGACCGATGCCGCCGCTGTAGAGGCGCTCGTCGCAGCCTGCGTCGACCGCTTCGGCCGGATGGATGCGGCGTTCAACAATGCCGGCGTCCTGCCACCACAGCGCCCGCTGCACGAGGTGCCGCCGGAGGAAATGGCGCTGGCCGTCGACGTCGATTTCAAGGGCGTGTGGTATGCGCTGCAGTCGGAAATCCGGCACTTCCTGAAAGTGGGCGGCGGCGCGATCGTCAACACCGCATCGGTCGGCGGGCTGATCGCCGATCCCAATATGGCGGCCTATGTCGCGATGAAGCACGCGGTCGTGGGGCTGACGAAGGCGGCAGCGATCGATTACGCCCGCTCCGACATCCGTGTGAACGCCATTGCACCCGGCTTCGTCGTCACGCCGATGACCCAGCACTGGGCCGACAGTCCCGAATTCCGCGCGGCGTTCTTCGCGGGCAACGTCAGCGGCCGCGCCGCGCAGCCGGAGGAGATTGCGGGCACCGTGCTGCATCTCTGTTCGGACGCGGCCAGCTTCATCAACGGCGCGACGTTTGTGATCGATGGCGGCCAGACCGCGCACTAGAAGGACGACATACCAATGCGCGCAGCCGTGATGCAGGGCCTTCACCGGCCGCTGGCGATCGAGACCGTGCCCGACCCCGTACCGGGTGAGGGCGAGGTCGTGGTGCGGGTGGGCCGCTGCGGCATCTGCGGCTCGGACCTGCACATGACCGAGGACCCCGCCTATGGCATGGGCGCTGGATCGGTGCTGGGGCACGAGTTCGCTGGCGAGGTGGTGGCGCTGGGCAAAGGCGTCGAGGGGCTGGGAACGGGCGATCTGGTCTCGGTCGTACCGCTCAAAAGCTGCGGCCGTTGCCCATCCTGTCTGGCCGGCGAAGTCGCCTGGTGCGACGCGTTCGGCCTGCAGGGTGGAGGCTATGCCGAATACGCGCTGACCCGACCGAACCAGTGCGTGCGCCTGCCGAAGACGGCGAGCCTGGCCGACGGCGCGATCATCGAGCCGCTGGCCGTGGCGCTACACGGTCTGGCCATGAGCGGGATGCGCATCGGTGACAGGGTTCTGATCCTCGGCGCCGGGCCGATCGGGCTTGCCGTCGCGTTCTGGGCGCGCCGGCATGGCGCGGGGCGCGTGGTAGTGCAGGATCTCGCGGCATGGCAGCGCGATCGCGCGCTGGCGATGGGCGCGCACGATTTCGTAGTCGATCCCGCCGATCCGATCGGTAGCGCCGAACGCGCGCTGGGCGGCAAGGCCGACGTGGTGTTCGAATGCGTCGGCGTGCCCGGCCTGATCGCGCAGGCGGTGGACCAGGTGCGCAGCCGGGGTACGATCCTGCTGCTGGGCTTGTGCACGCGCCCTGACACCTTCAACAGCTTTGCCATGCTGTCCAAGGAAGTGCGCCTCGTGACGTCGGCCTTCTTCACCCGGCAGGAATACGAAGCAGCGCTGGATGCGCTCGATAGCGGCGCGGCGGAACCGCGCCTGCTGGTGACCGAGACCATTGCGCTCGACGCCACGCCCGATGTGTTCGAGACGCTGCGCAAGCGCACCCACCAGTGCAAGGTGCTGATCGACCCGACGGCCTGAAACGCAACAGATTGCGGGAGAGTATCCGGTGAATGCCATCGAACAGGCGGTCTTCGACTGCATGAAGCCCACCCAGGCCCTCTACGAACGGACCGACGATCCACTGCACAAGGCGATCCTGCTCAATTTCTGGCGGCACGTGCACCTGGAGGGCGCAGGGCTCTACGACGAGATCGTGAAGCCCGACATGATGGTCGATCACCCGGTCTATCGCGTCAGTTGGGGCGACAATCCCGCCGTGGTCGAAGGCAAGGAGGGCGTGCTCGCCTTCTACAACAGCGTGGGCGAAACGGTGCTGTGGCATTCGGACGACCGGCTTGCCGTCAACGACTGGGGCATTTGCGACGAAATTACCTTCCACCAGCTGGCGCGCGGGGCGGACCTGAAGGCGCTGGGCTATGCGGTGGAGCAGGACGACGGGCTCTACCACGTGTCGAGCCGGCAGGCCTTCGTGTGGCCCTATGATGGCGGCGCGCGTCTGGCCGGCGAACATCTCTATGAGGACAAGACCAGCCTGAAGATCGAGGAAATCGATCCTTCGCTGGCCACCACGCCCGAGCGCGTGCGCGCCATCCACCGCGAACAGCTTGCCGCGCTCGAAGCGCGGTTCGGGCCGCGTTACTGGGTCTGGCAGGGCTGAGGCCGCGTCAGGCGCGGGGCAGGGTCAGCACGAATTCCGCGCCGCCGCCCGCGCGGTTCGCCGCGGTCAGCGTGCCGCCGTGCGCCTTGGCAACGTCGCGCGCGGTGGCAAGGCCCAGGCCCGTGCCGGCGGTTTCGCGGCTGCGTGATCCTTCCACGCGGAAGAACGGCTCGAACAGGTTTTCGGCAAGCTCGGGCGGAAAGCCCGGCCCGCGGTCCGCCATGCGCACGACGACTCTCTCCGGTTCGCTTTCGAGGCTCAGTTCGCCACCGCCGGCATAGCGCCGCGCGTTGACCGCAAGGTTGGCGATCAGCCGGTGCAGCGTCATCGGATCGCCGTTGACGGTGCAGTCTTTATCGGGCGCGCGGAACGCAAGCCGGCCTTCATCCTGATCGACGGCGGCGATCGCGTTCGCGCACAGTTCCTTCATGTCCACCGCGCGCCTGCGGCTGCCGACCGTCCCCCGGGCATAGTCGATGATGCTGCCGATCATGCCGGCCAGTTCCGCGAGATCCCGTTCGGCGCCGTTGCGCGCCTCTGGAGGCAATTGGTGGAGGCGGAATTCCAAACGCGAGACCGGCGCGGCCATGTCATGCGCGATAGCCGCCAGCATCTGGGTACGGTTTTCCACCAGCCCCGCCAGGCGATCGCGCATGGCGGACACGGCCTGCGCCAGTTGTGCGACTTCGGGCGGCCCGCCACTGGTGATGGTGATGCCATCGTGTTCGTTCACGACGCGGTCGGCCTCGGCCGCCAGGCGGCGGAGCGGTTGCACGATGCTGCGGGCAAGGCGGAACGACACGCCGGCCAGCAGCACGGCCAACGCCAGAGTCATCGCCAGCGTTGCCCAGTGCCAGCCGGTGATGAACGGCCGCCGGGTGTAGTGCGCGATGGACCATGTGCCGTCCGCGCGGCGCACGCCCAGCGAGAAGGTCTCGCGGATCGCCAGCGGTGCTTCGAGGGGGCGGCGCTGGATCATCGCGCCGGGTTCGACCGAAAGCTTCACGCACCCGTCGCAATCCGGCAGAAGATCGTCGATCCGCGCGGCGGCAGCGGGCACCGGGACTTCGCCCGGCTGTGGCAGGAATTGCGCCTTGCCCCGCTCGATCCGGGTGGTGGAGGCAAGGCGTGACAGCGGCCGGTCCCTTGCCAGAACCGGCAGCAGCTCCTCGATTGGCATCGGGCGCGGATGGGGCGGCGGCCCGGAAAAGGTGACGATGAAGTTGCCGAGCGTCGCCAGCAACAGCGCCGCCAGCATGACGATGCCGAGCCGGGTCGTCAGGCTGGTGCTGCTCCAGCCCGGCATCAACGCCATTTCAACCGCGTGCGGCGAACAGGTAGCCTTCGCCGCGAATGGTGCGGATCAGGCCATCGCCATCGTGCCGCATCAGCTTGGCGCGCAGCCGCGAGACGGCAACGTCGATCGCCCGGTCGAAGGCCTCGCCTTCATCGCCATAGAGCGCGGTAAGCAGTTCCTCGCGGCTGATGACCCGCCCGGCGCGCACGGCCAGCGCATGCAGCAGCTTGAACTCCCCGCTGGTCAGTTCGACTTCGGCGCCGGCCGCATCGCGCACGGTGTAGTACTGCGCATCGAGCGTCCATCCGGCAAAGCGCGTGATGGCGCTGCCATCGGCGGAAACGCTGGTGCCGCGCCGGCGCAGCACCGCACGCAGCCGCGCCAGCAGTTCGCGCGGGTTGACCGGCTTGGCGAGATAGTCGTCCGCCCCTAGTTCGAGCCCCACGATCCGGTCGATGTCCGCCGCCATCGCCGACAACATCAGCACCGAAGGCGCGCCGGGGCGATCCGCCAGATCGCGCAGGATCGAAAGGCCGTCCTCGCCCGGCATCATCAGGTCGAGCACGACCGCATCGACCTTGCCCGCGGCAAGGGTTGCGCGCAGCTGCTGCCCGTTCGCCGCGAGCGTGACGCCCAGCCCTTGTTTCTCCAGGTAATCGCCGATCAACGCGCGCAGATCGGCATCATCGTCCAGGATGACGACGTGCGCTTCCGTGCGGGGCTGGACAGGGGCGGATGTGGGAAAGGATGTCATAGGGAGCAGTTCCATGGTGGCTCCTTGCTTCAGGGTGCGATCCCGATGGTGGGCGTTGCAGCGCAACACGCGCCGGATGATCCGTTCATGGCCGACACCTATGAAACGCGGCCCGATCGCAAACCCTTCGCCGGTGTTCGGCAAAAATATCCCACCAAGGCGTCGATCGGCATCGCGCATACGAATTGTCGGGCGGCGACGCGGTTTGTGTGCATTGCGGGATGATCGCGATCGGGTATGCTCCGTTTTGCCAATCTGCCGAAATGAGGCCCATGACCCCAAGCCGTGACGCCAGCCTGTCCGCTCCAGTCACCGCGCCGTGGTGGCGCGGGGCGGTGATCTACCAGATCTATCCCCGCAGCTTCGCCGATGCCGATGGTGATGGGGTGGGCGATCTGGCGGGGATCACGGCGCGGCTCGATCACGTGGCCAAGCTGGGGGTCGACGGCATCTGGATCTCGCCGTTCTTCACCTCGCCGATGCGCGATTTCGGCTATGACGTGGCGGATTACTGCGATGTCGATCCGATCTTCGGCACGCTTGCCGATTTCGATGCGCTAGTGGCGCGCGCGCACGAACTGGGGCTGAAAGTCACGATCGACCAGGTCTATGCCCATACCTCCGATTTGCATCCGTGGTTCGCGCAGAGCCGGCAGGGCCGCGATGGCGACAAGGCGGACTGGTACGTCTGGCGCGATCCGAAGCCCGATGGCACGCCGCCCAACAACTGGCAGTCGGTGTTCGGTGGCCCGGCATGGACCTGGGACGCGCGGCGGCGGCAGTATTACATGCACACCTTCCTGCGCGAACAGCCGCAGCTCAACGTCCACAACCCGGTGGTGCAGGACGCGCTGCTGGAAGCCGCGAAGTTCTGGCTGGATCGTGGGGTCGACGGGTTCCGGCTCGACGCGCTCAACCATTCGATGTTCGACCCGCAATTGCGGGACAATCCGCCGGCGGAGGACGACGGGCGCATCCGCACGCGGCCGTTCGACTTTCAGGAGAAGGTGTTCAGCCAGTCGCACCCCGATGTCGCGCTGTTCGTGGAACGCATCCGCAAGCTGTGCGACCGCTACGACGCGATCTTCACGGTGGCCGAGGTGGGCGGCGCGCGCGCCGAGGTCGAGATGAAGGAATACACCGCCGGCGCGCACCGCCTGAACAGCGCCTATGGCTTCGATTTCCTCTATGCCGAAAGCCTGACGCCCGCGCTGATCCGCGATACGCTGGCGAAGTGGACCGGCGCGCCGGGCGAGGGCTGGCCGAGCTGGGCCTTCGAGAACCACGATGCGCCGCGCGCGGTCTCGCGCTGGTGCGCCCCGGAAGAGCGGGCCGCCTTCGCGCCGCTCAAGAAGATGCTGTTGCTGGCCCTGCGCGGGAACGTGATCCTCTATCAGGGCGAGGAACTGGGGCTGGTGCAGGACGATATTCCGTTCGAACTGCTGCAGGATCCCGAAGCGATCGCCAACTGGCCGCTGACGCTCTCGCGCGATGGCGTGCGCACGCCGATGCCGTGGCGGGCCGACGCGCCGAATGGCGGCTTCACCACCGGCACGCCATGGCTGCCGATGAGCGCGGAGAACCTGTCGCGCGCGGTCGATGTGCAGGAGGCCGAGCCTGGCTCGCTGCTCCATTGGACGCGCAGCCTGCTGGCCCTGCGGCGGGCTACGCCCGTGCTGCGCCTTGGTTCGTTCGAGGTGATCCATGCGGATGCGGATCTGCTGGCCTTCGTGCGCCGGCATGAGGGGCGGGCGGTGGCGGGCCTGTTCAATCTTTCGGCGCGCCCGGTCGTCTTGCCCGAAGGGCTGGCCATCGCCGGGCAGGTGCTCGCAAGCGTCAACGGCGCCAGTCTGGAAGAAGCGGGCGATCTGCCGGGCTATGGCGGATTGCTGGTCGCGCTTCAGGAGTAGGCCACCGATCGCATACTTATGCGTTGTGCAAGTTTGGAATGACCGGGCTAACGGGGGCCGCGAGGGGATGGCCCCGGTCCGGAACGAAACCATAAGGAGAAGCATCCGATGGCTGAGGCAAGCTGTTCCGCCCTGCTGTTGTTCGGGGCCACCGGCGATCTTTCGCGCCGGATGCTGCTGCCCTCGCTCTATGCGCTGCACGAGGACGGGCTGATCGAACCCGGCCTGCGCATTGTCGGCACCGCCCGGTCCGAACACGATGACGCCGATTTTCGCGATTTCGCCAAAGCCGCGCTCGACGAATTCCTGCCCGCCGACCGCAAAGACGAGACCAAGCTGGCGAGCTTCCTCGAACGGCTGGAATACCAGACGCTCGATGCGTCCGACATCAGCGGCTTTGCCGGACTGGCGAAGAAGCTGGGCGATACCTCGTGCGGCCTCTCGATCTTCCTCTCGACCGCGCCGGCACTGTTCGAACCGACCATTGCCGGGCTGAAAAGTGCCGGCCTGGCGCACGAGGGCGTGCGCATCGGCCTGGAAAAGCCGCTCGGCAACGACCTTGCGTCCAGCAACCGCATCAACGATGCCGTCGCCGCCGCCTTTGCCGAAAACCAGATATTCCGCATCGATCACTATCTGGGCAAGGAAACCGTTCAGAACCTGATGGCGCTGCGCTTCGCCAACATGATGTTCGAGCCGCTGTGGAATAGCGCGGGGATCGACCACATCCAGATCACCGTCAGCGAGACGGTGGGGCTAGAAGGGCGCAAGGGGTTTTACGACGATACCGGCGCCCTGCGCGACATGGTGCAGAACCACATGCTGCAACTGCTGGCGCTGACCGCGATGGAACCGCCCGTCGATTTCGACGCGACCGCGATCCGCGACGAAAAGGTGAAGGTGCTGCGCGCGCTGCGCCCGGTGAAGGCCGACGAGATGGTGCGCGGCCAGTATCGCGCCGGCGCGGTGAAGGGGGAGAGCGTCAAGGGGTACGAGGACGATCTGGGCCAGCCTTCGGAGACCGAGACGTTCGTGGCGATCAAGGCGCATGTGGAGAACTGGCGCTGGCAGGGCGTGCCGTTCTACCTGCGTACCGGCAAGCGGCTGGGCGAACGGCGCTCGGAAATTGTCGTCGAGTTCAAGCAGGTGCCGCACAACATCTTCGGCAGCCGGCTGCGCGCCAACCGGCTCGTCATCCGCCTTCAGCCCGAAGAATACGTGCGGCTGCAGGTCATGGCCAAGGAACCGGGGCTGGACCGTGGGGGCATCGTGCTGCGCGAGGTCAATCTCGATCTCTCGCTGACCACCGCCTTTGCCAAGGCCCGCCGCCGCATCGCTTACGAACGCCTGCTGCTCGATCTGATCGAAGGCCAGCAGACGCTGTTCGTGCGGCGTGACGAGGTGGAGGCGCAGTGGCGCTGGGTCGATGGCATCCGCAAGGTCTGGGCCACCGAAAGCATGGAAGTGAAAGGTTATTCCGCCGGAAGCTGGGGGCCGAACGCGGCAATCGCGCTGACCGAACGCGACGGGCGAAGCTGGAATGATTGACCCGCGCCCCGCCGAGGTGCGCTGGGCGGAGCCCGGCGATGCCGCCGCCGTGGCCGATCGCATCGCGGCGGAACTGGCGAAGCCGGGGCCGAAGCGGATCGCGGTGCCGGGCGGTTCCACCCCGGTAAAGGTGTTCGCGCTGCTGGCAGACCGCGCGCTCGACTGGTCCGGCGTCACACTTTGCCTCACCGACGACCGGCAGGTGCCCGATGACCATCCGGCGTCGAATTACGGCAAGCTCGTTGCCGCGCTGGGCGATAGCGGCGTGACCGTGGAGCGGTTGGTCGAAGGCGCTGCCGTCGCGCCGTTCGATCTGGTCTGGCTGGGCATGGGCGAGGACGGCCACGTCGCCTCGCTGTTCCCGCACATGCACGCGCTGGTCCGGCCCGGACCAGCGGTGATCGCAACCGAGCCGGTGCCGCTGCCGTCCGAAGCGCCGTTTCCGCGCCTCTCGCTCAACCGCCGCGCGCTCAAGGCCACGGCCGAGATCATCCTGGTCATCACCGGCGCGACGAAAAAACAGCTCGTCCAGCGGGTGCTGGACGGGGCGGACACTTATCCCGTTTCCGATTTCCTGCGCGGCTTCGGCCCGCCGGTCACGATCTACTGGAGCGCATGATGACCCTGAACCCGATCGTCGCCAAGGTCACCGACCGTATCATCGAACGTTCGCGCGACAGCCGCCGCCGCTATCTCGACCTGATCGACCGCGCGCGCGAACAAGGCGTGAGCCGCCCGATCCTGTCGTGCGGCAACCTTGCCCACGGCTTTGCGGCCAGCGGCGACGACAAGGCCACCATCCGCACGGGCAAGGCGATGAACATCGGCATCGTCACCGCCTACAACGATATGCTTTCGGCGCACCAGCCCTATGGCCGCTATCCCGAACAGATCAAGCTGTTCGCGCGCGAGGTAGGCGCGACGGCGCAAGTAGCGGGCGGCGTGCCGGCGATGTGCGACGGGGTGACGCAGGGGCAGGATTCGATGGAGCTGTCGCTGTTCAGCCGCGATACCATTGCCCTGTCCACGTCCGTCGCGCTCAGCCACGGCATGTTCGAATCCGCGCTGCTGCTGGGCATCTGCGACAAGATCGTGCCGGGCCTGCTGATCGGCGCGCTCCGCTTCGGGCATCTGCCGATGATGCTGGTGCCTTCGGGGCCGATGCCGACCGGGCTTGCCAACAAGGAGAAGGTGCGCATCCGCCAGCTCTATGCCGAAGGCAAGGTAGGGCGCGAGGAACTGCTGGAAAGCGAAAGCGCCAGCTACCACGGCGCGGGCACCTGCACGTTCTATGGCACCGCCAATTCCAACCAGATGATGATGGAGATGATGGGGCTGCACATGCCCGGCTCCAGCTTCGTCCTGCCCGGCACCAAGCTGCGCCAGGAACTGACCCGCGCCGCCGTCCACCGCATCGCCGGGATAGGCTGGGACGGTGACGACTATCGCCCGCTCGGCCACTGCGTCGATGAAAAGGCGATCGTCAACGCCATCGTCGGCCTGCTGGCGACGGGCGGCTCGACCAACCACGTTATCCACCTGCCCGCCATCGCCCGCGCGGCCGGCGTGCAGATCGACTGGAACGACATGGACGAACTCTCGCGCGTGGTGCCGCTGATCGCCAGCGTTTATCCCAACGGCGCGGGCGACGTGAACTACTTCCACGCTGCCGGCGGCATGCCCTACGTGATCCGTGAACTGGTGGAATCGGGCCTTGCCCATGCCGACATCCGCACCGTCTATGGCCAGTCGCTGGCCGAAGGCGCGCAGGAGCCGGTGATGGACGGCGAAACGCTGCGCTGGACCCCCGCACCGCAGGCGAGCGGCGATGGATCCATGCTCCGCCCGGTGTCCGCGCCGTTCCAGCCCGAAGGCGGCTTGCGCTTGCTAGAAGGCAACCTTGGGCGCGGCACGATCAAGGTCAGCGCGGTCGATCCCGCGCGCTGGACGATCGAGGCGCCGGTCCGGGTGTTCGATGACCAGAACCAGGTGATCGCGGCGTTCAAGGCGGGCGAACTGGAACGCGACGTGGTCGTGGTGGTCCGCTTCCAGGGACCGGCCGCCAATGGCATGCCCGAACTTCACAAGCTCACGCCCCCGCTCGGCGTGTTGCAGGATCGCGGCTTCAAGGTGGCGCTGGTCACCGACGGGCGCATGTCGGGCGCTTCCGGCAAGGTGCCGGCGGCGATCCACGTCTCGCCCGAGGCCAAGCTCGGCGGGGCGCTGGCCAAGCTGCGCGATGGCGATGTGGTACGCGTCTGCGCGGACAGCGGCGAACTCGTCGCGCTGGTCGATGCCGCCGAATGGGCCGGGCGCGAACACGCGATTGCCCCCGACGAGGCATTTGGCGTAGGGCGCGAACTCTTCGCCCTTATGCGCCACCACACCGACCCGGCGGAACGCGGCGGTTCGGCGATGCTGGCGGCGGCAGGGCTCTGACACGTAAAAACCGGGGATGGGGATGCAACTGGTCGCGGTCGATATCGGCGGAACGCATGCGCGCTTTGCCCTTGCCGAAGTGGAGCAGGGCCGCGTCGTCTCGCTGGGCGAGGCGGTGACGCTCAAGACCGCCGAACACGGCAGCTTCCAGCTTGCCTGGGAGGAGTTCGGCCGCACGCTTGGCACGCCCTTGCCGAAGGCGGCGGCGATCGCGGTGGCCGGCCCGGTCGGCGGAGAAATCATCCGCTTTACCAACAATCCTTGGATCATCCGCCCGGCGCTGATTCCCGAGAAGCTGGGCGCGGACGACTATGTGGTGGTCAATGATTTCGCTGCCGTGGCCCATGCGGTGGCACAGGCCGCGCCGGAACATTTCGTCCACCTGACCGGGCCGGACGCGCCCTTGCCCGAAGAGGGCGTGCTCAGTGTGGTCGGCCCCGGCACCGGGTTGGGCGTTGCGCAGCTGTGGCGTCATGGCGGCGCTTATCGCGTGCAGCCGACCGAGGGGGGGCACATCGATTTCGCGCCGCTCGACGGGATCGAGGACGCCATCCTCGCCCGCCTGCGCAAGCGCCACCGCCGCGTGTCGGTGGAGAGGGTGGTGGCCGGCCCCGGCATCGTCGACATCTACGAAACGCTGGCCGCGATCGAGGGCAAGCCGTTCACCCCGCGCACCGACAAGGAGCTGTGGACGCTGGGGATGGCGGGCGAGGACAGCCTGGCGGCGGCGGCGGTCGATCGCTTCTGCCTGTCGCTGGGCAGCGTGGCGGGCGATCTGGCGCTGACGCATGGTTCGGCGGCGCTGGTCATGGCTGGCGGCCTGGGCCTGCGCATCAAGGACGTGTTGCTGGCTTCCGGCTTTGCCGAACGCTTCCGCGCCAAGGGCCGGTTCGAGGGCATGATGGCCGCCATGCCGGTCAAGCTCATCACTCATCCGCAGCCGGGCCTGTTCGGCGCGGCCGCCGCCTTCGCGCAGACGCACGCGCGCTGAACGTGCTTGCAAAGCGCGCGCCGCTCGCATAGCCCTGCACTTAACCGATCGATTAAATCGACTGGCGGCCGGCCTGTGCGCCGCGTGCGCCTGACGCGGAGGGTGTCTGACGATGGCTTATGAAACGATCCTGCTCGATGTCACCGATGGCGTGGCCACGATCACGCTGAACCGGCCCGAGCGGCTCAATGCCTGCTCGCTGCCGATGGCGGGCGAGATTTCCGATGCGCTCGATCATCTGGGCGATGCCCGCGTACTGGTGCTGAAGGGCGCGGGCCGGGCGTTCTGTTCGGGCGCGGATCTCCAGGCGCGCGGCGATCGCACCACCGGCGCGGGCGAGGGAAGCTACCTGGCGCTGCAGGGGCATTACAACCCGGCGATCATGAAGCTGGCCCGGCTGAACCTGCCGATCATTTCGGCGGTCAACGGCGCGGCGGCCGGCGTGGGCTGCTCGATCGCGCTGACGGCGGACTTCGTGATCGCGGGCAAGAGCGGCTATTTCCTCCAGGCGTTCGTCAACATCGGCCTGGTTCCCGATGGCGGATCGAGCTGGATTCTTCCCCGCCTGATCGGCAAGGCCCGCGCTACCGAGATGATGATGCTGGGCGAGAAGATCGGCGCGGACAAGGCGCTCGACTGGGGCCTGATCCACAAGGCGGTGGAAGACGCCGATCTCGATGCCGAGGTATCCGCGCTGGCCGCGCGGCTCGCCGCCGGGCCGACGCTGGCCTATGCCACGATGCGCCACAACATCCTGACCGCGCTGGAACACAGCCTGGCCGAAACGCTGCTGGCCGAAGCCGAGGGACAACGTGTGGCCGGCAACAGTGCCGACGCGATGGAAGGCGGCCTTGCTTTCCTCCAGAAGCGCAAGCCCGCGTTCACGGGGCGCTGACCGGAAACCGGCTCACATGGTGGCGTGGGCACGGGAGACGGGGGTTGCGGTCCGCGCTGCGATCCCCACAATGCGCCGATGCATCTCGATCATGATCCCGCCGCGCCGCCGGCCGAAACCATATCCTTTGACGATTTCCTGAAAGTCGACATTCGCGTCGGCACGATCATTCAGGTCGAACTCTTCCCGGAAGCGCGCAAGCCCAGCCTGAAGCTGTGGATCGATTTCGGCGCGGGACTGGGCGTCAAGAAAAGCAGCGCGCAGATCGCCGCGCTCTATGAAGGCGAACTGCTGATCGGGCGGCAGGTGGCGGCGGTGGTCAATTTTCCGCCGCGCCAGATCGGCAAGATGGTGTCCGAAGTGCTGACGCTCGGCTTCGCGGACGAGCAGGGGCGCGTCGTGCTGTTTGCGCCCGACAGGCCCGTGCCCGACGGATCGCGGCTGTTCTGATGCCGGTGATCTGGACCATCGGTTACGAACAGGCGACCGTGGCCGGGGTAATGGCC
The DNA here is from genome assembly GCF_005145025.1 of Novosphingobium sp. EMRT-2. Classification (NCBI taxonomy): domain Bacteria; kingdom Pseudomonadati; phylum Pseudomonadota; class Alphaproteobacteria; order Sphingomonadales; family Sphingomonadaceae; genus Novosphingobium; species Novosphingobium sp. EMRT-2. The sequence continues at coordinate 448,750 of NZ_CP039695.1, read as the reverse complement.
GCGCTCAACCGCGCGGGCGTGGACCTGCTGGCCGATGTGCGCGCCCTGCCGCTTTCGCGCCGCCCCGGTTTCTCGAAGTCCGCGCTGGCTGCCAACGCGCGCGAGGCGGGGATCGAGTATCGCCATTTCAAGGCGCTCGGCACCCCGGCGGACGGCCGCGCCGCCGCGCGCCGGCACGATCACGCCACGCTGGAACGGATCTACGCGGCGCAGCTCGATCTGCCCGAAGCGGTGTTGGCGGGGGTGCAACTCACGGAACTGGCGCTTGAACGCAAGGTGGCGCTGCTGTGCTACGAACGCGCGGCCAGCGAATGCCACCGCACCCTGCTGCGCAAGGCGGTGCTGCCCGATTTTGAAGTGGTCGATCTGCTGCCGGACGAGGCCGGCTGACGCGCCGTTCAGCCCCGCGCCAGTTCCTCGTCCAGGAATGCCGCCACGTCGCCCAGGTCCACGTCCTTGGCCAGGAACGTCTCGCCGATGCCGCGCAGCAGCAGGAAGGGCAGGGTGCCCGCGTCCATCTTCTTGTCGTGGAGCATGTGATCGGCCAGCCGCCGTCCGTCGCAGGAGAGGTTCAGCGAAGCAAGCGAGGCGGGCAGCCCGACCGCGCCGATGTGCGCGGCCACGCGTTCGGCGTCCTGTCCGTTCATAAGCCCCTGGCGCGCGGAAAAGCGCGCCGCCAGCACCATGCCCAGCGCCACGCCCTCGCCGTGGAGCAGGTAGTCGGAAAAGCCGGTTTCGGCTTCCAGCGCGTGCCCGAACGTGTGCCCCAGGTTGAGCAGGGCGCGGACGCCGGTGGTTTCCTTCTCGTCCGCCGCCACGATCCGCGCCTTGGCGGCGACACTGCGCGCGATCGCATATTCGCGCGCGTCCGCCTCGCCCGCGAGCAGGTGGTGGCCGTTGGCTTCGCACCATTCGAAGAACGGCGCGTCATCGATCAGGCCATACTTCACGACCTCGGCATAGCCCGCCCGCACGTCGCGCGCGGGCAGAGTATCGAGCGAGAGCGGATCGGCCAGCACCAGCACCGGCTGGTGGAACGTGCCGACCAGGTTCTTGCCGGCGGGCGTGTTGATCGCGGTCTTGCCGCCCACGCTGGAATCGACCTGTGCCAGCAGCGTCGTCGGGATCTGGATGAAGCCGCAGCCGCGCTTGACGATCGCGGCGGCGAACCCGGTGAGATCGCCGATCACGCCGCCGCCCAGCGCCACGATATTGTCCTTGCGCTCGACTTCCTGCGCCAGCAGCCAGTCGATCACGTGCGCAAGCTGTTCCCAGCTCTTGGTTGTCTCACCCGCTGGCAGCACCAGCCAGCGGCTTTCGATCCCCTCGGCCGCGAACGAAGCCGCCACCGTCTCGCGCCAGCGCGCGGCGACGTGTTCGTCGGTGACGATGGCCACCGTGTTCTTGCGCAGGAACGGGCGGCAACGCGTCCCCGCCTTCGCCAGCAATCCGGCTTCGATCCGGACATCGTATGGCGCGCCGGCGATGGCGACAGGAATGGTGACCATGCTGTTGTTTCCTACAACCAGTTATCGATCGCCCGCAGGATGCGCACGGCGGTCACCTGATGCGGCTGATGGCCGCTGGTAACGTGGATCGGCGCCTGCGCATAGGCGGGCTGGCGCTCCTCGCGCAGGTTGGCAAGGATTTCACGGGGGTTGCCGCCGCGCAGCAACGGGCGGTTGTCCTTGCGGCCGACACGTTCCACCAGCGTATCGACGTCGCTGTCCAGCCAGACCGCGATGGCGCGGTCGAGGATCAGCTGGCGCGTTTCCGCATCGCAGAAGGCGCCACCGCCGGTCGCCAGGATCTTGCGGTCGGTGGTCGCGCCCTCGCCCACGAGACGGGCGATCACCCGCCGCTCGCCGCTGCGGAAGTAAGGCTCGCCATAAGTCGTGAAGATTTCCGGGATCGACATCTGGGCCGCCCGTTCGATTTCCTCGTCCGCGTCCACGAACGGCTGGTGGAGCATCGCCGCCAGCTTGCGTCCCACGGTGGTCTTGCCCACGCCCATCATGCCGACCAGCACGATCGGCCGGTCGATCCGGCGGGTGATCCGCGCCAGATCGGTACTGTTGAGCGAGGCGGCGTCTTGGTCCATTGCCGGGCCGCCTATAGTTGCGCTACTGCGCAGCGCAAGCGTCGGGCGGATTTCGCGGCATGGCGCGTGGCAGGCAGCGGCAGGTGAGGTCGCGTGAACAAGGTATTGGTCGCTGGCGGCATGGCCGTGCTTGTTGCGGTAGTGGCGGCGTTATTGGTGATAGCATGGATCAGGGGCGGAGCGGAGCCGACACAATGGATCGAAGAGCCGGTAAACGCCCCGGGGACAGCACCGTGAGCCGCGATACCCCGACAAGATCGAAGAACGGGCGTGCGTTCATGCATCGCTGGCGCCTTGCCTTGCTGGGCTGCGCCGCGCTGACCGGCATCTCGGGCATGGTTGCCGCGCAGGAATCATTGCTACCTCCCGGTTTCGATAACGCGCCCGCGCCGGCGGCATCGCCGAAGCCGGCCGCGTCGCGTCCGGCCGCTTCGGCGTCCGCTCCTGCGGCGACGGCGCCGGGTTCCGCGGCATCGACTTCGGTGCCGGTGGTCCAGCCCATTCCCGGCGCGCCGGCGGCGTCAACGGCGCCGGTCGACGACGGGCTGCTCGATGCGATCGACCCCGCCCTGCTCGACCAGCTGATCGCCAGCGCCACGCCCAAGTTCGATACGCCGGCTTCCAGCCAGCGCAGCCTGGCGCGGGTCGGCGTGATCGACGAACAGGATGGTGGCTTTCCCGCCACGTCCACCCATTTCCTCAACGGCGCGTTCGTCGAAGGCGTGATCGGGCGGATGAACGGCAGCCTGGTTTCGCGCTGGGGGCACATCCTGGTGCGCCGCGCGCTGGCCAGTCGGCTCGATACCCCCGTCGGCATGAACGGCGCGGACTGGGCGGCGCTCCGCGCGCAAGCGCTGCTGCGCATGGGTGAAGCCGATGCCGCGCGCGCCATGGTGCAGGAAGTCGATAGCGGTTTCTACACCCCGGGGCTGGAGGATGCTGCCATGGGCAGCTACCTCGGCACCGCCGACCCGGTGGGCCTCTGCCCCATCACCGGGCTGACGGCGGCTGGGCGCCAGGGCTGGGACTGGGACCTTGCCCGCGCGATCTGTTCGGCCTTCACCGGCGATGGTCCGCCGGCGATGGCGCAGCTCGATCGCGCGATGCGGCGGGGCGATGGCGAGAAGATCGACATCCTGCTGGCGCAGAAGTTCGCCGGCGCGGCATCGAACACGCGCCGCGCCGTCACGATCGAGTGGAAGGACGTTACCACGCTCACGCCGTGGCGCACGGGTATCTCGCTCGCGACCGGGCTGGAGCCTCCCGAAGACCTGCGCACCAAGGCCGGGGCCGCCTATCAATTCTACGCCGTTCGCGCGCCCATGCTGTCGCTGGCCGCACGCGCATCTGCCGCCGACGTGGGAGCCGGGCGCGGCATCCTTTCGAGCGCGGCGATGGTCGATCTCTATGGTGAGATTGCCGCGCAGGAAGACCCGGACAAGACCTGGGGGCCACTCGCCGGCAAGCTGCGCACCGCCTATGTCGCGCCCGATGCCGATGATCGACTGGGCGCGATCAAGGACCTATGGGGTGATGGCACCGATCCCGATCGCGCTTATTCCCGGCTTGTGCTGACGGCCTATGCCGCCGCGCGGGTGGTGCCGGGCGAAAGCATGGCCGATAGTGCCAGCGGCCTGATCGCCTCGATGCTGACCGCTGGCCTCGATCAGAACGCGGTGCGCTGGGCGCCCTATGTCAAGGCTGGTAGTGAAGCCTGGGGATTGCTGGCGCTGGCCGCGCCGAACAAGCTTTCGGCAGTGGACGCGGGAACACTGGATACCTTCCAGTCCAATGACGATAGTGCCGATCAGATGCGCTCTCGTTTTCTGCTTGCCGGGCTGATGGGACTGGGCCGCATCGATTCCTCGGCCGCCACCACGCTCGCGGGCAAGCTCTCCGTCGACATGGGGCGGCAGACCCGCTGGACCCGCGCGATCGACGCGGCGGCGGAATCGAACAACCCCGCGCTCGTCGCGTTGCTGGCCGGCTTCGGCATGCAGGGCGCTTCGTGGGACCGGATGACGGCGGTTCACCTGTTCCATATCGTGTCCGCGCTTCGCCGGGTGGGCCTGGACGGCGAAGCCCGGATGATCGCGGCAGAGGCGGTGGCCCGGGTCTGACCGGGTGACTGGCGGCGGCCCTCTATCCGTGCTGCCTGGCGGCACGATCGGCGCGTTCCTGTCCATGCTTGCGGCGGAGCGCGGCGCGGCCGCCAATACCATCGAGGCCTATCGGCGCGATCTGACCGGCGCGCAGGCCATCGTCGGCGATCTGGCGACGGCCGATCGCGACGCTATCGCCGGGCTTGCCGGGCATTGGGCCGACCTTTCGCCGTCGAGCATCGCGCGCAAGGCGTCGGCATTGCGCCAGTTCTATGGCTTCCTGATCGACGAGGGCCTGCGCGCCGACGATCCGTCCATCGCCATGCCGCGTCCACGCGCCCGCCGCCCGTTGCCGCGCCTGCTCAATCACGACGAGATCGGCCGGCTGTTCGCCACGGCGGAAGAGGAAGCCACCGCCGGCACGCACGATGGCGTGCGCATGCTGGCCCTGCTCGAACTGCTCTATGGCTCGGGCCTGCGCGCGACGGAACTGGTCTCGCTGCCGCTCGTCGCCGTGCCGCGCGATGCGCCGTTCCTGGCCATCACCGGCAAGGGCGGCCAGCAGCGGCTCCTGCCCGTGGGCGCGCGCGCGATCCGGGCGCTGGCGGAATGGCTGCGCCTGCGCCCCGCCGGTGGCCGCTTTGTGTTCCCTTCGCCACGCGGCGGACACCTGACGCGCGTGCGCCTGTTCCAGCTGCTGCGCGATCTGGCCGCGCGCGCCGGAATCGATCCCGAAAAGGTCAGCCCGCACGTGCTGCGCCATGCCTTCGCCACGCATCTCCTGGAAGGCGGGGCGGACTTGCGTGTGTTGCAGACCCTGCTGGGCCATGCCGACATCGCGACCACGCAGATATATACCCACGTCGATGCCTCGCGGCTTGTCGCGCTGGTCAACGAACGGCATCCGCTGGCCGCGTCCACAGGACGCGCCGCAGGACGCAGTTGACCACGGGCGCGCACCGCCCTAGCGCGTCTGCCATGATTTCGTATCTCGAATTCGAGAAGCCGGTCGCCGCGCTGGAAGCGCGCATCGCCGAGCTTCGGGAGACCGCGCAGAGCGGCGAACTGGACATCGCGTCCGAAATCCGCCGGCTGGAAAACAAGTCCGCCGAACTGCTGGCCAGCACCTACAAGGCGCTGACGCCGTGGCAGAAGACGCAGGTCGCTCGCCATCCTGCCCGCCCGCATTTCCGTGACTATGTCGAACGCATGTTCGAAGGCTTCATGCCGCTGGGCGGCGATCGGCTCTATGGCGAGGACCAGGCGATCATCGGCGGGTTCGCGCTGCTGGGCGATCGCCGGGTCATGCTGATCGGCCACGAGAAGGGCAACGATACGCAAAGCCGCATCCGCCACAACTTCGGCATGGGCAAGCCCGAGGGCTATCGCAAGGCGGTGCGCCTGATGGAACTGGCCAGCCGTTTCGGCCTGCCGGTGGTGACGCTGGTCGATACTTCAGGCGCGTTTCCCGGCGTGGAGGCGGAGGAGCGCGGACAGGCCGAGGCCATCGCCCGTTCGACCGAAGCGTGCCTCGCACTCGGCGTGCCGATGGTGGCAACGATCGTGGGTGAGGGCGGTTCGGGCGGTGCGGTGGCGCTGGCAAGCGCCGAGCGCGTGCTGATGCTGGAACACGCGGTCTATTCGGTGATCTCGCCCGAAGGCTGCGCTTCGATCCTGTGGCGCACTTCGGAAAAGGCCCCAGAAGCGGCCGAGGCGATGAAAGTGACGGCGCAGGACCTGCTGGCGCTGGGCGTGATCGACCGGATCGTGCCGGAACCGGTAGGCGGCGCCCATCGCGATCCCGCAGCCACGGCGGCGGCTCTTTCGCAGGCCATCGCGCAGGAGCTGGACGGGCTGGCAGGCAAGTCGCCCGATGCCCTGCGCACGATGCGCGCGGATCGTTTCCTCCGAATTGGTGCCTGATCCGTTCGCCGCGCTGGCGCGCGGGAACCGGATTTGGCACAGAAGATTTCGGTTTGCGACAAAGCGTCGCGGCGTAAGCCGTGCGCGGTGCTACCGGGACTGTTCGAGGGAGATGCCATGAAAAGCCGAATCCGCCTGCGTCTTGCTGTTGCCGGACTGTCGGTTCTTGCGGCGGGCGTGGCCGGGTCTGCCATCCTGTCGGGCGCGCCGGTGCGGGCGCAGGCCAATGCCGTCCAGGCGATTAGCGCGTCCGACAAGAAGCAGGGCGCTGAAGCGCACCCCCAACTCCTTCAGGAATACGGTGGCGCGCTGAGCGGTCCGCAGGCGACCTATGTCGAATTCGTGGGCAAGACCATCGCCGTTCAGTCGGGCCTCAGCAATGCGCGCGGCGATTTCACGGTTACCTTGCTCAATTCGCCCGTGAACAACGCCTTCGCCATTCCGGGTGGCTATATCTACGTCACCCGGCAGCTGGTCGCGCTGATGAACAACGAGGCGGAGCTGGCCGGCGTGTTGGGGCACGAGGTTGGCCACGTCGCCGCGCGCCACGCCGCCAAGCGCGAAAGCGCCGCCACGCGCAACACCATTCTGGGCGTGCTCGGTTCGGTGCTTTCCACCGCCGTCCTTGGCAATTCCGCGGCCGGCCAGATCGGCCAGCGCCTGTTTTCCACCGGCAGCCAGTTGCTGACGCTCAAGTATTCGCGATCGCAGGAAACCGAAGCGGACAACCTAGGCATCACGTATCTGGGCCGCGCCGGCTACGATCCCCGCGCAATGTCCACGGTGTTGCAAAGCCTGGCCAACCAGACTGCGCTGGACAGCCAGATCGCGGGGCAGGGCAATTCGGTGCCGGAATGGGCCAGCACGCACCCGGACCCGGCCTCGCGCGTGCGCGCCGCGATGCTGCGCGCCGGGTCCACCGCCACGGGGATGACCAACCGCGACACGTTCCTCACCCGCGTGCGCGGCCTTACCTACGGCGACGATCCCAATCAGGGTGTTGTCGACGGGCGCACGTTCACGCACCCGCAGTTGCGGCTCGCCTTCCAGGCGCCGGCCGGCTTCTCCCTGGTCAATGGCACCACATCGGTTGCGATTTCCGGTCAGTCGGGCAAGGGCGAGTTCGCGTCGGGCAAATACAGCGGCGATCTTTCCGCCTATGTCCGCTCGGTATTCGCTGGGCTTTCGTCGCAGGGGCAATTCGCGCCCGATACGCTGCAGACGACCACGATCAACGGCATACCCGCCGCCTATGGCACGGCCAGAACGACCAGCAACGGGTCCACCGTGGACGTGGTGGTCTGGGCCTACGACTGGGGGCAGGGGCAGGCCTTCCACTTCGCCACGATCAGCCAGGCGGGGCAGGCGGGCCAGTTCGATTCCATGTTCCGCTCGATCCGCCGCATCATCGCGACCGAGGCCAGCGCGGTGAAGGCGCGCAAGCTGGATGTGGTGACGGTGAAGAGCGGCGATACCGTGCAGTCGCTGGGCGCGCGCATGGCCTATACGGACCGGCCAGTGGATCGCTTCCTCGTGCTCAACGCGCTGACGGCTTCCAGCAGGCTGGTACCGGGGCAGAAGGTGAAGCTGATCGTCTATTGATAGCGTGCGCTGAGCCACCTCAGGGCCGACAAACAGAAACGGCCGGCGTGAAGCCGGCCGTCTCGTTCGGTTCAGGCTGCACGGCTGACGATCAGATCGTCTTGGCCGCTGCCTTGGTGTTGGCGTTGTTCATCTTACCCGACACCGTATTGAAGGTGTTGGTCAGCGAGTTGCCAAGCGAACCCATCGCGGTAATCGCGGCGACGGCGATGAGGGCGGCGATCAGGCCATATTCGATAGCGGTCGCGCCTTGTTCATCGCGCAGCAGCGCGTGAAAGAGTGTCATGGTCGGTCCCCTTTTTGGATGCCTTGCGTTGCCGCCCCTCGGCAGTGACGGACGCCGGGAAGGGGTAGCAACGAAAAGGCGGCCGGCGATGACGCCGACCGCCCTTTTCTGGCTAGGGTCGCGGTCTAGCACCGCGACCTGTCATGCCTGCGATCAGTTCTTGTTCGCGGCGGCCGTGTTGGCGTTGTTCATCTTGCCCGACACCGTGTTGAAGGTGTTGGTCAGCGAGTTGCCGAGCGAACCCATCGCGGTGATGGCGGCGACGGCGATGAGGGCGGCGATCAGGCCGTATTCGATAGCGGTCGCGCCTTCTTCGTTCGCGAGCAGATCACGGAAAAGCTTCATAACAGGTCTCCTTGAGCGTCTTCTTGTTCCCGACCCGCTCCTGTTGTCCCCGGAGCAGGTAAGGCTGAATTAGGCGGCATTTCCTAAAACGACGTTAATTGGCGGCAGCCTTGTTCGATGCGTTCTCGACCGAATGCCACAGGGCAACCATCTGGTTGGTGAAGTTGTTCATTCCACCGATGATGGCAATTGCAATGAATCCCACTAGCAGGCCGTATTCAACGGCCGTGGCGGCGCTTTCATCGCGCAGAATTTTCTGCCATAATTCCAACATATTACTTGGCCCCCGCGTCACGGTGACGAAAGGTTACGGGATTGTTCCTAAAATTTGATTTACAAAAAGTTTCGGGCCTTCCCGCGGTGCCGGCTGTCGCGTCCATTGCGATCCGCCGTTATTTTTAATCCGGAGCGGATCAATGCGTATTGTTGTTGCGGCAGCCATGATCGACGGCCGGGGCCGGGTGTTGCTCCAGCGCCGCCCCGAAAAAAAGCAGCATGGCGGCCTGTGGGAATTTCCCGGCGGCAAGGTCGAAGCGGGTGAAGGGCCGGTACAGGCCCTGATCCGCGAGATCGATGAGGAGCTGGCGGTCACCCTGTCGGAAGATGATGTCACTCCGGTGTCCTTCGCTCACGCGGATGATTCGACCGGCGCGCCATCGATTCTGCTGCTGCTCTATGTCTGCCGTTTGTGGAAAGGCGAGCCGGTCTGTGAAAAAAATGCGATGCTGAAATGGGCGGGAAGACAGGAAATATCGACGTTTCCGATGCCGCCACTGGACGTTCCGCTGGCAAAAGCGGTGCTTGCCTTGCTGAAGTGACTTGCCAACCCGGAATCGCTCTCCTAAAGGCGCGTCTCCCGGCGCCCGTAGCTCAGCTGGATAGAGCATCAGACTACGAATCTGAGGGTCGGACGTTCGAATCGTTCCGGGCGCGCCATTCCCCCGAAAGGGCGGAAATGTTCAGGCCGGCCAGGTTTTCCTGGTCGGCCTGAAACGTTCTGGCGATCCGCGCTTTCGCCACCCCATGTCCTTCCCGGCCCGATTTCATCCCGACACATCTTGATTCGGATGCTGCGGGCTGGCCTGCCATTCCCCCCGCACCCCTTCATCCTCCCAAAATCCCAAATCGAATTTTCATTTCGTGCAAAGTAACCAAATGGGTGTGAATAGCTATCCGGGAGCGGGAGCAAGCCGGTTGGACGTTGCGGAATCCTCGCAACTGGCTCATACGCAAGGCAAGCTTCGCTCGGACGAAGCCGAGGCTGCCAGAAAAAGGATCATCGACTTGGCCAAGTCCGCCAGGCCCCGCGCCGCCAAACCTGCCGCCCCCGCGACCAAACCCGCAGCAACGCGCCGCCGAGCCGCCAAGGCGGCGGCGCCCGCCGCGGAGCCGGTGATCGCTTCGGCGGCGGACGAACCTCTCGACGAGGCCACGTTCGCGCTGCGCAGCCTGCAGCAGGCCCACGCAAACAACCGCCGCTTCGAAGCCAGCGATGACGAATTGCTGCACTTCTACGAACAGATGGTGCTGATCCGCCGGTTCGAGGAAAAGGCTGGCCAGCTCTATGGTCTGGGCCTGATCGGTGGCTTCTGCCACCTCTACATCGGCCAGGAAGCGGTCGCGGTCGGGCTGCAGTCCGCGCTCAGCGAAGGGCATGACAGCGTCATCACCGGCTATCGCGATCATGGGCACATGCTGGCGTACGGCATCGATCCCAAGGTGATCATGGCCGAACTCACCGGCCGCGGCGCGGGCATCTCGCGCGGCAAGGGCGGGTCGATGCACATGTTCAGCACCGACCACAAGTTCTACGGCGGCCATGGTATCGTCGGCGCGCAGGTGCCGCTCGGCGCGGGTCTCGCCTTCGCGCACAAGTACCGGGGCGATGGCGGCGTGTGCATGGCCTACTTCGGCGATGGCGCGGCCAACCAGGGCCAGGTTTACGAGACCTTCAACATGGCGGCGCTGTGGAAGCTGCCGATCGTGTTCGTGGTGGAGAACAACGGCTACGCCATGGGCACGGCGGTGAAGCGCGGCTCGGCCGAGACGCACTTCTACCGTCGCGGCACCGCCTTCCGCATCCCCGGCATCGACGTGAACGGCATGGACGTTCTGGAAGTGCGCCAGGCCGCCGAAGTGGCGCTGGAATTCGTGCGCGGCGGCAACGGGCCGGTGCTGCTCGAACTCAAGACCTACCGCTATCGCGGGCACTCGATGTCGGACCCGGCCAAGTACCGCAGCCGCGAGGAAGTGCAGGAAATGCGCGAGAAGCACGACCCGATCGAGGCCGCGAAGACCGAGCTGCTCCAGCGCGGCGTGGCCGAGGACCGGATCAAGGACATCGACAAGAAAATCCGCCAGGTCGTGGCAGAAGCCGCCGATTTCGCCGAAAGCTCGCCGGAGCCGGCATTGGCCGAACTGTATACCGACGTGGTGGTGGAGCAGTACTGACATGGCGATCGAACTGAAGATGCCCGCGCTCTCGCCGACGATGGAAGAGGGCACGCTGGCCAAGTGGCTGGTCAAGGAAGGCGATGCGGTGAAGTCCGGCGATATCCTCGCCGAGATCGAGACCGACAAGGCGACGATGGAATTCGAGGCGGTTGACGAAGGCACCGTCGGCCAGATCGTCGTTCCCGAAGGGACCGAGGGCGTGAAGGTCGGCACCGTGATCGCGCTGCTGCAAGGCGAGGGCGAGGATGCCGCGCCGGCGCCTGCCGCCGCTCCGACTCCGGTTGCAGCGCCCGCTCCGGCTCCCGCGCCGGTGGCGGCGCCCGTTGCTGCCAAGCCCGCCGCCGGTCCCGAAGTGCCCGCCGGCACCGCGATGGTTCCCACCACCGTCCGCGAAGCGCTGCGCGATGCCATGGCCGAGGAAATGCGTGCCGACAGCCGCGTGTTCGTGATGGGCGAGGAAGTGGCCGAATACCAGGGCGCCTACAAGGTCACCCAGGGGCTGCTCGACGAATTCGGTCCCCAGCGCGTGATCGATACCCCGATCACCGAATACGGCTTTGCCGGCATCGGCACCGGCGCCGCGATGGGCGGCCTGCGCCCCATCGTGGAATTCATGACGTTCAACTTCGCCATGCAGGCGATCGACCACATCATCAATTCCGCCGCCAAGACGAACTACATGTCCGGCGGCCAGATGCGCTGCCCGATCGTGTTCCGCGGCCCCAACGGCGCGGCCAGCCGCGTGGGCGCGCAGCACAGCCAGAACTACGGGCCGTGGTACGCCGCCGTCCCCGGCCTTGTCGTGATCGCGCCCTATGACGCGGCCGACGCCAAGGGGCTGATGAAGGCCGCGATCCGCAGCGAGGACCCGGTGGTGTTCCTCGAAAACGAGCTGGTCTATGGCCGCACCTTCGACGTGCCGCAGCTGGACGATTTCGTCCTGCCGATCGGCAAGGCCCGCGTGGTGCGCGAAGGCAGCGACGTGACGATCGTGTCCTATTCCATCGGCGTGGGCTATGCGCTCGAAGCGGCGGCGAAGCTCGCTGACGAGGGCATCGACGCCGAAGTGGTGGACCTGCGCACGCTGCGCCCGCTCGACAAGGAAACGGTGCTGGCCTCGCTCGCCAAGACCAACCGCCTCGTCGTGGCCGAGGAAGGCTTCCCGGTCTGCTCGATCGCCTCGGAAATCATCGCGATCTGCATGGAGGAAGGCTTCGACAATCTCGATGCCCCGGTCCTGCGCGTCGCCAACGAGGACGTGCCGCTGCCCTATGCCGCCAATCTCGAAAAGGCGGCGCTGATCGATGCCAACAAGATCGTCGAGGCGGTGAAGAAGGTCTGCTATCGCTGAGGGCGAGGGGCGCTGCGGTTTCCGCACGGCAGCGCCCGCCCCCGGCGAAAGACCTGATTTCCCATGGAACTGGCCGACCAGCTTGCCCCGCTTGAACGGTTCGCCGTGGCCTATGCCCCGGCGGCGGCGCGGCCGGCGTGGATCGGCCTGTTCGCGTTCGAACAGCGCCTGGCGGATACCGCGAAGCCGGGGCGCGATGCGCTGATGATCCAGCTCCGGCTGGCCTGGTGGCGCGATCGCATGGCGCAGGAAGCCGCGCTGTGGCCACGGGGCGAGCCGCTGCTGGCCGACCTCCACGCCTGGGACGCCGAGCGCCCCGCGCTGGGCGCGCTGGTCGATGGCTACGAGGCGCAGCACGTTGGCGAGGATGGCGGCGCGGAACTGGCTAATGCCCGGATCAAGGCGTTCATCGCGCTCGGCCGCCTGTCTGGCGTGAACGATCCTGGTCCGATCCGGGCGGCGGTGGCGCAGTGGCTCGATCCTGATCCCGCCGCGCCGATGCCCCGTCTCGCCCGCCCGATGCGCCCGCTCGCCATCCTCGCCGGCATGGCGCGACGGCAGGCGAGGGGGCTGCCCGACACCGGCCTGCGCGGCTTCGGCGCGGCGCTAAGGCTGGGCCTGACCGGCCGCTAACTCCCCGCCAAATCGGTCCCAACTCGCCCTGCCGCACGGGCCGCCCGCGCGATAGCTTCGTCCGGATCGGAGGAAGCGCGCGGTGAACCGGATCGTGCTGGGTGCCCTGGGAGCCTTGTTGCTGGTGGCCGCCGGCCTGTTCTGGTGGCAAGGCCGCGCGACCCAAGCTGGCGCGCCGCCTGCGCCCCGGCTCGCGCTCGATACGCCCACGGCCGAGGCGGACGAATTGCCCGATGCCGACGGGGAAGGGCTGCAAGGCCCCGCGCTGCCGCAGGCGAGCGAGCAGACCCGCGAACAGCAGCGCTTCGACCGCCTCGACCGCGACCGCGACGGCCGCATCACCCGCAACGAGATGCTGGCCCCGCGCGTCCGCGATTTCCGCAAGCTCGACGTGGACGGCAACAACCTGCTCAGCTTCGAGGAATGGGCGGTCAAGACCGCCGACCGCTTCAAGACTGCCGACGCCAACGGCGACCAGTCCCTCACCCGCACGGAATTCGCGACGACGAAGCCGAAGGTGAAGAAAAGACAGGATTGCGCGTGCAGGTGAGGGGGCGTGCCAATAAAGGCGATTTTCGATTGCCGGGAATCGCTGCTGGGAAGCTGCCGTTCTTTTGCGAAGCTAGTGGGATATCGCGATCGACCGATCTTGGGACAAAGCCGTTGTTCGCCAACCCGCGTAGGAACGGCAAGTTACGTCGGGACCTGCCATTCATGGTGCGCAGTGCATACAGCAGGCATATCGGTCTATCGCCGGCAGGTGGGTTCGCGCGTATCGCTGGCGCATCGCATGGACACGGACAATCCATACGTTGTGGCAGCAGGCGCGCTCGACGCAGGCAGACGTATGTTTACCGGCCGTGCCGGGGTGCCTGGGGAGTTCTGATCACCCGCGGCGCGCTTTCAATCCATAAAAGAGGGCAGCTTGATTGTTGCCCTTCCTTCATACTTTGCTGTCAGAGTCTTACTGCCTAAAAAGTCAGGCTGATACTCGGATGTAATGACCACGCCGTAAGCAACACTGTATTGCAAACGCTGCCATTGCAGACCGAGCCGAGCACGTCAGTGCGAATTTTACTCAGCTGGGTGACTGCCGATCTCTTCGAACTAGAATGATAGCGGCGAGCACGCCAACGACGACGCTCACCAACCAAGGATCGAAGACAATTGCGAAAATCGCCACACGGTTTGCCGAAAGCAGGTGCACGCTGCCTTGGGCATCGCGCATGATGCAATAGCTACGTCGCGGGCCGCGCGCTTTGACCGGGCCTGGAAGCCGGTAGCCGTCGTTTTGCCAGTGCCTTTGTTCCGCAGCGGCAGCGCAGGCTGGGCGAAGATAGCGCTCTGCAAGGCTAAATGACACGACGTGGCCAGCCGCAACAACAATGGCGAGTGCGATGAAAGGCTTCCAGAGCCTGCGCAGCTTCAGGCGAAGCTGCTGCGCATCATGAGGCTGAAAGCCATCTCCGTTCGTCATTCTATTCGTCTTTCCCAGGGTGAAAGTGCGATCGAAGCCCAAGTTCATCGCTCCGCCTTAAGTCCGAGAAGCTCGCCGCTCGGACCCGGACAAGCTCCCAGCCAGACATGGCGTGTGCGGCTGATCTCCTCGCCAGGCTGACCTTCGACACGCAGGCGGGTCACTTCGTCGAAAGCCACGAGCGGCTGACCCGCCGGACGGACGCCATCAAGCGACACGGTGCGGACTACGGTCTTACTGCCTTGTCGGCACACTTCACGGGCACCGGTTACCGGTGCGCCCGGCCCGCGTGGCAACATGGCTTCGAGCGGTTCGCAGCCCATCTCGCGCGAGCCGGAGGTCAGCGCAGCCATCGCGAACCAGGTCTGTTCGGCAAGGCAGGCTTCGGTGCGGCTTGCCGGGTCTTCCCCGTCGTCGGTCAGGGCAACGACACTCCACAGGCCGGGCCGGACCGGCACGCCATCGTGGCCGTTTGCAGCGTGCCGGCCCCTGGCCGTGCAGGCACACGCGGCGAAGAGGGCGAGCAGCGGCCATCGGGCTATTGCCACGGGTCCACCCCTTTCGGACCTTCGACATCGACTTCGACAACCATGTCCGCAAACACGAAATGGGTCGCATCGAAGTTGTTCTTGCCGCGCGCGCGACAGTGGACGACATTGGCGCGGGCGTAGACATCGAGTTCGTGCAGACCGCTGTAATCATCAGCTTGCGGCAGGGGCTGGCCCGGATAGACCCAGACATTCTCCCTGATGTTGGCCGGGCACCCGCCCGACATTGTGGGCGAGAACATGCGAACCCGCGTGAACCGGAACTGATCCTTCAGGCGCCGCGAGGTGAGGTGATAGGTTGTCTGCCCGACCGACCATTTGCCGCCCACTTCCTCGCCGGTTGGCGCGGTATGTTCGAACTGGTCGTGGATCTTCGTCGTGCTCACCCACTTGGCTGGAAGATCCTTCGACGCGGGCCAGCTGACGCACATCACTGTGCAGCGGACCGTGGTGAACGGGAGGATCTTGTCGGCGTGCACAGGCACGATCTCGGCGACGAACCGCCCGGTGGTATTGCGCAGCGTGGTGTCGCCGACGATCACGGTCAGTTCGGCTTTTCCCGAACGGGCGTAGAGATCGGCTGGCAGATGCGCGATCAGCCTGCCGTCAAGCTGCGCCTGCGGCGCGATCAGGACCCTCAGGTTATCCAGCGGCAGATAGAGCTGCACGCGTACACGCGGGCCGCTCTCCCTGATGGCTTCGTGGCGAATGTCGAGATTGATGCCGGTGCGGTACTCTGGGAAAGTTCCGTTGTTGATGAGCAGCCCCTTCAAGTCTTGCTGGCTGCCCTGATCGAGCGCCGGAGCGGTCTGGACGGGGGGTCTTTCCAACGCGCGTCGGGGGGCAGGCTGGGCAGATGCAGTGTTGGACGCGGTCATGGCCAGAAATGCCAGACCGGCAAGGCGAGCGGTGGAAGCGGCTGGATAGCGCATGGATCGTCTCCCTCAGCGAACCGGCTTCAGCCCGGCAGGGCCTTCGACGGTGATGCGCAGATCGCGGAAGCAGGACAGGAAAGCGTCGTCCTCGGGAATCAGCAGATTGCGTGACCGATGGGTGTGCCACATGGCGCGGTCGATCACGATATCGTCGCCATCCCAGCGCGCATCGTAGCGGCCATAGAGGTAACGGCCTCCCGCGCCTCCATAGGCAGCGCCATCGCCAGTATCCTGCCGACAGAAGCCGACCGAGAAGGACGTCGCGGCAAAGCCACTGGCCAGGAAGTTCAGCACGATCCGGTCGGTGTAGCCGGTCTTCACCGAATCCCCGACATTCACGCCCGAAAACCTGAGGCCACCATCTTCAATCGTCATCGTCAGCGAAGTGTTGCTTTGCCAGCGGACAGATTTTTGAGGGATGCCGGCAAAGTCGATCACCTGTTCCTCGCGCGCGGCCAGGAAGCGCGCGGTCATCGGCGTGGAGATAAGCTTGCCGCTCTTCAGGCGAACCGTAAGGCCCACGCCCTGAAGATCAGGTTCGCCGCGCAGGCCCTGGGGAAAGTAGACCTTGATCTGGCGGTTGTTCCAGCTTTCGACGCGCAGTTCCGGGCGGGTCTTGAACGGTCCGGTCAGGAACACCCCGCCTGGCACATCGCCAAAGCCGTTGCCGGTGATGGTGTAAATTGCCGGGATGTCGGCCGCGCTTGGGGTGAAAGTCACATTGGCGATGGTCCGGCCATTGATAGTGGTCACGCAATCCTCGCAGATCGGACCCGGCACCGGCCCCATGCTTCGCAGGGCGGCAGCTTCTTCGCGCAGTGGCTGGCGACTATCCGGCCGATCCGTGCGCACCCGGCGGATGTTTGGGGCAAGGCTTGGCGGGATTGCGGTGGGGGTAGCTGGTCCGCGCCTGGCAAGCGGCCCTACCTGCGCGGCAGCGGTAATCGGTTCGAACAGGGTGAGGCTGGCAAGGACGAGGCTGAGGGCGGATAGTCGTTTCATGGAGGTTCCCTTCTGACGGAAAGTGGGATGGCTGCATGGCAGGGGCGGGCGGGATGGGCGCCGGAGGCCGCCCGTCATGGGACGGGGTTTCCGTTGCTGTCGAACACCTCTTCGGTGACCGCGCCCACGCGGCGGTAGTCTGTGCCATCGAAGGTGAAGCGCAGCGTGATCTGGAAGTGGTTTGCCCCCAGCCTGCCGAGATAGGGACAAGCGACTATGGCCCGCCCGCTAGGTTCCTCGCCAAGGTCACCCAGGAACGGCCCCTTGTCGGTGAACAGGCCGGTCACCCCGCGCCGGGACATGGCGCGCAGGCCTTCCTGTCTGATCGCTGCCCCCGGTGGGCAGGCCGCGCCCAGTTCGCCCACCACCATGGCCCAGGGGCCGGTCCGCCCTGCCCGGCGAATGGCGAATTCGAGGAATGCAGCCCCCGCCGGCACTGGTGACCCTTGAGCTGCACAGTACCATGAGCGCCCGGCAGGGCCTTGCGCGCCCTCTTCGGAGATCAACGGGAAACATCCGGCCATGCGGCCGACAGACGTCCCCCTATAGTCGTCGCTGCGCGCCATCGCCCGGTTCACCTGCGCCGCGGTGGGAAAGCGGGGCGCGGCCAGCGCTGTCGGTCCCGCCGTGAGAGTGGTCAGGCCGAGCGCGCCAGCAATCAGGGTTTTCGAGGCAGGGCGCAATCGCCGTGTGGGCAGGTGTGGGGTTCCGCTCATCGTCCGACACCTGAGGGTTCTGGCTGCACCTTGATGCGCAGCAGATCGTCCAGCACCCGGCGCAGTCCGACCGGTGTCTTGCGCGACATCGCAATGCTCTGCGTTCCGGTCCTTGAAGTTCGCACCAGGGCGCAAAGGCGGGCATCGGCCCGCGGCATGGAAGGTCGCACCGGAGCCGTGACCGCATCGAACCCGCTCGCATCCATGCGCGCAGACAGCGCTCGCACCTCCTGCGGTTCGATCCGGCCCGTCGAAACGCGCCCGGCCACGCGCGCCACGACGGTTCCCGCAGTGGACACGGTGATATCACGTTCGAGCGGAACCAGCCCGCCCGTGCACGATGCGCGGATGGTGATTGGTTGCGATGTATCCGGTGGTAGCAGGCGCGCCGCAGTGACGGCCCCGACAGCATTGGTCAGGATCAGGCAGATCGCCGCAAGGGAGATTGAAGAAGCCATGTCTCTTGCCTCTTTCAGGATCGGCATGGCCCGGGACAGTGTGCGCTGCCCCGGGCCATCCCGTTACCAGCCGAAGGTGATCCCGGCGCGCCCGCCCGCCGATCCCCGGATTGTCGATCCGGCAAAGCCTCCGCTGACCCAGACATGGTCGTTCACCCGCGCGACCACGGCACCGGAAAAGCCCTGTTCGCCGCGATAGGTAGCGAGATTGAACGAGATGGCGACGCTTTGCCCTTCGGGCAGGAACGCGTTGCCGATGGCCATGGCGGCGGCGATCCCGCCATTGGCTTGGCGGGCTTGGCGTTCGAGAGCGGTCGTGCGCGAATCGATGCCGTCGACACGGCCCGCCAGAGCATCGACCCGGTTAGAGATGCCCGTCGTCTGCGCAGCCAGCGTGGCCAGCTGGCCCTGAAGGTTGACGATGTCCTGCGGGCCGACCGACGAACTGGTAACGCGCCCCTGCGCATCCACCTCGGTGAACTTTGGCGGCGCAGGCGGGCCTTCGCCACCACGGGCGAGCCCGGCGAACGTGTAGGTCGAACTGGAATTGCCCAGCGCCACCTCGTTTTCACGGCTTGCCTGCGCGCCATTGCCGATCGCCACGCTGCCCGCCAGGCCTGCCTCGGCACCGTTGCCGATGGCGATGGATGAATCTCCGGCATTGGCCTGGTTGCCGATGGCGACCCCGCCAGCGCCGCTTGCAGTGGAAGCATTGCCAAGCGCCACGGCTCCATCGCCGGTCGTGGTATTGTCCTTGCCAATGGCGACCGCGCCGGTTCCCGTGGCAAGGTTCGGATCGCCGATCGCGACTGCACCATTGCCCGCGGCGACATTGCCCGCGCCGATCGACACGGCCTTGCCCTCGGTTGCCTGCGCGCCTTCGCCCATGGCCACTGCGGCGTCGCTGTCGGCCACTGCACCCGATCCGATCGCCAAGGCATTGCGCCCGGTTGCGCGGGGCCGGACCGACCCTTCGCCCGAGTTGACCGCGATGTAATCCGTGCGCGAAAGCGCATTGTTGATCTGCTGCTGGGCGGCGATGGCGGTGATATAGAAATTCGCCTGCAGGGCATTGAGCTGGCCCAGATTGACGGCATCGGTTTCGGCAAGCCCGGCGGACACGTTCGTCAGGCGGCGCTCGTTGCCGATGGTGCCGAAGGAGACGGTGCCTTCCTCGTTGGCCACCGAACCGGCCCCAATGGCGACCGAATTGGCGGTAGTGACCAGCGCGCCATGCCCTAGCGCCGTGCCGCGCGTGGCCTCGACAGTCGCGCCGGTGCCGACCGCCGTTGCATAGTTCACGATCGGGAGCGTGTTCCCGGCAGCGTCATAGCGGCCAGATGCAGCGGCATAATTGCCGAGCACGAGATTGTTGTCGCCATTGGAGGTGGACAATGCACCGATCACGACATTCCCGGCCGGCTCATTTTCGGGCAGGCGGACAGGCAACTGTCCCGTTCCATCGCCCGCGTTGACCGCGGCCGAAACGCCGATGGCAATCGAGTTCGCCTTGGCGGTGAAGCTTTCTGACCCGATGGTTACGCTGCGATCCGCGGTGAAGGCACTGTTAAGCCCGGTCGCCAACGCGGAATTGGTGCCCCTGCTGTTGATAAGCGTGGTCCCTGCGCCACGGACAATCACGTCATTGCCGATGGCAAGGCCACCATCGGCGGCAACAGTGGCACCACGGCCCAGCGCGACGGCATTATTGGCGCTGACCAGCGCAAAGGCGCCGATCGCCGTGCTGTTCTGGAAGGTGTTGAACAGGTCGGGCACACCCACAAGCGCACCGCCGCCCAGCGCCACATTGCTGAGGCCCGATGCGCGGGCCAGATAGCCGACGGATACGCTGCCGATCGGACCGGCCGCCGGCTGTATGATGACCGGTCCGGCTGCCATGGTAGAGCTTGCAACGGAGAACGCGCCCAGTGCGACGCTGCCCGGCGTCGAGCCCATCGCAAAAGTGCCAGTGCCCAGTGCGACCCCATGCCGATTCTGTATAACGGAGAACGAGCCGACTGCCGTGCCCTGCGTCGAATTGGGATCGATAATCGCACCAACGCCAACGGCGGTTGCGCCCTCCGCCAACGCGGTGGAACTGCTACCGCATTCGGTAGCCGCTTGCACAACGGCGCCATCATTGCACTGTGGCGTGGCATCGGCGTAGGCGGCGGTGGCAGCGCCAAGCGACAGCGCAGCAACCAGGGCTGCCTTGCTTGCGCCGCGCAAAAGAGACTCGTGTGTCATCGTACAATCCTCGATCAATTGAAGTTCGGTTTGGACGCGACCCGGCGAAGGCCAGCCCGCCCGCGGCGGTCGGCCCGGAGCGGCCCCGCTCGTTGCGCCGGGGTCCGCGAGTTTCAGGAAAGGATCAGCGCAGTGTCGCTGCTATCGCGAAGGTCAGCAGTCGCCCTTGCGCACGCCTTCGGTGGTCATCTTTCCCATCGCGCCGCTGGTCATGGTCGTCGTCGAACTGTCGCCACGATAGTCGGTCGAAACAGACATCTTTATGCCGCTGCATGTCATGCCGAAGGCTATGGTCGAACCGTTGATCCTGACATCGTTCAGCGTGCAGGAATCTTTCGCCGCCTGTTCCTCAAGCGCCTTGCGGATCTGTTCGTCGCTGCCGTTGACAGTGCGATCGGCCTCTTCCTTCGAGATGCAGCGGCTTTCCTGCGGGCCTGCCACCTTTGCCCGGTCCGATGTCGTCTGCCACAGGCCGGGGTTCAGGCTTGGCCGCGTAGTGCCACCGGCCATTGCCGCGGCGGGACTCGCGCTGCCCGCCTTGGTTTGCTCAGGTTCCGGGGCGGAGCCGCACGCCGTCGCCAACATCACGCAGGTTGCCATCAGGCAGGATCGGAAAGTCATGCTTGTCGCCTCTTTTGGGTGCTGCATGACGTTTGCTAAAACAGTTCCGGTAGGGTGTATCTCACCCGAACTGGGTAGCGTGATTTGTGACAAACCACACTATAAGCCACAGGTTCGTGCAAACAGGGGCACAGCATGATCCGAATCACCATTGTGGAAGATGATCCTGTGACTTTGGGACGCATTGAACACAGTCTTGTCGGTCTGGAGGACATGACCGTCGTCGGCACTGCCGCCAATGTTGCGCAGAGCCACCCGCTGATCGCGGCAGGCGGCTATGACGTGTTGCTGTGCGACCTTGGCCTTCCCGATGGCAGCGGCATCGATGTGATCCGCGCCAGCAGCACCGTCAATCCTGAAGCAGACATCATCGTCATCACCGTATTTGCCGAACAGGCCAAAGTGCTGAACAGCATCAAGGCAGGCGCGCGCGGCTACCTGCTCAAGGACGAAAATCTCGATGGCTGTTCCGAACGAATCCGTGAAGTGCGCGCTGGTGGCTCTCCCATCAGCCCGATCATCGCCCGGCAATTGCTGCGCCAGCTGGCCCCGGCCACAGCGTCCGACGGACCCGAGGTTGCCCTGACTCCGCGCGAGACGGAAGTGCTCAACATGCTGGCCCGTGGCTTTTCCTATGGCGAGATCGCCGACATGCTGCATCTCTCGGCGCAGACCATCGCCACCCACGTCAAGAACCTGTACCGCAAGCTTGAGGTACGATCCCGGTCCGAAGCCGTGTTCGAAGCCAGTTCGCGTGGCATAATTTCGCTCTACTGATCCGGTATCGCCGCGTTGACTCTCTTGCCGCCCGCATTCCCTTCGGCCACCGCCATGCCACGGCTACTGGCGCGATTGTCGGCGTTTCTCGTGGGCATTGGCTTCTGGATCGTCGCCAGCGCCGTCCTGCCTCCTGCCGTGCAGGCAGCGCAGCCGGCGAGCGCGGTGGTGCATCTGTCAGACAAAGCCGCCGTATCCGTGCCGGCAGGCGATTACCTCTACAGCGATGCGCAGCAGCCTCCCACGGAAGGCTGGCAGCGCGCCAGCGTGCCCTTGCTCGATCTCTATGCCGCGCCGCGCAACCCCCAGCCACGCGTAATGTGGGTGCGCTTTTATCTGGACACAGACTTGCCGGGCTCATCGCGCGCTGCGTCGGTCAGTGCCGTCCCGATCGCCTGGACCGCCGCCTACATGAGCGAGCGCTTCCGCTTCTTCATCAACGGGAGGGAGGTTTTCCGCAACTACGCCGACCCGGCGGACCTTCCGGTGTCGACCTTCAAGCCGCAACTGGTAGGACTGCCGGCGGCCTTGATCCGCCCTGGCCGCAATGAAATCGCAATCCGGCTCGAATCCGCAAAGATCTACACGCTCGGCGTCAGCCGCATGGAAATCGGCCCGGAAACAGCGATCCGCAAAATCTACAACTGGCGCTACATCACCCAGTTTCAGGGGGTGCTCGTCTCCAATTCCATGCTAGGTATCCTCGCCCTTTTTGCGATCCTGCTGTGGTTGCGGCGACGGCAGGACGCCACACTGGGCTGGCTGGCGCTGCTCGGCAGTCTGTGGTTCATCCGCAACCTGCGCTATTACTATGAAGCGCCGCCGGTTCCGATCGACCTATACTGGCATGTGCAGATCAACATCATCTTCGCAATGATGGCCGTATTCTACTGCTTTGCAGCCCGCTTTCTGGACATCCGCAACCGGCAGCTGTGGACCATCGTGTCGCTAGGCATCGCCGCGACCGCGATCGTCAGCCAGTTGGTGCTGACCAGCCTGGGCGTGGGCGATGTCTTCAGCCACCTGCTCGTCATCCCGCTGTCGATCGCCATCCTCGTCGTGTTCGGCCGGGCCGCTCTGGTGAATCGCAAGCCCGAGAATATCGCGATGTTCACCGCTGCGGCGATGGGCATCGCCTCGGCCATCCACGATTTCGGTCTCGGCATGAAGGCGTGGCAGGGCGTGCATTTCGCGCTGCTTCCCTATGCGGGCGTGATGATCTTCCTGGTCTTTGCCTTTGCGCTGGGCCGACGCCTGATCGATGCACTGGGCACGGTCGAGAACCTCAACGTCATCCTCGAAGAGCGGGTGGCCGTCGCCAGCGCCGAACTGGAGCGCAATCAGAAGCAGATCCGCGAACTCGAAGTTGCCGTGGCGCTAGAACAGGAGCGCGAGCGGATCATGCGCGAGATGCATGACAGCGTCGGCGCCAACCTGATCTCCGCACTTGCTGTTGCCGAACATGGCGATGCATCCCGCCGTACAGTCGCCACGCTAAAGCGTTCACTTACCGATCTCAGGATCGCGGTCGATTCGCTCGAACAGGTCGATGGCGATATCACCCTGCTGCTGGCCAGTTTCCGCTATCGCATGGAGCCGGAGCTGCGCGCTGCGGGCTGGCGATTTGACTGGCGGGTCGAGAACGTGCCTGCCCTCGAATGGCTGGATTCGGCCAACGCCCTGCACGTCCTGCGCATTCTTCAGGAGGCGCTGAGCAATGCACTCACCCATTCCGGGGGCAATGTCATTACCTTCACCTCGCGGCTGTCATTCCGTGAAGGGAGACCCGGTGCCGAAATCATTCTCGCTGATAACGGTGCGGGTCTTGATCGGTCCCTTGGTGCTGATGTAGCCCGACCGCGCGGGAAAGGTCACCATAACATGATGGTAAGGGCAAAGGCCCTGGGTGCTCAGTTAACCATCGTAAACGCAAAGGAGGACGGGACACAGGTTTCGCTCTGGCTCCCGCTATTCAGATGACACAGCAAGACGCCTCCGGCGTACAAAACGTGTTTGTTGCTCTCCGGCGGCGCAGTCTGGCTGCACACGCAGCAATCGGAAATCTTGCTCCATCTCGAAAATTGGAATTACCGAATCCATAACGGTCGCTGTTCTTCTTTGTGCGTGCCATGCTGGACTGTTTTTTAGAATAGAATCGGTAGGTTCCGATAAGATCAGTGGCTAAAGCATGAGTCCCGAAACGGCGTGCGTTGCGAAGAATTTCGGGCGCTTGCGTACGAAAGCCTCCAGTGCAGGAACCCGCGGCCTAGGGTCAGGACCCCGGAAGCAGCCGGGCTGCTCTTGGCGGAAGCAGACGTTCATTGCTCTAATCAGGAATGACCGGGTCTGGTCGGCTCTCGCCCTAGCACCCCAACCTTCGATTAAACCTCACACCCCCCCAACAGCCACTCCCCCAAGTCCCGCTTCGCCCGCGCCGTGTACGCCTCCTTGCGCACTTTCTTCTTCACGCTGGCGTCCACCGGCGGGAACAGGCCGAAGTTCACGTTCATCGGCTGGTAGCTTTCCGCCTCGGCGTCGCCGGTGATGTGGGCGAGCAGCGCGCCGAGCGCGGTGGTGCGGGGGGGCGGGGTCCAGGGGCGGCCGGCGAGTTCGTGGGCGGTCATCAGTCCGGCGAGCAGGCCGACCGAGGCGCTTTCGACATAGCCTTCGCAGCCGGTGATCTGCCCGGCGAAGCGGATGTGCGGGCGGCTTTTCAGGCGCAGCTGCCGGTCCAGCAGCGTGGGCGAATTGAGGAAGGTGTTGCGGTGCAGCCCGCCCAGCCGCGCGAATTCGGCGTTCTCCAGGCCGGGAATGGTGCGGAACAGCCGCACCTGTTCGGCGTGCTTCAGCTTGGTCTGGAAGCCCACCATGTTCCACAGCGTGCCGAGCTTGTTGTCCTGCCGCAGCTGCACCACGGCATAGGGCCAGCGCCCGCGCGGAAATTCGGGCGTGGCGCTGTGCGGGTTGTCCAGCCCCACCGGCTTCATCGGCCCGAAGCGCAGCGTGTCCTCGCCCCGTTCGGCCATTACCTCGATCGGCATGCAGCCATCGAAATAGGGCGTATCCGCTTCCCATTCCTTGAACGCGGTCTTCTCGCCATCGAGCAGGCCCTGCCGGAACGCGATGTATTGCTCGCGGTTCATCGGGCAGTTGATGTAGTCCTTGGTCTCGCCCCGGTCCCACCGGCTCGCCATCCAGCACACGTCCATGTCGATGCTGTCGCGGTGGATGATGGGGGCGATGGCATCGAAGAACGCGAGCGCGTCCGCCCCGGTCGCGCCGCCGATGCTCTCGGCCAGCGCCGGCGCGGTGAGCGGGCCGGTGGCGACGATCACCGGACCCTGCGCCGGCAGCACGTCCACCCGCTCGCGCACGATCTCCAGGTTGGGCAGTTCCGCCAGCGCCTGTTCGACTGCCGCCGAGAACACCTCACGGTCCACGGCGAGCGCCGAGCCGGCGGGCACGCGCGCCTTTTCGGCCGCCGCCATCAGCAGGCTGTCGCAGCGGCGCATTTCCTCGTGCAGCAGGCCGACCGCGTTCTTTTCGTGATCGTCCGAGCGGAAGCTGTTGGAGCAGACCAGTTCGGCCAGGCCCGTGCCCTGGTGCGCGGCCGTGGTGTCTCCCCCACCGGGCAGGTTGGCGCCCCGCATTTCCGAAAGGCGCACGCGCACGCCGCGCCGGGCGAGCTGCCATGCCGCCTCGCTGCCGGCCATGCCGCCGCCGATGATGTGAACCTGATGCGTCATGTCTCGCGCATTGGCATTGCCTTGCGGCGCGGACAACCCCAAGGTGCGCGGCCATCACGCGGGAAGGACGGTATGACAGGTCGCGCATTGGCCGAGCGGCGGCCCTGGCTGCTCGCCAGCCTGGTTTTCGGCATCAGCTATGGGTTCATCGCCGGCGGGGCGGTGCCGGGGCTGTACCAGATCGCGTGGAAGGGCGCGGGCGTGGGCCTGCTCGCGGTCTATGCCTGGCTGCACCACCCATCGCGCGGGGCGCACCGGATCGCGCTGGTCATGGCACTGGGCGCGCTGGGCGACGTGGTGCTGGAAGTGGCGTTCACCGCCGGCGCGGCGGCGTTCCTCGCGGGCCACCTCGTCGCCATCGCGCTCTACCTGCGGCACGGGCGGGGCGGGGCGGTGAGCCTGCGAGACAAAGGGCTGGCGGTCGCGCTGGTCGTCGGCATGCCGGCGCTGGCCTGGCTGCTACCAGCGGACCGGGCGATGGCGATGCAGGTCGCGCTCTATGCCCTGCCGCTGGGCGGGATGGCGGCGGCGGCGTGGCTCAGCGCCTTTCCGCGCGGACGGGTGGGCGCGGGCGCGTTGCTGTTCGTCGCGTCGGACCTGCTGATCTTCGCGCGCATGGGGCCGCTCGCCACCAGCCCGCTGCCGCACCTGCTGATCTGGCCGCTCTATTACTTCGGCCAGTTCCTGATCTGCACCGGCGTGATCGCCACGCTGCGCCGCGAAGGGGAGTTCAGCGCGGAGTAGTGCTCCTGCGCCTTATCCCGCCACCGGCAGCGCGATCGCGCCATCCGGGTGGCACCGCAGCGGACCATAGGCGATCGCCGCATCCAGCGGCAGCTCGGCGTAAATATGCGGGAACAGTTGACCGCCGCGCGAAGGTTCCCACTTCACCGCGTCTCCCAGCGCATCCAGATCGACCGCGACGATGTGCAGATCGTCCTGCCCGGCGAAGTGCTTGTCGATCGTTTCGGCAAGCTGTGCCTCGGTGGACAGGTGGATATAGCCATCGGCCAGATCGACCGGCGCGCCCCGGAACACGCCGGCATGCTCCAGTTCGGCCATCTGCGCCGCGGTCAGCACCTTGTAGGCGACGGCAGAGGTCATGCCTCGGACGGCGCCTCGCCTTCGCCGCCTTCTTCCTCGGCCAGACGCACCGCGCTGACGACGTGCTCGTCATCGGCGACGTGGAACAGCCGCACGCCCGCGCTGCCACGCCCGATCACGCGCAGCGAATCGAGCGGCAGGCGGATCAGCTTGGCCTGATCGGTAACGAGCATCAGCTGGTCGGCCTGCACCGCCGGGAAGCTCGCCACCACCGGGCCGTTGCGGCCGATGTTGTCGATATTGGTGATGCCCTGGCCGCCGCGGCCGGTCCGCCGGTATTCGTAGGCGGACGATAGCTTGCCATAGCCGTTGGCGCAGACGGTGAGGATGAACTGCTCCTTCTCCGCCAGTTCGGCATAGCGCTCGGCGGCCATCTGCGGTTCGCCCTCCTTCTCCGCCTTCCACGGGGCGAAGCGGAGATAGTCCTCACGCTCGTCCTGATCCTTCACGCCGACGCGGTGGAGGATCGACAGCGAGATGACCTCGTCGCCTTCCTTCAGCGTCATGCCGCGCACGCCAGTGGAGGTGCGGCTCTGGAATTCGCGCACGTCGTCTGCCGGGAAGCGGATGGCCTTGCCCTGCCGGCTCGCCAGCAGCACATCATCGCCTTCGGACAGCAGGGCGACGCCGATCAGGCGGTCCTCGCTCTCTTCCTCGAACTTCATCGCGTACTTCCCGTTCGACGGGATGTTGGCGAAAAGGTCCATGGCGTTGCGGCGCACGTTGCCCTTGGCCGTGGCGAACATGACGTGGAGCTTGCTCCATTCGCCTTCGTCCTCCGGCAGTGGCAGCACGGCGGCGATCGTCTCGCCCTGGTCGAGCGCGGGCAGCAGATTGACCACCGGGCGGCCGCGCGTGGCCGGCCCGCCTTCGGGCAGGCGCCACACTTTCAGGCGATAGACCTTGCCGGCGGTCGAGAAGAACAGCACGGGCGTGTGGGTGCTGGTGACGAACATGTTCGCGACGGCATCCTCTTCCTTCGTCGCCATGCCCGAGCGGCCTTTACCGCCCCGGTTCTGTGCGCGGAAGGTGGAGAGCGGAGTGCGCTTGATGTAGCCATCGAGCGTGATCGTGACGACCATGTCCTCGCGCTCGATCAGGTCCTCGTCGTCGATCCCGTCCGCCGCCGGCGCGATCAGCGAGACGCGCGGCGTGGCATAGGCATCGCGGACCTCGATCAGTTCCTGGCGCATCACGCCATAGAGCTTCACGCGGTCGGCCAGGATCGAGAGGAACTCCTCGATCGCCTTGGCCAGCACTTCCAGCTCGTCACCGATCTCGTCGCGGCCGAGCGCGGTCAGGCGGTGGAGGCGCAGGTCGAGAATGGCGCGGACCTGCGTTTCGGACAGGCGATAGCTTTCTCCGCCGATGCTGGCGTCATGCTCGATTGCTTCGACCAGCCGGATATAGGGCGCGATCTCGCCCATCGGCCATTCGCGGGCGAGCAGCGTTTCGCGCGCCAGCGCCGGGTTGGCCGATCCCCGGATGATCCGCACGACTTCATCGAGATTGGTGACCGCGATGACGAGGCCGAGCAGGATATGCGCTCGGTCCCGCGCCTTGTTCAGTTCGAACTTGGTGCGCCGCGTGATCACTTCCTCGCGGAACCGCACGAAGGATTCGATGATGTCCTTGAGGCTCAGGATTTCCGGGCGGCCGCCGCGGATCGCCAGCATGTTGGCCGGGAAGTTCGATTGCGCCGGCGTGTTGCGCCAGAGCTGGTTGAGCACCACTTCGGGCGTCGCGTCGCGCTTGAGGTCGATGACCACGCGCACGCCTTCGCGGTTGGATTCGTCACGGATGTCCGAGATGCCCTCGATCCGCTTGTCCTTGGCGGCTTCGGCGATCTTCTCGACGAGGCCGGACTTGCCGACCTGATAGGGGATCGAGGTGAGCACGATCGAGCGCCGGTCGCCCCGGCCTTCCTCGATCTTGTGGCAGGCGCGCATGATGATCGAGCCACGGCCTTCGTGGTAGGCCTTGCGCGCACCGGCGGCGCCCAGGATCAGCGGCGCGGTGGGGAAATCCGGCCCCGGAATGATCTCGATCAGTTCGTCGATCGTGATCAGCGGGTTGTCCATGTAAGCAAGGCAACCGTCGATCACTTCGCCCAGGTTGTGCGGGGGAATGTTGGTGGCCATGCCGACCGCGATGCCGCCCGCGCCGTTGACCAGCAGGTTGGGAAAGCGCGCGGGCAGGACCGAGGGTTCCTGCCGCGAACCGTCGTAGTTGTCGGTGAAATCGACGGTATCCTTATCGAGATCGTCGAGCAGCGAATTGGCCACGCGCGCCAGCCGCGCCTCGGTATAGCGCATCGAGGCCGGCGGATCGGGGTCCATCGAGCCGAAGTTGCCCTGGCCGTCGATCAGCGGCAGTCGCATCGACCAGTTCTGCGTCATGCGCGCGAGCGCATCATAGATCGCGCTGTCGCCGTGCGGGTGATAGTTGCCCATCACGTCGCCGACGATCTTGGCCGATTTGCGATAGGGCCGCCCGGCGACGAAGCCGCCTTCCTGGCTGGCGAAGAGGATGCGGCGGTGGACCGGCTTCAGGCCGTCGCGCACGTCGGGCAGCGCGCGGCTGACGATCACGCTCATCGCGTAATCGAGATAGCTGGTCTTCATTTCATCGACGATGTCGATCCGCTGGAATTCGGGTTCCGGCGCGGGGGCAGGGGGATCGATGATGGTGGTGTCGTCGCTCACGTCGGTGGCTATTTCGCTCTAGTTGTCAGGATTGAACCTTCGCCCTAGGACAAACAGGCGCGAATGGCCAGCAACGCCGGGAATTTCGGGCCGTTACGGCGGGAGTTTTCCACACATGCGACAGGTTGACCGCGTTGCGGGACGAAGCGCCGTTCAATCGCGGTTCACTGCGCAAAAGGTATCGCCGGAGCGGTTGCAAAGGTCATGGATCCGCGCCACTAGCGGAGCCGGCCACAAGTCAATGAACGCCGGCCGGGGCAGGGTGCAGAAGCGATTCCTCGAACGCTTGCCTTCGGGTTTCCGGGTCGAACAGGAGAATGCATGATGCGGGTTTCTTTCGGGAAGTTTGCCAAGGGTGGTGCAGCCCGCATGGCGCTGGCGACCGCGCTGGCGACCGGCCTTGTCGCGGGCGGAGCGACGCTGGGCGCGACGGCCGCCATCGCCAAGGAAAAGGAAGCGGCCAAGGGCGGCGCCTTCTCCAAGGAATTCATCGCCGTTGCCGGGCCGCTGCAGAAGGTTCTGGGCGATGCCGCCGCCGCCAAGGCGAAGGGTACTTCTGACGCCGATATCAAGACGCAGCTTGCTGGCGCTCCGGCGCAGCTGGCAGCCGCCGAAGCCGCGATCAAGAACCCCACCGACCGGATGACGGCAGGCCAGTTCGCCGTGAACCTCGGCGGCATGCTGGGCGACATCGGGATGCGCGAACGCGGCATCAAGAACATGCTCGACAGCGGACTGGTGCCCGCCGACAAGGTCAGCGAGTACCAGTTCTATCTGGGCAACTTCGCCTATACGCAGAAGGACTGGCCGGTCGCGGTCGATGCGCTGACCAAGGTCGTGCAGGCGAACTACAGCGAGGACACGGCGGCCGAACTTCTGGCGGATGCCTACGTTCAGCAGGGCAAGCCGGCAGAAGGCCTCCAGGCGCTCAAGCTTGCCGTTGACACGCGCAAGGCTGCCGGTGGCACCGTTCCCGCCGACTGGTTCAAGCGCGCCAACCTGATCGCCTACAAGGCGAAGCTGGGGCCGCAGGCCATCGAATGGTCAACGATGATGGTCGAGAACGATCCCTCGCCGATCAACTGGCTGGGCGCCGGCCAGCTGACCCGCGAATTCGGTACGTTCACCAATCAGGAATCGCTCGATCTGGGCCGCCTGATGATGCGTTCGGGGGCGTTCCAGAGCGATCCCAAGTATCTCGAACGCGAATACGTCGAATATATCGAGGCCGCTGACCCGCGTCGTCTGCCGGGCGAAGTTCTGAAGGTGGCGGAAGCCGGCGTCGCCGCCGGCGTGCTGCGCGCGAACGACCAGTTCGTGGCGGATGCGATCTCGCAGGCCAAGGGCCGCATCGCGGCGGACAAGGCCTCGCTGCCCGGCCTGGAGCGCGATGCCCGCGCCGGCGCCGATGGCAAGGGTGCGCTGGCAACGGCCGACGCCTACCTGTCCTATGGCGATGCCGCCAAGGCCGAGGATCTCTACAAGCTGGCGATCCAGAAGGGCAACATCGACAAGGATCGCGCGCTGACCCGCCTGGGCATCGCCCAGTGCGATGAAGGCAAGTACGAGGAAGCCAAGGCCACCTTCGCCCAGATCACCGGTGCCGTCCGCGCACCGCTGGCCAAGCTGTGGACGGTTTACGCGACCACCAAGGCCGCCAAGTAACCGCTGGCGCCAGGTGTATGAAAAAAGGGGGCGGCCACTGCGGTGGTCGCCCCCTTTTTTGCGTCCTTCACCCGGACAGGGGTTTACCCGACGGGATGGAAATCGCCGCTGGCTTCATCCAGCAGGTGAAGAACGCCGTCTGAAATCGCGAAGAAGGCGCCGCGCAGGATGAGTTCGCCCCTGGCCTCCTTGCGCTGGATGCACGGGAAGGTGCGCAGATTCTTGAGGCTGGCCTTGACGCCGGCCTGCTCCATCGCACGCTCGGCCGTGCGCCCGGTCGTGCCGTGCGCCTCGGCCACGGGCTCGCGCGCCTCGTCCAGCAGGGCGATCCAGTCGGCGATGAAGCCGCCTTCGCCCGGTTCTGTTCCGCGCAGTTCCTGCGTCAGCGCGGCCTTGCAGCCGCCGCACATGCCGTGGCCCATGACCACGACTTCCTTTACCTTCAGTACCTGCACCGCGAATTCCAGCGCGGCGGACACGCCGTGATGGCCCGGGGAAGTTTCGAACGGCGGCACCATCGCCGCCACGTTGCGCACCACGAACATCTCGCCGGGGTCCGTATCGAAGATCTGCGCGGGATCGACGCGGCTGTCGGAGCAGGCGATGATCATCACGCGCGGCTCCTGCCCTTCGCTCAGCTGCTGCCAGCGTTCGAGGCGAGGCGTCCATCCATGGTCACGGAAACGGCGATAGCCGGCGATGAGCTTGTCCAGCTCTGGCGATGAATCGTCTGACATGACGAAGGCTAATGCGCGGGTCGATTGCCACTTTCAAGTGCCCGAAGATGCGCCTATCTGGACGCCATGAACGATCTAGCCTCATCGCCTCGCCCGGAACGCCAGCGCAAGCCGGACTGGATCCGCGTGAAAGCGCCGACCAGCCGCGGTTACGGCGAAACGCGCCAGCTGATGCGCGACCTTCGGCTGAACACCGTTTGCGAGGAAGCGGCCTGCCCGAACATCGGCGAATGCTGGACCAAGAAGCACGCGACCGTGATGATCCTGGGCGACGTCTGCACGCGCGCCTGCGCGTTCTGCAACGTCAAGACCGGCATGCCCCGCGCCGTCGATCCGCTTGAGCCGGAGCACGTGGCCGAAGCGGCCGCGAAGATGGGGCTGGAACATATCGTCATCACCTCGGTCGATCGCGACGATCTGCCCGATGGCGGCGCTTCGCAGTTCGTCAAGGTGATCGAGGCACTGCGTCGCGCCACACCAAAGACGACCATCGAAATCCTGACGCCCGATTTCCGCAACAAGATGGAAAGCGCGGTGGAATCGATCGTCGCGGCCGGGCCGGACGTGTACAACCACAACCTTGAAACCGTGCCCCGGCTCTATCCCACGATCCGGCCCGGCGCTCGTTATTACGCTTCGCTGCGTCTGCTGGAGCACGTGAAGCGGCTCGATCCGCGCATCTTCACCAAGTCCGGCATCATGCTGGGGCTGGGCGAGGAGCGCCTCGAGGTCCATCAGGTGATGGACGACATGCGTTCGGCGCAGATCGACTTCCTGACGATGGGGCAATACCTCCAGCCCACTCCCCGCCATGCCAGCGTGGCCGAGTTCGTGACGCCCAAGGCATTCGAGGCCTATGGCGCGATCGCGCGGGCCAAGGGCTTCCTGCAGGTCGCCGCCAGTCCGCTGACCCGGTCCAGCTATCACGCCGGTGACGATTTCCGCGAAATGCGCGCCACCCGTGAGGCGCAATTGGCCAAGGCCGCGCAGAAGGCCGCAGCGCAGGGCTGATCGGGCGTGCCGCATATCGCCGAGAAGCGGCGCCTGCCCTGGTCGCCCGAACAGATGTTCGATCTGGTGGCGGACGTGCGCCGCTATCCGGAATTTCTGCCCTGGGTCGTCGCCACGCGCATCCGCTCCGAAGACGAATCGGAAATGATCGCGGACATGCTGGTCGGCTTCAGCGCGCTGAAGGAGAAGTTCACCTCGCGCGTGCGGTTCGACCGTCCGCAAGGGATCGTCGTCGAATATCTCGACGGGCCGTTGCGCAAGCTGGAGAACGACTGGGCCTTCGCGCCTGACGGGGAAGGCGGCTGCATCGTCGATTTTCAGGTCGACTTCGCGTTCCGCAACGTCATTTTCGAAAAGCTCGCCGGGCAGTACCTCGACAGCGCCTTCCGCAAGATGGTGGCCGCGTTCGAGACGCGGGCCGAAAAGCTCTACGGCAGCAGCAGGTCCAGCGCGACCAGCGTTGCCTGACGGCGCACGTCCGCGCGCGTCTTCGCGTCCTCGAAGAACTTCATCTCGGCGTTGACCGCTTCCGGGTCCTCGCCGCGTTCGGCCTTGGCGAACACGACCGTCCCCACCGGCTTCTGCGGCGATCCTCCGTCCGGACCGGCAACGCCGGTGATCGCCACCGCCACGTCGGCGCCCGAATGCTTGAGCGCGCCCTGCGCCATCGACCAGGCCACGGCTACCGAGACCGCGCCGAACGTGTCGATCACATCCATGGCCACGCCCAGCATTTCGTTCTTGGCCTCGTTGGAATAGGTCACGAAACCGCGATCGAGCACGGCCGAGCTGCCGGCGATCTCGGTCAGCGCGGCAGCGACCAGCCCGCCGGTGCAGCTTTCGGCCACGGCCACCGTGCGGCCGGCGGCAAGGTTGGTCTCGATCACGCGGCGTGCCAGGTCGGCAATGTCGGCGGGAAGCAGGTTGTCCATGAAATCGGGCTTTCGGCGTCAATTCTGCGCGGGGCAGATCGACAGCTTGGGGGTCTTGCCGGGCTTGGGCTTGTCCGCGACGGAGATGATGAAGGTGATCAGTTCGGCGGTGTTTTCCGGCGGCAGCGGCGCCAGCAGGCGCGCGCCGCGTTCGATGGCGACGCACTGGTCGGGTTTGATCCCGCTGCCCACCATCTGCCCGACCATGCCCTCCGCGAAAGGCTGGAGCGCTTCGTCAGGCATCTTGGCAAGAAGATCGCGCGTCTGGGCATCGCCCTTGTCCCCGCCCAGCTTGAACAGGGCAGCCTTGGCCGTGGGCCAGGCGGCGGCCTTGCCCGCCGCATAACGGGCAACCAGCGACCGGCCCTGCGTGGCGAAATAGCCGTTGGGGGAAAGCTGCGGCTGGCAGGTGGTGATCGCGCTGTTCATTACGGTCGGCAGCGCGAACGTGACAAGGCCCGTCACTTCCCGTTCGGTCAGGCAATTCTGCGCCAGAGCGGCCTGCGACTGGAGAACAAGCGCGGCACCCGCGACCAGCGTCGCGGCGATTCTGGTGGAAGAACTGACAGGACGCATGGCGTTTCCTTTCACTGGACCGGAACGACGGTGGCGACGGCTTGTGCGGCGATGCCTTCACCCCGTCCGGTCATGCCAAGCCGTTCGGTGGTCGTGGCCTTCACGCTCACCCGGCCAATGTCAATTGCAAGAATCTCCGCCAGCCTTGCGCGCATCGTCGCCTTGTGCGGGCCGATTTTGGGCGCCTCGCAGATGATCGTGACGTCAACATGCGCGATGGCATGGCCGGATTGCGCGACAAGCTCCGCCGCGTGCGCCAGGAACCGGTCGGAAGAAGCGCCTTTCCAGCGGGCATCGGACGGCGGAAAATGGTCGCCGATGTCGCCGGCGGCGATGCTGCCGAGCAGCGCATCGACCAGCGCATGGATCGCCACGTCGGCATCGCTGTGCCCAGATAGTCCATGCGTGTGTTCGATGCGCAGTCCGCATAGCCACAGTTCCTCGCCGGGGACGAGGCGGTGGACGTCGAAGCCCGATCCGGTACGGGGGATGGGAATCGTCACCGCATTCTCCTGAAGGTCGCTCTCCTGAAGGTCACTGGCGAATGTGACCTTGCGCAGCCTTTCCTCACCCTGAACCAGCGCGACGGCGTGCCCGGTGGCGACGGCGACCTGCGCGTCATCACCCGCTTCGGCTTCCCCCTGCCAGGCACGGTGCGCGGCTAGGATCACCGGATAGCGGAACGCCTGGGGCGTCTGCACTCTGTAAAGCCCTTCGCGCCGCGCCGGTTCCAGCATCATGCCGTCTCCGCCGCGCACGAGGCTGTCGACGACAGGAAGGACCGGAATGGCCGCTTCGTGCCGGGTCAGCGCTTCCACCAGCGCCGCGATCACGCTTTCCGGCAGATCGGGGCGGGCTGCATCGTGGATCAGCACCAGGTCGGGGGCGTCGGCTTCGAGCGCTTCCAGCGCGGCGCGCACCGAAAGCTGGCGTGTGGCGCCACCCGCCACAAGGCGGACATCGGAAATCCCGGCGAGCGACTCCTCGGCGGTTGCGCGCCAGTTCTCCGGAATGGCGACGACGATGGGAGCGATGCCTGCGTCCGCCATCCGCTTCACCGAATGGCGGACAAGCGGTGCGCCGCGCCACTGGGCGAACTGCTTGGGGACAGAGCCACCGGCGCGCAGACCTTGGCCAGCCGCGACGACAACGGCCGCGACTCGCTTGCCGGCCGGATCGGGAAACGTGTGGTTCATGCGGGCGCGCCTCTATCAGCCTTGCCGTGCGCCCCGCAATGGACTAAGCGCTGCCTGTTTTTTAGGCAGATTTGTACATACGATGAGCACGCTCCCGCATCCTCCGCGCCTCGCACCGCTTCAGGTCGGGCCGGTGCGTATCGATTGTCCGGTGATCCTCGCCCCGATGACCGGGGTTACGGACATGCCCTTTCGCACGCTCGTACGGCGCTTCGGATCGGGCCTTAACGTTACCGAGATGATCGCCAGCCCGGCGATGATCCGCGAGACCCGCCAATCGCTTCAGAAGGCCGCCTGGGATGCCGTGGAGGAGCCGGTTTCGCTCCAGCTGGCCGGTTGCAACCCGGTCGAGATGGCGGAAGCGGCGAAACTGAACGCCGATCGTGGCGCCGCGATCATCGACATCAACATGGGCTGCCCGGTGAAGAAGGTGGTCAACGGCGATGCCGGATCGGCTCTGATGCGCGATCTGCCGCTGGCCGCTTCGCTGATAGAGGCGACGGTGAAGGCGGTGGACGTGCCCGTTACCGTCAAGATGCGCATGGGCTGGGATCACAACGCGCTGAACGCGCCCGAACTGGCGCGGATCGCCGAGGATCTCGGCGCCAAGCTGATCACCGTTCACGGCCGCACGCGCAACCAGATGTACAAGGGCAGCGCGGACTGGGCCTTTGTGCGCAAGGTCAAGGAAGCGGTATCGCTGCCGGTCATCGTCAACGGCGACATCTGCGGCATCGAGGACGTGGCCACCGCGCTGGAACAGAGCGGCGCGGATGGCGTGATGATCGGGCGCGGCGCCTATGGCAAGCCGTGGCTGCTGGGGCAGGTGATGCACTGGCTCCAGACCGGCCAGTTGCGGGCCGATCCATCGATCGACGAACAGTATCGGCTGATCGTGGAACACTACCAGGCCATGCTCGATCACTACGGCGCGGAAACCGGCGTGAAAATGGCGCGCAAGCATCTTGGCTGGTACACCAAGGGGCTGCCCGGATCGGCCGAATTCCGCAACCGGGTGAACTTCATCGATGACCCGCGCGAAGTGCTCGATAGCCTGGCACGCTTCTACGCGCCCGCGGAGCATCGCGCGGCGGCATGACCGGGGCGGCGGACTGGCGCCTGCCCGACGCGGCCAGGCCGGATGCCAAGCGCCTGATCGGCAGCATGCCGATGGCGGTTCTGCTGATCGCGCCCGACCTGTCGATCGTCTCCGCCAACCCGGCCGCCGAACAGTTGACGGGGCAGGGCGCGAGCCGCCTCGTGGGGCGCCGCGTGTCGAGCCTGTTCGAGTTCGACGAACCACTGATCATGAACCGTCTCACGGAAGGCGAGGCGCAGCTTTCCGCGCGCGATGCGCAAGTTCGGATCAACAACCAGCCCGCGCGCAGGCTTGACGTCATGACCGCGCCGGTAGCGCATACCCCGGGCTGGCAATTGCTCGTGCTGCACGAACCCATCGGGGTCGAGGCGCTGGGCGGCAGCGTGGGCGGGGCAAGCGATCAGGGCGGGGTAACGCTGCGCGCGCCCGAAGTCTTGGCGCACGAGATCAAGAATCCGCTCGCGGGGATCAGGGGGGCGGCCCAGCTTCTCAACCGTAAACTGGAAGGAAGCGACCGGGCGCTGACGGAATTGATCACCTCGGAAGTCGACCGCATTGCGAAACTAATCGACCAGATGCAGTCGCTTTCTCGGCGCAGCCAGGAACCGGCGGTGCCGTGCAATCTGCATGAAGCGGTGCGGCGCGCGCAGGCGGTTATCGCGGCAAGCGATCCAGGCAGGGTGGTGATCGAGGAGGAGTTCGATCCCTCGCTGCCGCCTATCATGGCCAACCCCGATGCGCTTGTGCAAGTCCTGCTGAATCTTCTGACCAACGCGCGTGAGGCGTGCGAAGGGCAGGCCGACCGCCGCATCGCGGTGCGCACCCGCTTCGCCAGTGGTATCCAGTTGCACACGGGGCCGGAAGGCAAACCCTTGCGCCTGCCGATCGAACTTCGCGTGAGCGATATCGGGCCTGGCATAGACCCCGCGCTGCGCGATCATATTTTCGAGCCGTTCGTCACCGCCAAGAAGCAGGGGCAGGGGCTGGGACTGGCGCTGGTGCAGAAGCTGGTGCGTGAAATGAACGGGCGGATCAGCCATGATCGGGACGAGGCACGGGGCTGGACGCATTTCCGCCTGCATCTGCCGGTGGCGGGAACGGTGAGAGGATAGGCATGAAGAAGTACGTCCTGCTGGTGGAGGACGACGCCTCGATCGCCCTGGTCATCACCGCGGCGCTGGAAGCGGAGGGCTTCCTCGTCGACCGCTGCGACAGCATCGCCGAACGCGACCGGCTGCTGGCCGGCCAGCGCTATGGGCTGATGCTGACCGACGTGATGCTGACCGATGGCGACGGCATCGAAACGCTGGCACGCGTGCGGCAGGGCCATCCGCGGCTGCCGATCATCATCCTGTCCGCCCAGAACACGCTGGATACCGCCGTGCGTGCCAGTGATACCGGCGCTTTCGAATATTTCCCCAAGCCGTTTGACCTTGAGGAACTTGTCCGCACCGTGCGCCAGGCTTTCGCCTCGGCGGCGACCACGGAAACCGAGAACGAGCACGAAGACGTGCCGCAGGCGCTGCCGCTGGTCGGGCGCAGCCAGGCGATGCAGGCGGTCTATCGCATGATTACGCGCGTCCTGCGCAACGATCTTACCGTCCTGATCCTCGGCGAGTCCGGAACGGGCAAGGAACTGGTCGCCGAAGCGGTCCATCAACTGGGCAATCGCTCCGCCGGGCCGTTCGTGGCGGTCAACACCGCCGCCATTCCTGGGGAGCTGATCGAAAGCGAACTGTTCGGCCACGAAAAGGGCGCGTTCACCGGGGCAGTGGCGCGCCATGTCGGCAAGTTCGAGCAGGCGAGCGGCGGCACGCTGTTCCTCGACGAAATCGGTGACATGCCGATGCAGGCGCAGACCAGGTTGCTGCGCGCGCTCCAGTCCGGGCGGATCCGCCGCGTCGGCGGGCGTGACGAAATCACGCTGGATTGCCGTATCATCGCGGCCACCAACAAGGATCTGCTGCCGATGATCGCGGCCGGGCAGTTCCGCGAGGATCTGTACTACCGGCTTGCGGTCGTCCCGATCGAATTGCCCCCCTTGCGCGACCGGGCAGACGATATCGAGGCGCTGTCACGCCATTTCCTGTTCCAGGCCGCGTCCGAGGGGCTTCCGCGCCGCCAGCTCTCGCCAAGCGGCGCCGCTTTGCTCGCGCAGCAACCTTGGCGCGGCAACGTGCGCGAACTGCGCAACTTCATCTATCGCCTCGCGCTGCTCGCGCGCGACGAAGTGATCGACGCCGGCGCGATCGAGCCCCTGCTGATACAGGACGGCCAGACATCCCTTCGGCCCGCCGATGACATCGGCGCCCACGCCCCGGGCAGCGGCGGCGCGGCAGGCGAGGGCGGGGCGGCGGATTTCGCCTCGGCGCTCGCGCACTGGCTGGCGCAGGCGCGCCCCGAAGCCGGTGCGCTGTATGACGAAGCGCTGGCCGCTTTCGAGAAACCGCTGTTCCTGCATGCCTTGTCGCAGACCGGCGGAAACCAGTTGCGCGCGGCCCACTTGCTGGGGATCAATCGCAACACCTTGCGCAAGCGATTGGCCGAACTGGGCATCCATCCCGACGAGGCGATCCAGCGCGTCTGATTTTCGGTATCGCTCCACTTCCCATTCGACGGCAGAATTTACTTGCGCTTGTGCAACAGCAGTGTTGTATATGAGCAACTATGGTTGGTGAAGGCAAAGCTGGCGTAAACCGCTCGCCGCGCTGGTGGCGGCGCTTGCTGATCGGCCTGCGGCGCGCCAACGTGTTCTTCCTGCTGGAACTCGTCGCCACGACCGCGCTCGTCGCCATGCTGGCGGTAAGCTGGATGGCGGTCAGCGCCAATACTGCCAGCAACCAGTTGCTGCCTTCGCGGCTGACGTCCACGCTGCTGATCGGCACGCTGGTTCCGGCCATGGCGCTGATCGTGCTCGTGGGCCGCAGGATTGCGCTGCGCCGCGCCAAACAGAGCGGCCTTGGCGCCAGCGGGCGCCTGCACGTCCGCCTTGTCTGGCTGTTTTCGCTGATCGCCGCGATCCCGACCCTGCTGGTGGTGATCTTCGCCTCGCTGCTGTTCCAATCGGGCGTGGAGTTCTGGTTTTCCGACAACTCGCGCGGAATGCTGGAGAACGCCAACAGTCTGGCGCGCGGATACTACGCGGACAAGCTGCGCGATGTCGGCAACGAAAGCGTGGCCATGGCCAGCGACATGCGCGCCTATCTGAACCAGACGCCCATCACCAGCCAGGACTTTGCCGAGGGGTATTCCTGGCAGGTGATAAGCCGCAAGCTGAACGAATCCGCGCTGATCGAAAAGGGACCGGACGGCAACCTGCGCACCGCCGCCATCGTCGATCCCAACAGCGACGAGAGCCGCGAGCGGATCACGCCCGACGACATGAAACGGCTCGATGCCGGCGAAGCCGTGGTGGTGAAGGCTTCCGCCCAGCGGATCGAGGCGATCTCCACGGTCGATCCCGTGCGAGGCATCTATCTCTATGTCGCGCGCAATTCCGATACGCTGGCGCTCAACCAGTGGGCGCGCGCGCAAAGCGTGCTCAAGGCCTATGATATTCTCAGCGGCCGCGCCCGCGCGCTGCAATTGCGCTTCAACCTTGCGCTGCTCACGATCAGTCTGGCGCTGGTGGGGCTGGCGGTGTGGGTGGCGCTGCGTTTCGCCGACCGCCAGGTCTCTCCGCTGGTGGAACTGGTGTCCGCTGCACGGACCGTCGGCAGCGGCAATTTCTCCATGCGCGTGGCGCATCGCGGCGGCACGGACGAAATCGCGCTGCTGGCGCGCGCGTTCAACCGCATGACCGCGCAGCTGGAAGGGCAGACGCAGGCGCTGGTCAGCGCCAACAGCCAGCTCGAAGTGCGCCGGGCCTTTATCGAGGCGGTGCTGGAATCGATTACCGCCGGCATCATCTCGGTCGGGCCGGATGGCACCATCCAGCTCGTGAACAGTTCCGCGCAGAAGCTCCTGCAGGCAGCGGACGCGCCCGATCTGCTCGGCCGCCCGCTGGACAGGATCGCCCCGCAGTTTGCCCAGCTTGCCGCGGACGGGCAGCACGGCGGCATCGTCCAGTATGCCAAGGGGGGCGATCTGCTCACGCTGGCGGTAAAAGTCACCGCCGACCGCAACGGCCACGTCATCACCTTCGAGGACATCACCCGCCAGTTGCTGGATCAGCGGCGCGCGGCCTGGTCCGACGTGGCGCGACGCATCGCGCACGAGATCAAGAACCCGCTGACGCCGATCCAGCTTGCCACCGAACGCCTGCGCCGCCGCTACGGACGGCAAATCACCACCGATCCCGAGCTGTTCGAGGAACTGACCAGCACCATCATCCGGCAGGTGGGCGATCTGCGGAAGATGGTCGACGAATTTTCGTCCTTCGCGCGGTTGCCCAAGCCCGTGTTCAGGGCCGAAGACGCGAGCGACCTCGTGCGGCAGGCGCTGTTCCTTCAGGAAGTGGCGCATACCGAGATCGCCTACAGCTTCAGCTCCGACGGGGATTCGGCGGCAATCCAGTGCGATCGCCATCAGTTCGGCCAAGCGATGACCAACGTGCTCAAGAACGCGGCGGAAGCGATCGACAGCCGGGCGCGCAAGGAAGATGTCGATTTCCGGGGGCGCATCGCTGTGCACCTCGCCAGCACCGAAAGCGCCGTCACCGTCACCGTCACCGACAACGGGATCGGCCTGCCGGCGGAGCGCGAGCGCATCCTGGAACCGTACATGACCACGCGGGAGAAGGGCACCGGGCTGGGCCTCGCGATCGTGAACAAGATCGTCGAGGAACACGGCGGGGAAATGACATTCACGTCGGCCGACCAAGGCGGCACGTGCGTGGCCATGCGCTTCGCGCGCGAACCGCAATCCGAAGCGGCGCCGGCGCCGGAGCCGCCCGGCGTCGTTACAGCGTCTTGAACCCGCGCGTGAAATCAAGATTTACGGAACCTGCTCGATTTACGGAACCCGCACATGGCACTCGACATCCTGATCGTTGACGATGAACGCGACATTCGCGAACTCGTCGCGGGCGTGCTCAGCGACGAAGGCTATGGCTGCCGTCTGGCCGCCGACAGCACCGCCGCGCTGGCGGCGATCGACGAGCGCCGGCCCAGCCTCGTGCTGCTCGACGTGTGGCTGCACGGCAGCCCGATGGACGGGCTGGAAGTGCTGGACGAGATCAAGAAGCGCGAGCCGGAACTGCCCGTCATCATCTTCTCGGGCCATGGCGGCATCGACACCGCGGTATCCGCAATCAGCCGCGGCGCGATGGATTTCATCGAAAAGCCGTTCGAGGCGGAACGCCTGTTGCTGCTGGTCGAGCGCGCCACCGAGACGGAAAGACTCCGCCGCGAGAACGCGCGGCTGCGCAGCGGCTTTGCTACCGCTGACGAGTTCACCGGCAACAGTTCCTCGATCAATGCTGTGCGCGCCACGCTGAAGCGCGTGGCCAACACCGGCAGCCGCCTGCTGATTTCAGGCCCGGCGGGATCGGGCAAGGAAGTGGCCGCGCGCCTTCTTCACAGCTGGAGCCCGCGCGCGCAAAGCGCGTTCGTCACGGTCAATTCCGCCCGGATCACGCCCGAACGGTTCGAACAGGAACTGTTCGGGGAAGAAGCCGATGGCAAGCTGGTTCGGGCCGGGCTGCTCGAAATGGCCGATGGTGGCACGCTGTTTCTCGATGAAGTGGCGGACATGCCGCCTTCCAGCCAGGCGCGCATCCTGCGCGTGCTGACGGAACAATCGTTCGTGCGCGTGGGCGGGCACCGCCAGATCCGCGTGGACGTGCGCGTGGTCTCGTCGTCGTCACGTCCGCTGGAAAAGGAAATCGCCGAACGACGCTTTCGCGAGGACCTTTACTACCGGCTCAATGTCGTGCCGGTGACGATTCCCTCGCTGGCGGAACGGCGCGACGATATTCCCGCGCTGGTGGACCATTTCTTCACCCGCTACGCCACCGAGCAGGGAATTACCCCGCCGGCCATATCGCCAGAGGCCATGGCCGCGCTGCAAAGCCACGACTGGCCAGGCAACGTGCGCGAACTGCGTAATGTCGTGGAACGGACCGTCATCCTGGCACCGCGCGACCGGTTGGGCCGGATCGATTCCGACATGCTGCCGTCAGAGATCGTCAGCGGCCGTCTGGGGGCGGAAGCAGGTACGCCGGCGCTGATGGGCGTGCCGCTGCGCGAAGCGCGCGAGAACTTCGAGCGGGAATATCTCAAGGTCCAGATCCGGCGCTTTTCCGGCAATATCTCGAAAACCGCGAACTTCATCGGCATGGAGCGCTCGGCGCTGCACCGCAAGCTCAAGCTGCTGGGCATGGTCGACCGGCGCGAAGACGAAATCGACGACTGATTTCCGACGGCAAGGGGGCAATTGCGTTTTCTGTCGGAACTCTTGCGCATTTTCCAAGTTTACGCGCAAGGGTTCCCGCAATAAGAGAGTCATCGAAACCGGCTTGAACGGGTTCCGGCGACGGAGCTTCGAACACGCCAGATCGCGACGCCACAAAGGGCGCGCCAATACGAAGGAGTCACACGAATGACCGGCAAGACACTTTCCGCACGTCCGCGCGCCAAGGCCGAAGCGGCTCCCGCGGCCGAAACGGCCCCCGCCCCTCAGTCCGGCGCGCCGGCAGGCGGGGCCAAGGGCCAGAACCTTCAGGACCTCTTCCTGAACCACCTGCGCAAGAACAAGATCCCCGTCACCATGTTCCTGGTGAAGGGCGTGAAGCTGCAGGGCATCGTGACGTGGTTCGACAATTTCTCCATCCTGCTCCGCCGGGATGGGCAATCGCAGCTTGTCTACAAGCACGCGATTTCGACGATCATGCCGGGTCAGCAGCTTTCCGTGGCGCACTTCCAGGGCGCGAATGACGAAGGCGGCCGCAAGCGGCTGTTGCAGGAAGTGTTCCTCTCCAGCGTGCGCGATGCCGGCGTGCAGGTGACGATGTTCCTCGTCAACGGCGTGATGCTGCAGGGCAAGGTCGCGGCCTATGACCTGTTCTGCATGCTGCTGGAGCGCGAAGGCTACGTCCAGCTTGCCTACAAGCACGCGGTTTCCACGATCCAGCCCGCCGGCCATGTCGACCTGACCGGCGATTGGGACGGCGAAAGCGCCTGACCGGGTGGCTTCGGACGCGTCCTGATGAGTTCGTTCGAGTTCGGGAACCGCTCCGAAGAACAGCGCAACGAAGTGGCCCGCGGCGCCCGCGCGCTCGTCGTTCTGCCGGATATCCGGCAGCGCGGCGGCGGGCTGGGCGACGATACCGATGCGCGCCTGGAAGAAGGGAAGGGGCTGGCTCTCGCGATCGGGATCGAGGTGGTAGATGCCTTTGTCCTGCCGATCCGCGCGGTGCGTCCCGCCACCCTGTTCGGCGAAGGGCAAGTGGAACGGATGGCGGTTGCCGCCAACCAGTCCGATGCCGAACTCGTCATCGTCGATGGCGCGCTTTCGGCGATCCAGCAGCGCAATCTCGAAGACAAGCTCAAGCGCAAGGTCATCGATCGGACCGGCCTGATCCTGGAGATCTTTGGCGAGCGCGCGGCGACCGCCGAAGGGCGTTTGCAGGTTGAACTTGCCCATCTCGATTACCAAGCGGGGAGGCTCGTGCGCAGCTGGACCCACCTTGAACGCCAGCGCGGCGGCTTCGGCTTCCTGGGCGGCCCCGGCGAAACCCAGATCGAGGCCGACCGGCGGCTGATCCGCAACCGCATGGCGCGCATCCGCCGCGAACTGGAGCAGGTCCGCCGCACGCGCGGGCTCCACCGCGACCGGCGCCAGCGCGCGCCCTGGCCGATCATCGCGCTGGTCGGCTACACCAACGCGGGCAAGTCCACGCTGTTCAACCGCCTGACCGGCGCAGGTGTGATGGCCGAAGACCTGCTGTTCGCCACGCTGGACCCCACCATGCGCGCGATCCGCCTGCCTGGCGTGGAAAAGGCGATCCTGTCCGATACCGTGGGCTTCATTTCCGATCTGCCGACCCAGCTTGTCGCCGCCTTCCGCGCCACGCTGGAGGAAGTGACGGCGGCGGACGTCATCGTCCATGTCCGCGATATCGCCAACCCGGCTACGTCCGCGCAGAAGAAGCAGGTCGAAGACGTCCTCGCCGATCTCGGCGTGATCGGGGAGGACGGGGCCAGCGTTCCGATCATCGAGGCGTGGAACAAGTGGGACCTGCTCCCGGAAGACGAACGCGCGATGCGACTGGACCTGATCGCGGCCGATGTGCCGGACCGCCCGGTCGTGCCGATCTCCGCGATGACGGGCGAAGGCGTGGACGACCTGCTTGCCCGCCTCGGC
Source organism: Novosphingobium sp. EMRT-2 (assembly GCF_005145025.1). NCBI lineage: Bacteria > Pseudomonadati > Pseudomonadota > Alphaproteobacteria > Sphingomonadales > Sphingomonadaceae > Novosphingobium > Novosphingobium sp. EMRT-2. The sequence continues at coordinate 404,097 of NZ_CP039695.1, read as the reverse complement.
ACGATGCTGACCGGCGGCGCGACCGAGCTGGAGTTGTCGATTCCGATGGGCGATGGTCAGAAGCTGGCCTGGCTCCATGCCCACGGCGAGGTTCTGTCGGAACGAGAGATAGAAAGCGCGGCGGGCGAGCCGCAGGTGCGCCTGAAAGTGCGGCTGACGCCGCGCGAACTAGGGCGCTTCAACAGCCTCTGACGCCTTGACCGCCTGCCATAGCGCTTCCTGTTCATCCAGCGTCAGATCGGCAAAGCGGCCCCCCGCCATGGCTTCCATCGCCCGGAAGCGCCGCTCGAACTTGGCGTTGGCGGCCCGCAGCGCATCTTCGGGGGCAATGCCATGGCTTCTGACCACGTTGACCGCGGCGAACAGCAGGTCACCCGCTTCTTCCAGCCGCTCGGCATCGTTCCGCGCGGCTTCGAGTTCGGCGGCTTCCTCGGCCAGCTTGGTCACCGGACCGGCCGTATCGGGCCAGTCGAAGCCTTGGCGAGCGGCCCTTTTCTGGAGCTTTTCGGCACGCATCAGCGCGGGGAGGGCAATGGCCACGCCGTCCATGGCGCTTTGTTCGCCCTTGGCGGCCCGTTCGCTCGCCTTGAGCGCTTCCCAGCGGTCCTCGCGCGCCTGACCCGGATCGCCGCCGCCATCGCTGGCATCACCGAAGATATGCGGGTGCCGCGCTTCCATCTTGTCCGAAATGGCGTTGGCGACGTCGGCGAAGGCGAACAGGCCGGCTTCCTCGGCCATGCGGCTGTGGAACACCACCTGGAACAGCAGATCGCCCAGTTCCTCGCGCAAGGCCGCCATGTCGCCGCGCGTGATCGCATCGGCCACTTCGTAGGCTTCCTCGATCGTGTAGGGGAAGATGGTAGCGAAAGTCTGCGCCCGGTCCCATTCGCAGCCCGATTGCGGATCGCGCAACCGCGCCATGATCCTCAGGATTCGGGAAATCGCGTCGGGGGGCAGGGGAGTGGGGGCGGGCGTCGTCACGGGGAATCGTCCTGGCCGGGGAAGGGCGGGATGTTCCCTATGCCAGCGCCACGGCGATGTCACCGGCGGCGCGTCAGCCATCGGATCGGGGCGGAATGGAGCATTCTCGCCCACCGCTCCCTTGATCCGATCCGGCGCATGTGAAACCGTCGGGGAGCACTTCGGGAAAGGACGTTCAACCATGGCAGAACACGATCAGCAGCGGCGCATGATTCTGGCGGGCATGGCGTCGATGGCCGTGGCACCCCTGTTCGGCGCAACCGCGCAGGCGCAGGTCCTCGGCAGCGGCCTCTCCGGCATTCTCGGCAACGCATCGGATAGCGCGCTCGACAAGCTGGCCGTGCCCGGTGCGTTCTACAACGATACTGCGGTGCGCATCCTGCTGCCGCTGGTGGGCAACGCGGGCGGCCTTGGCGGCGCGCTGGGATCCGTGCTGGGCGCGGGCGACCGGTTGGGGCTGACCGATGGCATCACCCGCAAGCTCAACGATGCGGCGGGCCTTGCCGCCAAGGAGGCCAAGCCTATCTTCCGCGCCGCAATCAGCCGCCTGTCGCTCAACGACGTTCCCGGTATCGTTTCGCAGAACGACGGCGCGAGCCAGTACCTGCGGCGCAGCGCCGGGGCCGAGCTGACCGGCAAGATGCGCCCGCTGATCAGTGCCGCGCTCGGCAAGGTCGGCGCGTTCAACCAGCTCGACAGCCTGTCGCGTCGCTCCAGCCTGATTTCGGCCGCCGGCATCACGCGCGACAAGCTCGGCAATTCGGTGACCGACCAGGCGCTCAACGGCATCTTCAAATACATCGGCAGCGAGGAAGGCCGGCTGCGCGCCAACCCCGCCGGAACCGCCGGCTCGTTGCTCAAGGGCATTCTCGGAAACTGAGGCACGGGGGGAGCCGATCGGCATTCCCCGTCTTATCACCTCACGAAGTGCGATAATAAGTATTATGTAAATTAGCATCGAGGCGGAAGGGCGCTCCGATCATCCCATCCGGGTGAACACCAGCGCCACAACAGCAATGATGGCGACCCACGCCAAGGCCATCCAGGCTTTCGTTCCCAGCGGCAATCGTGTCAGTCGACGATTGGAAAGCACCAGGACCAGCGCGGCAAGGATTCCGATAATGCTGATCCATTGATCGGTCACGGCGGCGATCCTTCGGCCTTAGAGTTCGATCTCCATCCCGTCATAGCCGGGATCGACATGCGGCGGCGTCTCGTCGCAAAGCGTACGGTAATCCATGCTCTTGTCGAGATGCGTCAGCACGGCGCGCCCGGCGCGGCACGCCTCGACCAGCTCGAGCGCCATGGCCAGATGAGCGTGCGTGGGATGCGGCTGCCGGCGCAAGGCATCGACCACCAGCACGTCCACCCGATCGAACAGCGCGACCATATCCGCATTTATCTCGCTGAAGTCTGTCGCATAACCTATTGATTTTCCGTCTTGATCGAAGCGAAACGCGGTGGATTGCGCCGGTCCGTGCGGCATCTGGCAATGGCTGATGCCGATGCCGGCGATCATGCGCACGCGATCGAGATTATCAAGGTTACAGATCGTGTGATAGCCGTGCTGGCCGGCAAAAACGTAGCCAAAGCGCTGGCGCAGGCGGCGGACCGTTTCTTCGGCTGCATAGCCCGGCAAAGGCCCGCCACGCCCCATGCGCAGCGGCCGCAGATCATCGATGCCATGCGTGTGATCGGCGTGATCGTGCGTCCACAACACGCCGTCGAGCCGGTCTATTCCGGTTGCCAGCAATTGCTGGCGCAAGTCCGTCGGCGTATCCACCAGCAAGCGCGATCCGTCCGCGCCTTCGACCACGATCGCCACGCGCGTGCGGCGATTGCGCGGCTCCTCCGGATCGCATGCGCCCCAGTCGTTGCCGATGCGCGGTACGCCGGTCGACGTGCCGGACCCGAGTACGGTCAGTTTCACCGAGCCGCTTTCACAGGCTGGCCTTGCGGAACAGCCGGAAAAAGTTTTTCCCGGTCACATCCGCCAGACGCTCGCTGCTGATGCCGCGCAGCCCGGCCACGAACGCGCCGGTGTCGGACACGAACGCCGGCTCGCAAGTCTTGCCGCGATGCGGCACAGGAGCCAGAAACGGCGCATCGGTCTCGACCAGCAGGCGATCTTCAGGCAGTTCCGCCGCAATCGCCTGCAAGTCCTTGGCATTCTTGAATGTCACGATGCCGGAAAGCGAAATCGTCAGGCCGAGCTCGAGCGCGGTCCGGGCCAGATCGGCCGAGGCCGTGAAGCAATGGATCAGCGCGGGGAAGGCCCCCTTCCCCATTTCCTCGGTCAGGATGCGTGCGGTATCCTCCTCGGCATCGCGCGTGTGGATGATCAGCGGCAGCCCGGTTTCGCGCGCCACGCGGATATGCGCCCGGAACAGGTCCTGCTGCACGGCGCGGTCGGAATGGTCGTAGAAGTAATCCAGCCCGGTCTCGCCGATGCCGATGACCCGGTTGTCGCGCGTCGCTTCCAGCAGCACGCTTTCACCCAGGTCGGCATGGGCATCGGCTTCGTGCGGGTGAATGCCCACAGTGGCCCACACATCAGGCTCCCGATGCGCGGTGGCGATGATATCGGCCCATTCGCGCTCTCGGGTGGAAATGTTGAGGAAGCCGCGCACGCCGGTTTCGCGCGCGCGCGCCAGCACCTCGTCCTGTTGCTCGACCAGGCCCTTGTAATTCAGATGGCAGTGGGAATCGATCAGCATCAGGCGTCCGTTTCCGCGCCTTCGGCATCGGCGGGCAGTTCGAGGCGCGGGAACGCGCCGACCGGCTGCGCCAGGCGCTCCCCGGTGGCGACGCGCGCCATGTACCAGTCCGCATCGGTGAGATTGGCGATGTTGCGTGTGTCCAGTGGTATGCCCAACTGGTCCAGCACCTTGTTCGCCGCAGCTGGAACCACCGGGAGGATCGCGATGGTCAGATCGCGGATAGCCATGAACAGCGTCAGCAGCACGGCGCGCATCCGCTCCGGATCGGTCTTGCGCAAGGACCACGGCGCCTGTTCGTCGATGTACTGGTTGCAGGCGAACACCGCGCGCATCCACGCGTCGATCCCGGCCGAGAAGTTGAGATCGGCGAAGGCGGACGGCAGCTCGTCGCGGCAGGCCAGCGCGACGGTAGCGAGCAGCGCTTCGTCAGCCTCAGTGCTCGAAAACGCGCCAAGTTTGCCATCCAGATTCTTGAAGATCATGGACAGAACGCGCTGGACGAGATTGCCGTAGCTGTTCGCCAGCTCGGCGTTGCAGCGCGTAACGATGGCTTCGGGCGAATAGCTGCCGTCCTGCCCGAACGCGACTTCGCGCAGGAAGAAATAGCGCAGCGGATCGACGCCGAACTGCGCGGCCAGCGCCAGCGGATCGGTGACGTTGCCGAGCGACTTCGATTCCTTCTGCCCCCGGTTGAGCAGGAAGCCATGGCCGAAGACCTGCCGGGGCAATGGCAGGCCTGCGCTCATCAGGAAGGCCGGCCAGTAGATCGTGTGGAAGCGGACAATGTCCTTGCCGATCAGGTGCAGGTTCGCCGGCCAATAGTCATTGTATTCCGCCGTTTCCTCCGGCCAGCCCAGCCCTGTCAGGTAGTTCGTCAGCGCATCCACCCACACGTACATGACGTGGTTTTCGCTGCCCGGCACCTTGACGCCCCAGTCAAAGCTGGTGCGTGAGACCGACAGATCGCGCAAGCCCTGGCTGACGAACGCGATCATCTCGTTGCGGCGGCTTTCGGGCCGGATGAAATCGGGGTTGTCGCGATAGTGCGCCAGCAGCTTTTCGCCATAGGCCGATAGGCGGAAGAACCAGCTCTCCTCGACCGTCCATTCGACCGGCGTTCCCTGCGGCGAGAGCTTCTCGCCCCCTTCCCCCGCCACGAGTTCGCTCTCGTCGTAATAGGCTTCGTCGCGGATCGAGTACCAGCCCTCGTAGCGGCTGAGATAAAGATCGCCGTTGGCCTCCATGCGCCGCCACAGTTCCTGCGTGGCAAGGTGATGCCCTGGTTCGGTGGTGCGCTGGAAGCGATCATAATCGACGTTCAAGGCATCGCACATATCGATGAAATATTGCGACATTTCATCGCTGAGCTGCTTCGGCGTCACACCCAGTTCGCGCGCCTTCTGCGCCATCTTCAGGCCGTGCTCGTCCGTTCCGGTCTGCAGGCGCGCGTCACGGCCCATCGATTTCTGGAAGCGCGTGATAACGTCGGCGGCAATCGCCTCATAGGCATGGCCTATGTGCGGCTTGCCGTTGGGATAGCTGATCGCGGTAGTAACGTAGTAATGTTCGCCCATCGGGCCAGTCGCTTTCACTCTGGAGACATGCGCTTAATGCGCCCCTTCCCTAGAGGGCGCGACCGATGCCAGCAACCCGCCGATTTCCATCATCAGCAAGGCCGGGTCGAAGTTGTAGGTGGGCGCCTGGCCGGCAAGGCGAACAAGCGCGGCATGGGCCTCGGCGATGCGCAGCCTGGAAGCGTCGTCAATCTCGCGCAAATGGTCCACCAGCACCATGCGCGCGCACTCGATTGCCGCAAGCTGGCGTTCCCGGTCGGGCCGCTGCCCCATCGCTCCGCTCAGTGCCCCGCGCAAGGCGAAGTCGGCATCGCCTTGCGTAACGAGCTTGCGGAACAGGCCGTGCACCTTGCCCAGATCCTGTTCGGCGAAGGCAATGGCGGCGCCCGGCGATCCGCCGGCGACAGCAATGGCGGCCGCACGCGTCGCGCTGTCCAGCCCCGGCATCGCCGCATCGACCGCCTGCGAAAGCTGGTCCCGGTCGAGCGGGTGGAACCGCATGACAAGGCAGCGCGAACGGATCGTCGGCAGCAGGCGGCCCAATCCGTGCACCACCAGCAGGAAGAACGTGCCTTGCGGCGGTTCCTCAAGACTTTTCAGCAAGGCATTGACCGCGCTTTTTTCCAGCTGGTCCGCCGCGTCGATGATGACCGCCCGGCGCGCGCCTAGCGTGGGGCGGGTGACAAGGCGCCGCTGCATCTCGCGCACCTGGTCGACAGAAATGTTCCGCTTGGTGAGATAGGGCTTTCCGTCCGCCTTCTTCTTCGCCTCGTCATCGTTCGCCGGCAGCGGCGACAGCGTGAGAATATCGGGATGGGAATCGGGAGGAGGCTGGGGAATGCCGCGTTCCGCCACGAGTTCCGCCGCGGCCATTCGCGCGAAGCCGGCCTTGCCCAGCCCTTCGCGGCCGGCGAGCAGCCAGGCGTGGTGCATCCGGTGCCCGGCCATCGCGGTGCACCACGTGCGCCACGGTTCCTCGTGGCCGACCATCGGCCCGCTTGGCGGCGGCGTCATGACGGCGGCAACCGGTCGAGCGCGGCGACGATGCGATCGTGCACCGCTTCGGGCGATCCGTCGGCGTCGATCCGCGCGAAACGGGCCGGCTCTTCTTCGGCAAATCGCCGGAATGCGCCGGCCACGCGCGCGTGATACGCGGCCGCGCGCCCGCCAATGCGATCCGCGCCGTCCGTATCGCGTAGGGCCAGCCTTCTCTCCGCATCGTCCGCCGGCAGTTCCAGCAAGAGCGTGAGGTCGGGCAGCAGTCCCTCGCTGCCGATCCGGTGCAAGGTGCGGATGTCGTCGTCCGAAAGGCCACCGCCACCACCCTGGTAGGCGCGGCTACTGTCGATAAACCGGTCGCAGATCACCCATCCCCCGCGCGCCAGCGCCGGACGGATCAGCCGTTCGACATGATCGGCCCGCGCGGCGGCGAACAGCAGGGCCTCGGCCCGCGCGCCCCAGCCCTCGCCCTCGGTGGACAACAACAGCGCGCGGATCGCTTCGGCGCCGGCAGTGCCGCCCGGCTCGCGCGTGACGACCACGTCCACGCCCCGCCGGCGCAGCGCCTCGGCCAGCAGGCGGGCCTGCGTGGACTTGCCCGCGCCTTCGCCGCCCTCGAATGCGATGAAGCGCCCGGTCATCGGCCGACCAGCGAAAGCAGGCCATCGCGCATCCGCGCCACCGGACCGCCGGTGTCCACGGCATCCGCCGCGATCAGCGGCAGGCGTTCATCGGGCAGTCCGGGAACCTTGGCGATCAGCGTGGCGACTTCCTGTCCCTTGGCGATGGGCGCGCGCAACGGCCCCTTGTAACGGATCGAGAGGGTGTAACCGCCGAGCTCGCCCGCCGGCATGGAGATCGCCAGCGCCCGGGGCGCGATCAGCCGCACCGCACGGGTCGTGCCGCCCCGCACGCGCGCTTCCCCCACCAGCGCGCCGGGGCCGTAGAGCGGCCGATCCCGCCAGGCGGCGAAACCCCATTCCATGAAATCGCGCGACTGCTTCGCGCGCGGGGCCGGCTTGTCATAGCCCCCGACGACCATGATGATGCGCCGACCGTTGCGGATGGCCGATCCCACGAAACCGTATCCGGCCTCGTTGGTGAAGCCGGTCTTCACCCCGTCCGCGCCGGCGGTGTAGCCGTAAAGCGGGTTGTGGTTTTCCTGCTCGATGCCATCCCAATCCATTTTCGCGTGGCCATAGAAGCGGCGGTAGAGCTGGGGATGGCGCAGGATCAGCGCCTGGCTCAGCGTGGCGAGGTCCGCGGCCGAGACATAGGTCTGTCCCCCGTCGGGCCAGCCGTTGGGCGTGTTGTAATGCGTATCGCGCATGCCGAGCTTGCGCGCCTCGGCATTCATCATCGCGGTGAACGCGGGCACGCTGCCGGCGACGCCTTCCGCGAGCACCACGCAGGCATCGTTCGCGGAGACCGTGACGATGCCGCGCAGCAGGTCCGCCACCGTCACTTCGGCGCCGTCGGCCAGGAACATCGTGCTGCCCACGCCGCGCCACTGCTTGAACGTGTCATGGCGGACGGGCAGCTTGCGATCGAGCGAGAGCTTGCCCTGCGCGACGAGTTCGAAGGCGACATAACTCGTCATGATCTTGGTCAGCGAGGCCGGAATAAACCGGCGATGGGCGTCGCGTTCGAACAGCACGCGCCCGGAACTGACATCGACCATGTAAGCCGTCGGCGCATCGAGCTGCGGCATGGCGATGGCCGGCGGCGCCTGCACCGTGGCGGCCGAAGGCGCTGCGCCAACGGCCAGCGCCGTCAGCGTCATCAGCGGTAAAAGAGTCGGGCGTTCAGGCAATCGGCATCCCCGGAGGCTTGCGGATTCCCTGCCCCCTTTCAGGGCGCGCGCAGAATCCGCGCATCCGCATAGCCGGAGCGACGCGCTTTCGCCAAGGCCGCATCTGCTTCCGCCTGCGTGACGAAGGGGCCGCTGCGCACGCGCCACAGCGATCCCACGGCCGTCACGCCTCCGCCGACGGCCTTGGCGACCGTTTCGGCCCGTGGCCGCGTGGAAAACGCGCCGACCTGAACGTAGAGGCCCGCGGTCTGGCGCGCAGCGGCGGGAGCGGGCTTGGGAGACGGCTTTGGCGTGGGCTTGGGCGAAGGCGTCGCCGTGGGCACCGGCCTCGGCGTGGGGGCAGGCGCGACGACGGGATGCGGAGACGGTTTCGCGACTGGTGCCGGCTTCGGCGCGGGCGTTGCCGCCGTCACCGGCGCGGAAGGAGCGGGGCGTGGCGTCGGCTTTGGCGTCGGGGAAGCCGCCGGCTTGGGCGGCGCGACGGAGGGAAGCACGGGGTGTGGCGTGGCCGCTGGGGCCGGAGTTCCCGCAGGCGCCAGCGTCACGCCGGTCGCGGTGCCCAGTTTGCGGCGCAGCGCGGTGAGCAGGCCTGGCGGCGTATCCATGCGCGCCGGCGCTCGTTCGCCCTGCCGGAGCAAGGCCCGTTCCGGCTCGATCGGATTGACGCGGCGGACGCGCACCGGCGCCTGCGATCCCGGCGCCAGCCCCAGTTGCGCCCACGCGGCGGGCGAGAGGTCCACCAGCTTTTTGCCTATCATCGGTCCGCGCCGCTCGAGCCGGACGAGGATGGTCTTGCCCGAATCGAGCGCGGTCACTTCCACGTAGCTGGGCAGAGGCAGCGTGCGGTGCGCGCCGCTGATGCCAGCGCCGTCGTCTTGACCGGCATAGCCGACGGCGTCGTAGTTCATCGTATCCGCTGGCGTATAGGTCACGCCATCGACCACGAACGGCGCACCCAGCACCATCGGGTAATCGCCCGCCGGGCCGGCACGGTCCTCGTCAGAGGCTGGCTGGCCTTTCGCCAGCGCCATCCCGCCCATGAGGGGTGCGGAAAAGGCAAGAGCAGTGACCGCGATCATCGCGGTGGCGGAAGCGAAACGGCTAACGGCTGATCTCATCTGCAAGAAGTCCTACGGACAGAGCGTAAAAGTTCGAGCAGTTGTAATCGAGGATAACTCGATAATTTCCGGTTAGCAGGTAGGCGGTCCGCCCTTTCCCGTCCGGTTCCAGCAGCGAGGCGAGCACATCGTCGCCCGGCCAGACGCCGGATTTCGGCGCCAGCCCCAGCGCGCGCCATTCGCGCATGGTCTTCCAGCGGCTGTGCCGCGCGAACACCTGCGGACAGCGCGGGCTGGCCAGCGCCGTGCCGAGCGTAGCGCGGTCGAGCCCGTCCGGCACGCTGACGGCGATGCCCCAGGGCTCGCCCGGCCGCCATCCGGCATCGCGGAAATAGTTGCCGATCGATGCCAGCGTATCGGCCCGGCTGCTCCAGATGTCGGCCAGCCCGTCGCCGTCGGCATCCTGCGCCACGCGCAGATAGACGCTGGGCAGGAACTGCGGGTTGCCGAACGCCCCGGCCCAGCTGCCCACCAGCTTGGAGCGCGGCACGCCCCGGTCCATCATCTTGAGCAGGGCGATGAATTCCTCGGTGAACAGGTCGCGCCGCCGCCCTTCGTAGGCCAGCGTCGCCAGCGAGCGCGCCAGATCGAAATCGCCGGTGTAGCCGCCATAGTGGCTCTCGTGCCCCCAGATGGCGAGGATGATCGGCAGCGGCACGCCATAGCGCCGCTCCAGCGCGCCGGCCTGCCCGGCCACCGCCGCGTACTGCCGCCGGCCGCCGCTGATCCGCGCCGCGTCGACATGCTTGCGGCGATAGGGCTCGAACGCCGGAATCGACGAGGACGGGCCGCCGCCGGGCTGGTTCCGGTCGAACGCGATCACGCGCGGGTTGAACGTCAGCCCCGGCAGCACGCTGTTGATCGTCGATTCGCGCACCCCTTCCGCGCGCGCCTTGGCGGCAAGAAGCTGGAGATAGCCCTGGAAGCCCGCTTCCTCGCTGCTGTTCTGGGCGCTGGCGGGCGCGCCCAGCGCAAGGGCGGCAAGCGCGGCCGCAGTCACGCGCCACGATGATCGGATACTGGCAAGAAGCGTCATCCGATCGACACTCGCACAGGGGGGAGCGATTGGGAATCCCCCGCGGCGCAATTCCTCTTCACGACGGAGCGGTTCGCCGCTATCGCCCCTCCACGCCGCGCGCCCAAGGGCCGCGCCGGTGCGGACAGGTGGCCGAGTGGTTTAAGGCAGCGGTCTTGAAAACCGCCGTGGGTGCAAGCTCACCGTGGGTTCGAATCCCACCCTGTCCGCCATTTAAATCCGTTTATGGCATTCAATTTATAAAAAATATAATATCGACAGACGCTATCTCTATCCAAACCTCTACCCATATTTGAGCGCGGATCAATTTCGGTCGATAATGAACGACGGGGTTGTGAGCGCAGCTCACCAAAAGGGGCGAAATCGGCTTGAGAATTGTCAAACCATGAAAGCTGGCCAAAGTTTGGCACTTGCAGCAATTGCCGTTGTCTTAGTGGCTGCGTCGCCAAGCGCGCAGCGGGATCAGCCCGAAGCGATCGTGGCCCTGCGCGCGCAAGTGAAACCCCGTCCACCGAGACAGCTAACTTGCGGGCCAGGCAGGTATGAAAGCACCACAGAAGCGTGTGCCGCATGGAAGTCGGCTGACGCGGCTGAGACGGCGGCTCGCTATTCTCTGTGGGGGGTGTTGATCAGCGGCCTTGGGACCGCGTTGCTCTTGTGGACGCTATGGGAAACACGGGAAATATCACGCCGCGAGCTTCGCGCATACCTACGTGTAGAGCCGATAGGCCAAGGTTCGGTGCAGCCTGAACGCAGGCTTTCTCTCCCCTTCCATATTATCAACTATGGTGCCACGCCCGCAGTGGAATGTTGTGTGCAAAGCTGCGTGGTTGTGCGTCCCCCGGATTGGGCGTGGAGTCATGAACCCAATAACATCGACCAGTTACACGAAAATCGACCAGCAATCACGATTCACCCCGACTCGCCAAGTCTAATTAAGCTGGAAATGGATGCCCCTTTGTCGAGAGACGTTCATTCGGCGATTTTACAAGGCCGGGCAGTTGTCTATGCAAGGGGCAGAGTTGACTATCGGGATATGTTCCGTCGCAAAAGGCACACGAGCTTTCAGATCGAATTTCATGGGAGCGACGCCGGGCCGGAAGGCGTGGGCGGGCGTATTCGGATCGCGGCTGTGGGAAATGACTTCTCATAGCTTTCACTCGCCGGCCATCAACAAATCGAGCGTTTGGTACATCCGAAGCAGGATTGAAACGCACCGCTGCTTGACCCACCGCGCGAACCTAATCGACAGGGCTAAGAAGCAGAAGGTGTGCAGCGCCTCACCCCGCCACCGGCACCTCTTCGGGCAGCAGCGGCGCCCTGCCCCGGATCACGTCGGCGATCTTTTCCGCGATCATGATCGTGGGGGCATTGGTGTTGCCGCCGATCAGGGTGGGCATGACCGAGGCATCGACAACGCGCAGGCCTTCGAGGCCGATCACCTTCAGGTCCTTGTCCACCACGGCGAGCGGATCGGTGGGCAGGCCCATGCGGCAGGTGCCCACGGGGTGATAGATCGTCTCGCCCTTGGCGCGGATGAACGCGTCGATTTCCTCGTCGGTCCGCACCTGCTCGCCCGGCGCGAACTCCGCGCCCCGGAACGCATCGAGCGCGGGCTGGGCGATCACCGCGCGCGCCATGCGCACGCCTTCGCGCACCGCGCGGCGGTCTTCCTCGGTCGAGAGGAAGTTGGCTAGGATCGCGGGATCGTCGTAAGGATCGGCCGAGGATAGCGAGACGGTGCCCCGGCTTTCGGGCCGCAGCTGGCAGACGTGCATGGTGAAGCCATCCTGCTTCACCGAAATCTTGGCGTGTTCCTGCATGATCGCGAGCACGAAGTGGAACTGCAGGTCCGGCCGGTCGAGGTCCGGGCGGGACTTGAGGAAAGCGCCCGCCTCCAGCCCGTTCTGCCGCCCCGGCCCCTTGCCGGTGAGCAGGTATTGCAGCCCGACCTTGAGCTGCTTCAGGCCCTTCGTATCGTTGTAAAGTGTGATCGGCTGCTGGCAGGTCCAGTTGAGCGTGACATCAAGGTGATCCTGCAGGTTGCCGCCCACACCCTTGCGCACATGAACCGCGCGGATGCCGTGGCGGGCCAGCGCTTCGGGATCGCCGATGCCCGAAAGGTTGAGGATCTGCGGCGACTGGAACGCCCCGGCGCAGAGCAGCACCTCGCGCGCGACATGCGCGGTCTGCACCGGCTTGCCCTTGCCCAGGCTGTATTCCACGCCCGTTGCCCGACCGTTCTCGATGACGATGCGGTGGGTGCGCGCGCCCGTCACCACGGTCAGATTGGGGCGCTGGCCGACGATCGGCTGCAGATAGCCGCGCGCCGCGCTCCACCGCTGGCCATCGCGGATCGTAAGTTGATACCGGCCGAAACCTTCCTGATCGAACCCGTTGAAATCCGGAGTGATCTTGTGCCCGGCCTCGCCCCCGGCCCGGATTACGCCGGCATAGAGCGGATGGTCGGACCGTTCGCCCCAGCTGACCGAAAGCGGCCCGCCTTCGCCGTGGTAGGTCGAAGCGCCGTCCTGAAAGTTCTCGGCGCGTTTGAAGTAGGGCAGCGTTTCGGCATAGGACCAGCCATCGAGGCCAAGCTGCCGCCAGTGATCGTAATCGCGCGCATGGCCGCGGATATAGACCATGCCGTTGATCGCCGACGAGCCGCCCAGCCCCTTGCCGCGCGGATGCCACAGGCGCCGGCCGTCCATGAACGGTTCCGGCTCGCTCCAGAAGCCCCAGTTGAACTTGCTCTTCTGCTTGATCAGCGTGCCCACCCCGGCCGGCATCCGCACCAGCACCGAGGTGTTGCGCCCGCCCGCTTCGAGCACCAGTACCCGGACTGCGGGATCTTCGCTGAGCCGCGCCGCCAGCACCGATCCCGCGCTGCCCGCGCCGATGATGATGTAATCGTATTCGCCCGAAGCCATGGCACGCCCATCCCGATACCGTTCTTATTGACACGCTTGTCATCAAGAACGCGCCCGAGCGCAAGGGTGTTTAGGCGATCGGTTAAATTGCTGCTCTAAAGCGCTAGACCGGCCGCCCGGCCGCTGGCCCAGGCCCACTGGAAATTGTACCCGCCGAGCCATCCGGTGACGTCAACCGCCTCTCCGATCGCGTAGAGGCCGGGCACGGTACGCGCCTCCATCGTTTGGGAGGAAAGGCCGGCGGTATCGATCCCGCCGGCGGTGACTTCGGCCTTGGCGAAGCCTTCGGTGCCGTTGGGGTGGAAGCGCCAGTCGGCAAGCCGGGCTTCGGCCGCGCGCAAGGCCTTGTCGGTCATGCCGCCAAGCTCGCCGCCACCGCCAAGCCGTTCGCACAGGGCAGTGGCGAGCCGTTCGGGCAGCGCTTCGGCCAGCACCTTGCGCAGCGCCACGCGGGGCCGGTCACGCTTGGCTGCCAGCAGCCATTCGCGCGGCCGGTCCGGCAGAAAATCGATGCCCACCGGTTCGCCATGCCGCCAGTAGGACGAGATCTGGAGAATGGCGGGGCCGGACAGCCCCCGGTGCGTGAACAGCGCCGCCTCGCGGAACGCCGTTTTGCCGGCGCGCGCGGTCACATCGGCCGAAACGCCCGACAGATCGCGGAACAGGGCCTCGTCCCCGCCCAGCGTCAGCGGCACGAGTGCGGGGCGTGGTTGCACCACTTTCAGCCCGAAGTGCCGCGCCATATCATAGGCGAAGCCGGTCGCGCCCATCTTGGGTATGGACGGCCCGCCCGTGGCCAGGACCAGCGCCGGCGCGGTGAACGTCCTTCCGCCCGCCTCCACGCGGAACAGGCCATCGGCGTGGCCGACCTCGCCCACCGCCATGGCGCACAGCACCTCGACCTGCCCCGCCGCGCATTCGTCGAGCAGCAGGGCCACGATCTGCCGCGCCGATCCATCGCAGAACAGTTGCCCCAGCGTCTTCTCGTGCCAGGCGATGCCATAGCGGTCGACCAGCGCGATGAAGTCGGCCGGGGTATAGCGGCTCAGCGCCGACCGCGCGAAGTGGGCATTCTGCGAAAGATAGCGGTCATGCGCGGTGTGGATATTGGTGAAGTTGCACCGCCCGCCCCCGGAAATCAGGATCTTCCGGCCGGGCTCGTCCGCGTGATCGAGCAAGGCTACGCGGCGGCCGTTCTGCCCGGCGGTGGCCGCGCACATCAGCCCCGCCGCGCCGGCGCCCAGCACGATCGCATCATGAGTCGCGGTCATGCCGGAACGCCGGGGTGGCCGGGATCAGATGTGCAGCGCGCGGCCGTAGGCGGCGAGCACGCTTTCGTGCATCGATTCCGAGATCGTCGGATGCGGGAACACGGTGTTCATCAGTTCGGCTTCGGTCGTTTCCAGCGTCTTGCCGACGACGTAGCCCTGGATCATCTCGGTCACTTCCGCGCCGATCATGTGCGCGCCCAGCAGTTCGCCGGTCTTGGCGTCGAACACCGTCTTCACGAAGCCTTCCGGCTCGCCCAACGCGATCGCCTTGCCGTTGCCGATGAACGGGAACGTGCCGACCTTGAGCGTATAACCCGCTTCCTTCGCCTTGGCTTCGGTCAGGCCAACGCTGGCGATCTGCGGGTGGCAATAGGTGCAGCCCGGAATGTTGCCGCGATCCATGGCGTGCGGATGGACATCCTTGTTGCCCAGTTCCTGCGCGATGGCTTCCGCCGCGATCACGCCTTCGTGGCTGGCCTTGTGCGCCAGCCACGGGCCGGGAGTGACATCGCCGATCGCCCACACGCCCTTCACGTTGGTGCGGCCATGCCCATCGATCTGGATGATCCCGCGTTCGGCCTTCACGCCCAGCGTTTCCAGGCCGATGTTCTCGGTGTTGGGCACGATGCCCACAGCGACGATGACATGGCTGAACTGGCTTTCGACGATCTTGCCGTCCTTGCCCTTGATCTTCGCCTTCACGCCGCTGGCGCCGACGTCGAGGCTTTCGACGCCCGCCCCGGTCAGGATCGTCATGCCCTGCTTGACCAGCGCCTTTTCGAGGAAGGCGGAAACGTCGGCGTCTTCCACCGGCACGATCCGGTCCATCATCTCGACGACCGTAACTTCCGTGCCCATGTCGTTGTAGAAGCTGGCGAATTCGATACCGATCGCGCCCGAGCCGATGACCAGCAGCTTGCTCGGCTGTTCCTTCGGCGTCATCGCGTGGCGATAGGTCCACACGCGGTTGCCGTCGGCCTTGGCGAACGGCAGATCACGCGCCCGCGCGCCTGTGGCGACGATGATATGCTTGGCGGTCAGCGTCTCCACGCCCTTGTCGCCGGTCACTTCCAGCGTGCCCGGCGCCTTCAGCACGCCGGTGCCTATATGAACGGTGATCTTGTTCTTCTTCATCAGGTGCGTGACGCCCTGGTTGAGCTGCTTGGCCACCCCGCGCGACCGCGCGACCACCGCCGCGATGTCGGCGCGGATGTTGTCCGCCGCGAGACCATAGGCTTTGGCGTGCTTCATGTGGTTGTACACCTCGGCCGAGCGCAGCAGCGCCTTGGTGGGAATGCATCCCCAGTTCAGGCAGATGCCGCCCAGCAGCTCGCGCTCGACGATGGCGGTCTTGAGGCCGAGTTGCGCGGCACGGATGGCCGCGACATAGCCGCCGGGGCCGGATCCGAGGACGATCAGGTCATACTGTTCAGCCATGTTCACTCCACTGCATCGATGGCGCGCGGCCGGCCATCATCGGCCAGCAACACGAATTTGAATTGTCCGCGCGCGACCTCGGTCACGGCTTCGCCATTCCGCTCGCGCCCTTCCCCCCGCGCGATGATCGTCAGCGAGGTGCGCCCCCGCGCAACGATTTCGGCATGGACGGTCAGTTCGTCGCCCACCGCCATCACGCCCGGAAAGGTAAAGTCGGTAGCGGCGACCACCACGGCCTTGCCCTTGCCCCGGCGCGAGGCGAGCGAGCCCGCCCCCAGCGCCAGCTGGCTCATCAGCCAGCCTCCGAACACCCCGCCATAGGGGTTCAGGTCCGTCGGCATCGCGGTCACGCGGATGACCAGTTCCTCAGCCATGCGCGTTCTCTCCCACGGGAATCGGCGGCACCGCGCGCGGCTGCCGGATCTCGTCGATGGCCACGAAGATGAACCGCGCCTGCGTCACGCGCTGCCGCTCGTTCCCCGTGCGCGGGCGTCGCCAGGCTTCCACGTCGATGACCATCGATGTCCGCCCCACCGACGCAAGATCGGCATAGACCGTCACTTCATCCCCGATGTGAACGGGGTGGTGGAACTTCATGCCTTCCACCGCGATCGTGGCGGCGCGTCCCATCGAATGCCGAGTGGCGACGATGCCCGCCGCCATGTCCATCTGTGCCATCAGCCACCCGCCGAAGATGTCTCCGGCCGGATTGGCGTCCGCCGGCATCGCCGTGATGCGGATCGCCGGCTCCGAACCGGGCAGCGGCGGGTTGTCGATGTCCGACACGGCAGCGTCAGGCGATCAGGCCGAGCGGGTTTTCGATCAGCGCCTTGAACGCCTGCATCAGTTCCGCGCCATCCGCGCCGTCGATCGCGCGATGGTCGAAGCTGCCCGTGGCGCTCATCACCGTGGCGATCGAGAGCGCGCCATCGACCACATAGGGCCGCTGTTCGCCCGCGCCGACCGCCATGATCATGCCCTGCGGCGGGTTGATCACCGCATCGAACTGCTTGATGCCGAACATACCGAGGTTGGACAGCGAAGCCGTGCCGCCCTGGTATTCGTGCGGCTGCAGCTTGCCTTCGCGCGCCTTGTTCGCGAGTTCCTTCATCTCGGTCGCGATCGTCGAGATCGACTTGGCCCCGGCATCGACGATGATCGGCGTGATCAGGCCCGAAGGCGCTGCCACGGCCACCGAGACGTCCGCCCGGCGGAAGCTGCGCAGTTCGTCGCCAGCGAAGCTGACGTTGCACTTGGGCACCTGCAGCAGCGCCTTGGCCAGCGCCTTGATGATGAGGTCGTTGACCGAAAGCTTCACGCCCTGCGCTTCCAGCGCCTTGTTGAGCTGGCCACGCAGCTTGAGCAGCGCATCGAGCTGGACGTCCACCGTCAGGTAGATGTGCGGGATGGTCTGCTTGGCTTCGGTCAGGCGGCGCGCGATCGTCTTGCGGACGTTGTTGAGCTTCTGCGCTTCGAAGGGAATGCCGAAGTCGGGAACGCTGGCGGCGGGAGCCGGGGTGGGCGTCGGGGCTGCTGCCGGCGTGGGCGCCGGGGCCGAAGCGGCAACAGGCGCGGCGGCGGGCTGCGCGCCTGCGACATCGGCCTTCACGATCCGGCCGTTGGGGCCGGTGCCTTTCACGCCCGCCAGATCGATGCCCTTGTCGGCGGCGATGCGCTTGGCGAGCGGGCTCGCCACGACGCGATCTCCCTTGGGCGCGGGCGCGGCGGCAGCCACGGGAGCGGGAGCCGGCGAAGGCGCGGGTGTCGCGGCAGGGGGCGGCGTGGTGGCTGGCGCGGGCGCCGGGGCGGCCTTCGGTGCGGGCGCGCTGGCGTCTTCGTCCTCGCCCGCAAGCGTGGCGATCACCGTGCCGACCTTCACGCCTTCGCTGCCTTCGGCCACGTCGATGGAAACGATCACGCCTTCATCGACCGCCTCGAACTCCATCGTGGCCTTGTCGGTCTCGATTTCGGCCATGATGTCGCCGGACGAAACCGTGTCGCCCACCTTCACCAGCCACTTGGAAAGCGTGCCTTCTTCCATCGTCGGCGAAAGCGCGGGCATCTTGATGGCTATGGGCATGGCGCAGTTTCCATCCTTGGTTATTGATTTGAACAAAAAGCAACCAAATAGGTTATTTCAGGCTGCCTCACCTCTTGTCGTCATTTCAACGGCCTTGCCTTGCGGGTCAAGTGGCTTGAGGCTTGCCCTGCATACGAATTTGCCGGTAGAGAGGTCCGGGAAGGAAAAGGCCATGCTTCAGCAGCGTGTCTACCTGGTCATTATGGACGAAACGGACGAGGCGCGGCAAGCGCTGCGTTTCGCCGCCCGCCGCGCCGTTCGCACCGATGGCACCGTTCACATCCTCGCACTCGTTCCGAAGCAGGAATTCGTTGCTTTCGCGGGCGTGCAAGCCACGATCGAGGAAGAGGCCAAGGATCGCGCCGAAGTGCTGGTCACTACCGCGGCCGGCAGCGTGGCCAGCGAATCCGGGCTGACGCCGATCATCTCGGTGCGCCAGGGCAACGGTCCGGACGTCGTGCGCGACTACCTGCGCGAACATCCCGAGGTTTCGGCGCTGGTGCTGGGCGCCGCGGCCGACGGCGCGCCCGGCCCGATGATTACCCATTTCAGCACCCACGCCGGGCAACTGCCCTGCCCGCTGATGATCGTTCCCGGCGGCATGGACGACGAGGCGATCGACGCGCTGAGCTAGGAACGTACTGTCCGGACATGCCCGAGACCCGTCGCCCAAAATCAAAATCCCGTCATCCCGGCGAAGGCCGGGATCTCATGCCGGATTGCCGGAGGCCAGAGATGCCAGTCTACGCTGGCATGACGGCGAAGGAGGGAGAGGCCGGAAGAAGTCTCGACGGTTGTCGCCCAGTTGCGGAAGTTCAGCGATGATGACGGCCTGCAATGGGTTGCCGCTTTCGCTCCAAAGCCTTAAGTCAAAGGAATGAAAGTTGCGAAGGTTTTTTTAGGATTATGCGCTCTTGCTGTCGCTTGGACATGCATACTTTCCTACGTCGAGAGAACGAGAACAATCGAAGGCATCTGGAGTGTCGCTTTCGAATGCTCCGAATTTTTCGAGAATGCTCGACCAGAGGATGTTGAGGGCCAAAGTTGCCATGACGGCTCATGGATCGACTACCTCTACGATAAGGGACGTGGAGAAAACTACGATCGCATAATGCAGCACAGCTTTGAACCTCATACGGGTAAAGTGCGTATTTGGCCGCCCGCTCCGTATAAGATCCGCTTCATAGGTAGTAAAAAGGTATCATTCTTTGGGATCGGCTACTTGATACCCGTCGGATTCGGTCACATGTCTGGCTGGGGTAGCGAGTACCGCGTTGAAAGGTTGCTTTCGATCAAGCCTTTGCCCCTTCGCGTGAATGACAGTGCGCTGCCGCCATGGCTCACAGCGAAGTGAGTGATCCCAGGATCATCCGCGAACGGGAATAATTGCCCTACTTGCGCTTGCCCTGATGGCGGATGTTGGACGGCCGCCCGCGCTTTCCGGTCATGAACTTGCCCTTGGGCTTCGGCTTGCCCGGAAGCTTGCCACCCCGGCGCTCGATCCGGCTCACGCCTTCGGCCACGTCGACCGGCTCGAACTTCAGCGCGCCCGTCAGCGGGTTGGCCTCGGCCAGCCGCAGCTTGAGGATCATGCCCATCGCAAACTGTTCGCCGCTGTTTTCGCCTTCCAGCACTTGCGCCTTTTCGTCATAGGCGAAGCGTTCGGCGCCCAGCACCGAAACCGGCACCAGCCCGTCCCCGCCCAGCCCGATGATCGTGGCGAACAGGCCGAACTTCTGGACGCCGGTGATGCGCGTATCGAACACTTCGCCCACGCGGCCGGCCAGCCATGCCGCCACATAGCGGTCGATCGTTTCGCGCTCGGCTTCCATCGCCCGCCGCTCGCTGGCGCTGATCGCTTCGCTTACCCGCGCCAGATCGTTGCGGTCGCGGTCGGCCAGGCCGCTCGTCGGCGGCAGGTCGTGGTCCTGCGGGCGCGGCTGTTCCAGACCATAGGCATCGACCAGTGCGCGGTGGACCAGCAGGTCCGAATAGCGGCGGATGGGCGAGGTGAAATGGGCGTAGCTGCCCAGCGACAGGCCAAAGTGGCCGGCGTTGCGCGGGCCATAGTAGGCTTGCGTCTGGCTGCGCAGCACCGCTTCCATGACCAGCGCCTTTTCCGCCTCGTCGGTCACGTCCTTCAGCATCCGGTTGAACAGCGACGGGGTAATCACCTGCCCCAGCGCCAGCTTGCGATCGAACGTGGCGAGGTAGTCCTTCAGCGCGAGCAGCTTTTCGCGCGTGGGCGGTTCATGGATGCGATAGATCACCGGCGCGACTTTCGCCTCCAGCGCCTTGGCGGCGGCGACGTTGGCGGTGACCATGAAATCCTCGACCACGCGATGCGCGTCGAGCCGTTCGCGCAGCGCCACCTCGGCGATCCGCCCCTGTTCGTCGAGCATCACGCGCCGTTCGGGCAGATCGAGTTCCAGCGGATCGCGCTCCTTCCGCGCCTTTTCCAGCAGCCGCCACGCGGCCCACAGGTGCGCCAGGTGCGGCGCTGCTTCGCTGGCGTCGATCCGGCGCTGCGCTTCCTCATAGGCGATCACTTCGGCGACCCGCACCAGCGCGCGGGTGAAGCGCCATGACGTCACGCGGCCCTGCGCGTCGATCACCATGTGGCATGCCATCGCCGCGCGGTCCGATCCCGCCTTGAGCGAGCAGACATCGGCGCTGAGCACTTCGGGCAGCATCGGCACGACGCGATCGGGGAAATAGACGGAGTTGCCCCGCTTGCGCGCATCCCGGTCGACCGCGCCGCCGGGGCGGACATAGAAGCTGACGTCGGCGATGGCGACGAGCGCGCGGAAGCCGCCCTCGCCATCCGGTTCCGCCCAGATCGCGTCGTCATGATCGCGCGCGTCGACGGGGTCGATGGCGACGATCGGAAGATGGCGCAGATCCTCGCGACAGTCCTCGCTCAGCGGCAAGGCGGCCGCGAGCTTCGCTTCCTCGATGGCCTTTTCCGTAAACGAGAACGGGATGCCGTACTTGTGGATGGCGATCAGGCTGAACGCGCGCGGGGCGAGCGGATCGCCCAGCACCGTCGTCACTTTCAGGCCCGAGCGGGGCGAACGCCCGGCGGGTTCCGCCAGCACCAGCTGCCCGACCTCCGCCTGCCCCAGATCGCTGATCGGCACCGCATTGCGCACGCGCTTGTCCACCGGGGCAAGCCATCCCTTGCCCGCGCCGTCGATCTCGACCACGCCCAGCATCTGGTCGGTCTGGGCGGGCAGCTTCTTCATCGGATGGGCGATCCAGCCCTTCCCGGCTTCCTCGGTCCGCGCCAGCACCTGGTCGCCCACGCGCAACGCCTGCTGCCGCTGCTTGCCGCGCTGCTCCACCAGCCGCAGGCGCGGCGGCGGAGCGCCGTCGTCGGGGTGCCAGCTATCGGGAATGGCGATTGCCTCACCGTCCTCGGTATCGACCACGCGCAGCACAGTCACGCGCGGCACGCCGCCCATGCGGTGAAACGCGGTGCGGTTGCCGTCGATCAGGCCTTCCTCGGCCATGTCCTTGAGCAGCGCCTTGAGGGCGATCTTCTCCTGCCCCTTCAGCCCGAACGCGCGCGCGATCTCGCGCTTGCCGGCGGGCTCATCGGACCGGGCGATGAAATCGAGCACCTGCTGGCGCGTGGGCAGGCCCTCCGGGGGGCGGGAACCGTGGGAAGACTTCGCATGAACCATCGCCGGCATGTGGGCGCTTCACCGCGCCTTGGCAATGCGCAATCGCGATGATGCCGGTTAGGGGCTCAGGGCGCCGACGGCTCGAACCCACCCCCGGGCAGCGCCGAGGCGATCGGGCTTTCGCTGCCGTCCGCCGCTTTCGCGCTGACCCCGAAGAACCAGTCGTCACCGCGCACGCCATCGAAACGGACGCTGGTGCCGGTCACGCCTTCGCGGACTTTCTCCTGCCACGCCGGCGCATCCGTGCGCCGCCGCCAGACCGTGTAGCTCGCCGCGCCGTCCACCGGCTTCCACGCGATGTCGGTCCAGGTGGATACGGCCGCCTTGACCGTCGCCACCGGTGGCATCGGAGCGGCGGCCAGCGCCGCCAACCCGCGCACGTTGAGGCGGACGACCTTGGCCAGATAGGGGAAGTCCATCTCGTCGATCGTATCGCCGAACTTCACCCCGCCCTCGGTGCGCAGATCCTGATGCTGATGCTCATAGTCCTCCACCGCCACCGTGAAGCGCACGGCGGGATAGCCCTTGTCGGAGAACGGCAGCTGGTCCCCGCCCCGCCCCATGCGGTCGGCGCGCCAGATCTGCCGCACTTCCAGCCCCGCCGCGTCGCCCGTGGCCAGCCCGGCAAGCCAGCGCGAAAGGTTGCGCGAAGGGCTGTCGTTCTCGCCACCGAAGCGCCTCTGCGCCGCGCGGAGCGCATCGGTGCCATCGGCGCGCGGCCCTTCGGAGAGGATGCGGACGTGCGTATCGTCCTTCCACCCGTCGGACCCGCGCGAACCGCCGACGATGTCGTTGTTGAACACGGCCTTGATCGTCCAGCCATGCTCCGCCGCGTAATCGGCCAGCAACTTACCGCCCAGCAGCCCCTGTTCCTCGCCGGAAAGCGCGGCATAGACGATCGTCGAGGGGAATTTTTGCCGCGAAAGGACGCGCGCCGCTTCCAGCACCAGCGCGGTGCCCGAACCGTCGTCATTGGCGCCGGGTGCGTCGATCGTGGCGTTGAGGACGTCCGACGCGCGGCTGTCGATGTGCCCCTGCACGATCACCACCTCGTTGGGGCGTTCGGTTCCGCGCTGGATCGCGACCACGTCGACCAGGCGCGTCGGGGTGGGCACGCGCTCGCCCTGCACCATGCGTTCGGGCAGCACGATCTCGAGGCAATTGCCGCAGGCTTTGGAGGTCTTGCGAAACTCCGCTTCGGCCCAAGCCCGCGCCGCGCCGATTCCGCGTTTCGGATCGGTCTGCGAGGACAGGGTATGGCGCGTGCCGAAGGCCACCAGCTTCGCCACGTCCGCTTCGAGGCGGCCCTGCGAGATGGCGTCTTCGGGCGCCGCGAACGCGGGCGCGGAGCAGGACAGGGCGAGAAGGACGATTACGGGAAGGCGCTTCATGCCCCGCAAGGTAACCCTTCGGCCGCGCTCCTCGCAAGCATACGCGGAAAAAAGGACGGAGAACCCGAAGGTTGCCCCGCCCTTTCCTATCAATAAGCCCGTGCGATCAGGATGCGTTCGACCGCCGGTTCGCCGGTGAACGGGCACGGCCCTTCCGGCGGCGCGGCGTCCATCGGAGTATTGCGGATGGTCAGTTTCAGACCCTTGAGCGTTTCGACGACTTTGTCGAGAGCCGCGCCGGTGGGGCGGGACCAGCCCATTTCCACCCAGCCGGGGAACTTGCGGTCTTCGGCGAAATAGGCGGCAAGGCCGTCCAGGTCGGTCACATCGCGCACCACCTGCGCATCGCGCTTGGCCTGTGCTTCGGTAAAGAGCGCCTGCTGGATTTCTTCCAGCTCAGCCATCGCCGCCGCGACGAAATCGTCCTTGGCCTGCGCCACGAAGTTGGGCTTGCCATCCTCGCGCCACAGCCGGTCGCGGCGCAGCGCGCTGACCTGGCCGCCTTCGGCATCGCGGCCGCCGATTTCGAGCACCAGCGGCACGCCCTTCTTGACCCAGGCCCAGCGCTTGGCAGTCGCCTTGCCGGGGCGCTTGTCGAGCAGTACGCGCACACGCTCGCCGAATGCCGATTGCTTCGCCAGCGCGGCGCGCAGGCTTTCGCAATAGGCGAGCAGCGCCTCGTCGCCGTCGTTGTCGCGCAGCATCGGCAGGATCACGATCTGCTGCGGCGCCACCTGCGGCGGCACGCGCAAGCCGTCATCGTCACCGTGAGTCATGATGACACCGCCGATCATGCGGGTGGAAACGCCCCAGCTGGTGGTGTGGCACAGCGTCTGCTGGCCTTCCTTGTCCTGGTAGCGGATGCCCGCCGCCTCGGCGAAGCCGGTGCCGAGATAGTGCGAGGTGCCGGCCTGCAGCGCCTTGCCGTCCTGCATCATCGCCTCGATCGAATAGGTCGCGACCGCGCCGGGGAAGCGTTCGTTCTCTGGCTTGGCCCCGGCGATGACCGGCATCGCCAGCACGTCCTCGGCGAAGGAGCGGTACATTTCCAGCGCGCGCAGCGTTTCCTGCATAGCGTCGGCTTCATCGGCGTGCGCGGTATGGCCTTCCTGCCACAGGAACTCGCTGGTGCGCAGGAACATGCGCGTGCGCATTTCCCAGCGCACGACGTTGGCCCACTGGTTCGTGAGCAATGGCAGGTCACGCCAGGACTGGATCCAGCGCGCCATGGCCGCGCCGATCACCGTTTCCGAGGTGGGGCGCACGACCAGCGGCTCTTCCAGCTTCGCCTCGGGGTCGGGCACCAGCCCGCCCTTGGCGTCGGCGATCAGGCGGTGGTGCGTGACGACCGCCATCTCCTTGGCGAAGCCTTCGACGTGATCGGCTTCCTTGGCGAAGTAGGACAGCGGAATGAACAGCGGGAAGTAGCAGTTCTCGACGCCCGCTTCCTTGATGCGTTCATCCATGATCTTCTGGATGCGTTCCCAGATGCCATAGCCCCACGGCTTGATCACCATGCAGCCGCGCACCCCCGATTCCTCGGCAAGCTCGGCTTCGGCGATCACCGCCTGGTACCACTGGGCGAAGTCTTCGTCGCGCGTGACGTTTAGCGCGTGCTTGATCTTGGACTGGTTCATGCCGCGCGGGTTAAGCGGCAATCGGCAAAGGGGCAAGACGGTTTGCGGCGGTTCCGTAAGGTTCATCGCCGGTGAACAAGATCACCGACGCCCGCCCCCGCGGCGCAACCGGTACTATTTCGTGATCTGGTCCAGCTTCTTCTGCATTTCGGCCATCTGCTTGCGCAGTTCGGCTAGTTCGTCGCCTTCGCTGGCGGCAGGCTTTTCCGCTTCGCGCGCGGGGGCGCCCGGCACAAACGCGGCGGCGGCTGCCTTGAAGATTTCCATGTTGCGCTGGGCCAGTTGCGCCAGCGGGTTGGCGCCGATGCTGTCCTCGATCGCCTTGCGCAGCTTGTTCTGGTTTTCGCGGAAATAGTCCATCGAGGCTTCGAGATAGCCGGGCAGCAGCGCCTGCATCGAATTGCCGTACATGGAGATCAGCTGCCGCAGGAAGTTGGTGGGCAGCATCTGCTCGCCCGCCGCTTCCTCTTCCATGATGATCTGCGCCAGGATCGAATGTGTCAGGTCCGCGCCGGACTTGGCGTCGATCACCTGGAAGTCGATGTTTTCCTTCACCATCTGGGCGAGATGGTCCAGCGTGATGTAGCTCGACGTCCGCGTATTGTAGAGCCGCCGGTTGGCGTACTTCTTGATGATTACGGTATCGCCGTCTTTGGACTGGTTGGCCATCGTGGTGCGCCCTTCATGGTTTATCGGCGTCATTAGCAGATGCAGTATGTGCGGCGCAACACAGGGGCACAAGCCCACTTGTCTCAGGATTGGCGGAAAAAGCGACGTCCCAGCAGGGTAAAGAGTTCATATTGAGACAATCCGCTGATCGCGGCGGCCGAAACGGGATCATAATCGACCGTCAGCCAGTCGCCCTCGCCGCAACCGGGCACGTCGTCCAGCGCCACGATGGTGAGGTCCATCGAGATACGTCCCAGCACCGGAATGCGGGCGCCCCGCCACGAAAGACCGCCTTTGCCCGACCAGCAACGCATATAGCCGTCGGCATAGCCCAGCGCGATCACGCCCGCGCGCATCGGGCGCGGGGCGATGAAGGTGGCGTTGTATCCCACGCCCTCACCCGCTTCGATCCGGCGGACCTGCAGCACGGCCGCCTCGGGATAGGCGACCTGGCGGATCGCGCCGGCCATTTCCGCGCGCGCGATCCCGCCGTAGAGCGCCAGTCCCGGCCGTGTCAGGTCGGCATGGTAGGCATCGCCCAGCATGATGCCCGCGCTGTTGGCCAGACTATAGCGCTGCGCCGGCACCTGCTGGCGCACCTGCCCGAAGCGGTCCAGCTGCTGTGCGTTCTGCGGCACGTCCTCGTCGGCCGAGGCCAGATGGCTGATGCAGCAATCGATGGTCAGCGCCTGCAGCACGGGATCGCCCAGGTCGCCCATCGCCAGACCCAGGCGGTTGATGCCGGTATCGACCATGACATGGCACACGCCGCCGCCAGCGGCGTACCAGCGCCGCGCCTGCTCCAGCGAATTGAGGACCGGCCGAACGCCGCTTTCAAGCGCGAATGCCACGTCGGCATCGTTCAGCGGACCATGCAGCACGGCGATCTGCTCTGCCGGCACATGCGGCAACAGCACCGCCGCCTCGCCCCAGTGCGCCACGAACCAGTTGCGACACCCCGCGCGCGTCAGTTCCGGCACCACTACGGTTGCCCCCATGCCATAGGCATCGGCCTTCACCGCCGCGCCGGCAGTCGCCGTGCCCGACCATCCGTCCAGCATCCGCCAGTTGTGGGCGAGCGCCTCCCGGTCCAGCCTCAGGCGAAGCGCGGCGGGAGGAAGGGCGAAACGGGTGGGATCAGACGGCATCGTCACCATAGGCTTGTGGAGGTCCGCCCTTTAGCCCCCACATCGCCACGAGGAAAGCCACCGCTACCACGACCCACGTGTACCACAGACCCGAATAGGGATCGCCGGTCTTGGCCACGATCAGGCTCGATATGAATGGCAGGAAACCGCCGAAATACCCGGTTCCGATGTGATAGGGGATCGACATCGAGCTGTAGCGGATGCGGGGCGGAAACATCTCGGTCAGCAGCGCGGCGACGGGGCCGTAGGTAAAGCCGGACAGGGCCATCAGCAGCAGTAACGAGGCGATGATTCCCGCAATCTGTACCGGGCCAGGGCGGACCTTGGTGAAATCATATCCGGCATCGGCCAGCATCGCCTGCAAGGCCTTGGCGCGCCCCGCCTTGTGACTCCAGGGATAAGCGTCGAGCGACAGGACGCGGTTGCCCGCGCTCAACGACAGCGCCGGGGCGGTCTTCAGGCTATAGGGCACGCCCGATCCCGCCAGATCGGCCAGCAGCTTTCCGCACTGCGTCGACTGCTCGGTCGAAAACGCGCTGAAGCTGCAATCCGGGCCAGCGACCGTAACCGGCGCGCGGCGCGCCTGTTCGGCCAGCGCGGGATTGGCGGAAGCGCCCATCAGCCAGAATGCCGGAAACAGCAGCAACAGCGTGGCCAGATAGCCGATCACGATCGGCTTCTTGCGGCCCACCTTGTCGGAGGTGTGCCCCGCCAGCAGGTAGAACAGCATGCCCACCGCCGCGCCCACGCCGACCACGATTTCGGCCATGGTGTCTTCCACCCGCATCGCCGATTTCAGGAACGAAAGACCGGTGAACATCGCGGTGTACCAGATCACCGTCAGCCCCGCGGCGATGCCGAACAGCGCGATGAACAGGCGCTTCCGGTTGCCGGGATAGGTCAGGCTTTCGACGAAGGGGTTGCCGGCGATCTCGCCTTGTTCCTTCATCGCCTGGAACACCGGGCTTTCCGAGAGCTTCATGCGCATCCACAGCGATATGGCCAGCAGCGCCAGGCTGACCAGGAACGGCACGCGCCAGCCCCAGTCCTTCCACACCGCCTCGCTCATCAGGCTCTTGCAGGTCAGCACCACGATCAGGCTGAGCACGAACCCGCCGACCACGCTCGCCTGGATATAGCTGGTGAAGTAGCCGCGGCGGCCGGGTTCGGAATGCTCGGCGACATAGACCGCCGCGCCGCCATACTCGCCGCCCAGCGCTAGCCCCTGCAGGATGCGCAGCAGGATCACGAGCACCGGCGCGGCCATGCCGATCGTCGCGGCGGAAGGGATCAGGCCAACCCCCGCCGTGGCGATGCCCATCAGCGTAACCGTGACGAGAAACGTGTATTTGCGGCCGAGCCGGTCGCCCAGAAAGCCGAACAGGATCGCTCCCAGCGGACGGAAACCGAACCCGACCGCGAAGACCAGCCAGAACAGCAGCATTTCCAGCGTGGCGTTGCCGGTGGGAAAGAACGCCTTGGACAGGATGGCGCCCAGCGTGCCGTAGATGAAGAAATCGTACCATTCGAACACGGTGCCGGCCGATGATGCGGCGATAACCAGCCGAATATCCGCCGCGCTTGGTTCAGCGCCCGCTGCTGCCATGGTCCGTCCTCTTCCCCGTTTGTAGCCCCGCTCTAGCGAACGCGAGACCTTGGGGAAAGAGCCGTTCAGCCCCCCTGCTCAAGCGCGGAAAGCGCGGCCTCCCAGGCCAGCATGATCGCGCCATGGCGCGCCGGATAGTCGCGGGCGACGGCGATCAGGTCGATGCCCGGCCAGTCCGGCATCGCGCCATCTCCGGCCAGCCACGCCGCCAGCGCATCGCGCGCGGCGGAGATGGCAGCGGCATCGCGCCCGATCGCGGCTTCGGCGAAAACGGATGCCGCCGCCTGCCCTACCGCGCAGGCGTGCGGACGCAGGCCCAGCGCGCTGATCCTGCCATCGGCATCGGTCCGCAGCGCCAGCCCGATCGTGCTGCCGCAACTGCGCGAGCGGGCCTCGCCGCGCAAGGGCAAGGCTTCGTCCCACGGCCAGTTGGCCAGCCCCGCCGCCGCCGCCAGCATGGCCGGCGTGTAGAGCGCACGCGCGGAACTCGCCATGGTTCAGTCTTCCTTGTCGGCGGACGTGTCGGCGCGATGGCGTGAAGCCGGCTTCTTGGCCGCTTTCTTGTGCGCGGCCGCCTTGTCCTTCTTCGCCTTCGCGGCTTCCTCGGCCTTGGCGTCCGCTTCGGCCGCGGCGCGACGATCGGCGATCATCGTCATGAGTTCCTCGCTGGCCGCATTGAGGAACGGATAGGTGCGCGCCTGCGAAATCCACATCGGCCGGCCGCTGACGCCCCACACCACGTCATAGCCGAAGACCAGAATCGAAAAGCCCAGGACAACGATGATAAAACCCTTCACCGCGCCGAAGCCGAAGCCGAGCAGCCGGTCGATCGGCCCCAGCACGGAGTTCCGGCTGGCGCTTCCCACTCTTCGCGCGATGAAGCGGGTGATCCCATAGGGCACGATCAGCAGCAGCACGAAGGCCAGCACGCCGCCGCCAGTCTCGTTTTCCAGATAAGGGGTCAGCAGTTGCGTCAGCGGTTCGTGAAGGTAGTGCACCGCGAACAGCGAAATACACCATGCCGCCACGGCGAGGATTTCCTCCACGAAACCGCGAAAGAATCCACCGATCGCGCCGACCGCGACGATCAGGAATACAACATAGTCGAAGCCGGTCATTGCCCGCCGAAATTAGGCCCCGCCCACAATCCGGTCAACGAGATTTGGCAGCAATCGCAATGGCGCATAGCTGAGGCCGGCAACCTTCTCGGTGCTCCCATCGGGGCCATAGGCGCGGGAAAAGCCCAGTTTCGCGGCTTCTTTGAGCCGGATGGAACTGTGCGCCACGGGCCGGACCTCGCCCGCCAGCGATATTTCGCCGAACCACGCCGCCTGCGCCGGCAGCGGCCGGTCGGCCAGCGCCGAAACCAGCGCGGCCGCCACCGCGAGATCGGCGGCGGGATCGGTCAGGCGATAGCCGCCCGCCACGTTGAGATAGACTTCGGCGGCGGAGAAGTTCAGCCCGCAGCGCGCTTCCAGCACGGCCAGCAACATGGCCAACCGTCCGCTGTCCCAGCCAACCACCGCGCGGCGCGGCGTGGCCCCGCTGGCGAGGCGCACGGTGAGCGCCTGGATCTCTACCAGCACCGGCCGCGTCCCTTCCAGCGCGGGGAACACCGAACTGCCCGGCACCGGTTCGTCGCGGCCCGAAAGGAACAGCATGGAGGGGTTGCCGATCTCCTCCAGCCCTGCCCCCGCCATCGCGAAAACGCCGATCTCGTCCACCGCGCCGAAGCGGTTCTTCAGCGCGCGCAAGATGCGGTACTGGTGGCTGCGTTCGCCCTCGAAGCTCATCACCACGTCGACCATGTGTTCCAGCACGCGCGGGCCGGCGATCGAGCCGTCCTTGGTGACATGGCCCACCAGCACCAGCGCGACGCCGTTTTCCTTGGCATAGCGAATCAGTTCGAACGCGCAGCCGCGCACCTGGCTGACCGTGCCCGGCGCGCCTTCGATCTGGTCCGAATGCATCGTCTGGATCGAATCGATCACCAGCAACGCGGGCGGCGTCATCCCGCCCAGCGTCGTCAGGATGTCGCGCACCGAGGTGTTGGACGCGAGCCGGATTGGCGCGTTGCCCAGGCCGAGCCGGTCGGCACGCAGGCGCACCTGGTCGGACGCTTCCTCGCCGCTGATATAGACTGCTTCCGCACCTGACAGCGCGATGGAGGCCGCCGCTTGCAACAGCAGCGTGGACTTGCCGATTCCTGGATCGCCGCCCATCAGTATCGCCGAGCCCGGCACCAGCCCGCCGCCCAGCGCGCGGTCGAATTCGGCAAGCCCGGTCTTGCGCCGTTCCGGCAACTTGACCGGCTGATCGAGCGAGACGAACGAAACGAGCCGCCCGCCGCTCGACAGATCATGCCGGGCCGAAAACACCGTCTCCGGCGCTTCCTCCACCAGCGTGTTCCATTCGCCGCAATCGGCGCACTGCCCCTGCCAGCGGGGAGAAACGCTGCCGCAGGACTGGCAGACATAGCGGCGCTTGGGTTTGGCCATGGCCGGCGCTTAACGGGAACGTATCAGGAACGCAAGCCGCGTGATCGCCGTAACGCTCCTCACCGTCATCCCTTGGGCATCAGCCGCATCGCCTCGCTGACCAGCGCTTCCGCGCCAGCGGCGATGACCTTGTCCGCCTCCGGCGCCCAGAACGGGCTGTGGAGCGATGGCAGCGCCCGTCCCTCGCGCTTTGCCGCGTCCAGTTCGCTGGCCGGGCGGCCGCCGACCCAGAAAATCGTCGCGCCCATGCGGTCAGGATCGGCGCGCCAGAACTCGCCGAAATCCTCGCCCGCCATCACCGGCGGCGTCTGCACCGCGCCCGTATCGCCAAACTGCCGCTTCATGTCGGCCAGCACGCGCTGGCTGAACGCGGGCGGATTGAACGTGGCGCGGGTATAGGGATCGAGCACCGAGACCACCGGCATCCGGTCCTGCGGCACGCCTGACGCCATCGCCTCGCCCGCCGCGATACGACGAATGCCGTCGAGCAACAGCTTGCGCTGGTCGTCGCTGTAGCTGCGCACGGTGAGTTGCAGCCTGGCCTCGTCGGGGATGATGTTGTGCTTGGCACCCGCATGGAAACTGCCGACGGTGACGACACCCGGCTCGAACGGGCTGTTCTCGCGGCTGATCAGCGTTTGCAGGCGCATGACGATGGCGCTGGCCAGCACGATCGGGTCTTTCGTCGTCTGCGGATAGGCCCCGTGCCCGCCAAGGCCCTTCACGGTGATGTCCACGCTATCGACGTTAGCGAGCGCGTAGCCCGGCGTCACACCGATCACGCCCGAGGGGAGATCGCCGGTGTCGTGGAACGCCAGCGCGAAATCGGGCTTGGGAAAGCGGGTGAACAGCCCGTCCGCCAGCATCGCGCGCGCGCCGAGGCCCACTTCCTCCGCCGGCTGGCCGATCATCACCAGCGTGCCCGACCATGCATCCCGGTGCGCGGCCATCAGCTTGGCGACTTCCATCCACGCGGTCATGTGCGTGTCGTGCCCGCAGGCGTGCATGATCCCGCTTTCGACGCCAGCGGTGGACGTGCCGCGATCCTTCGAGGCGAAGGGCAGCCCGGTCTGTTCGACCACCGGCAAACCATCCATGTCGGCGCGGATCAGCACCGTCGGCCCAGCACCGTTGCGCAGCACCGCCACGACGCCGGTCCGGCCCACTTTCTCCGTCACCTCGAATCCCGCCTTGCGCGCGGCGGCGGCCATTTGTGCGGCGGACTTCACTTCCTGGAAGCTGAGTTCGGGGTGCGCGTGCAGGTTGCGGTAGGTCTGCAGCAGCCCCGGCAGGTCGGCGGCGATTTCCGCGCGCAGATCGGGTGCGGCGGCTTGAGCGGTGGCGGGGATGCAAAGGGCGGCGGCGCCGAGCGCCAGCAGGGAGCGGAACGTCATCGTGCCACTCTATCGCCGGGCGGGTCCGGTGCAAACGTCCTTTCCCGGCCCCGAAGAAATGCTTTGTGGCAATCGCGGGCGCCGGCCCCACATCGGAGGCGAGACAAGACAGGACGGATCATGACGGACGCAGCAACGATCGACACCGCGCGGCAGGCGGCCGCCCGGCACTTGCGCGACGGCGGCTTCGAGGCCGAGGCCGCGATGGTGTCCGAAGGGCGCGGCGACGATTTCGTGGAAGTGCGGATCGCGCTGTCGCTGCTGCGCATCCTGGGCGAGCGGCCCGCGCGCTCCGCGCCGCCGGTCAAGCGCAACGGCCGGCGCCTTGTCGGCGAGGAGTGTTGAGTGGGAGAGTGCTGAGGGGGGAGCGCTGAGGCTCCCTCGCATTCAGGAGTGTGGTACGGGCGGCCGGACTCGAACCGGCATGTTGTCACCAACGGCGGATTTTGAATCCGCTGCGTCTACCATTCCGCCACGCCCGCGCGTTCGACGAAACCCCGGCGGTGCCGGAGAACGAAGGCGCCCTATAGGGCGCTGTTCCCCGGCAAGCCAGAGCCAATGTGCAAATTTTAGACGCGCCGCTCAGCGCGCCTTGAGCGCGCCCGCGACCAGCTTGTGCAGCTTGGAGTGGAGCGCATCGTTGCCGGCGAGGACGGTTTCGTCGCAGATCGGCAGCGAACGGCCCTTGTAGTCCGAAACGAACCCGCCGGCTTCGCGCACCAGCAAGCATCCGGCGGCGCTGTCCCACGGTTGCAGGCTGCTTTCCCAGAACCCGTCGTAACGGCCCGCTGCCACCCACGCGAGGTCGAGCGAAGCCGCGCCGAAGCGACGGATGCCGGCCACGCGCGGGCCAAGCTCGTGATAGATGCGGGTCCATTCGCCCATGTCGCCCCGGCCCGAGAAGGGAATGCCGGTGGCGATCAGCGCCTCATCCAGATGGCGGCGCGCCGAAACGCGCAGGCGGCGATCCTGCAACCATGCGCCACGGGTCTTCTCGGCCCAGAAGCTCTCGTCGGTCACGGGCTGATAGACGATGCCGGCGGTCACTTCGCCCCAGCCCCGGCCGTCCAGCGTGGGTTCCTGCACCGCGATCGAGATCGCGAAATGCGGGATGCCGTGGAGGAAGTTGCTGGTGCCGTCGAGCGGGTCGACGATGAAGCGCGGCTTGCCGGGCTCGCCCGCGATCTCGCCGCCTTCCTCCATCAGGAAGCCCCAGTCCGGCCGCGCCTGGCGGAGCTCGTCCCAGATCGTCCGTTCGGCGGCCTGATCCGCCTTGGACACGAAGTCGGCCGGCCCCTTCCGGCTGACCTGGAGATGTTCGACTTCGCCAAAGTCACGGCGCAGGCGCGTGCCGGCCTTGCGGGCGGCACGTTCCATCACGCGGATCAGTCCGGAAATTGCGGCCATCGTGGATCAGCCCGCCTTGCCGACGTAGGAGCGTTCGTACACGTCCACGACGATGCGCGTGCCGCTTTCGATGTGCGGCGGCACCATCACGCGCACCCCGTTGTCGAGGATCGCGGGCTTGTAGCTCGAAGAGGCGGTCTGGCCCTTCACCACGGCGTCGGCTTCGACGATGGTGGCTTCGACCTGTTCGGGCAGCTGCACCGAGATCGGGCGTTCGTCGTACATTTCGAGCAGCACGGTCATGCCGTCCTGCAGGAACGCGGCGGCATCGCCGAGAAGATCGCTGGGCAGGGTGATCTGGTCGTAGGTTTCCACGTCCATGAACACCAGGTCATCGCCTTCGGCATAGAGGAACTGGAAGTCCTTGGTATCGAGGCGGACGCGCTCGACCGTGTCGGCGCTGCGGAAGCGGACATTGGTCTTGCGGCCGTCGATGAGGTTCTTCATCTCGACCTGCATGAAGGCACCGCCCTTGCCGGGCTGGGTGTGCTGGGTCTTGGCAACTTTCCAGATGCCCTTTTCGTATTCCAGGATATTGCCCGGACGGATGTCCACGCCGCTGATCTTCATGATGGAAAGAGCCTTACCGTGAGTAGGGAAGCGCGCGCCTTAGCCGCTGTGGCCGATTGCTTCAAGCGGCAGCCGCGTGCTAGCGCGTGATCTGTCATGATCCGTCGTCTTTTCCCTGCCTCGCTCGCCGTGATCGGCGCGCTTGTCGTCACGGCTCCGGTTGAGGCCGTTCCGGGCGGCCCGATCCACACCTTGCTGCGCGGACGCTGGATCTGCGAACTGCCGGGCGATGCGGAAATGCAGCCGACCGCGCTGCCCGACGACAGCTTCCGCGCAATTCCGGATTCGAGCTACCAGATGGCCGACGGAAAGCGCGGCACCTACGCGCTGTTCGGCCGTATCCTGACGATGACGAGCGGCCCGCTGAAAGGCCTGCGCTATCAGTTGAACAACCGCGCGATGGCCCGGCAGATCGATGCGGCAGGCGAGTTCATCGGGCCACGCTGCATCCACGCCGGCACGCCGACAGGCGTCGACGCGGGCGATGATTCGTCCGGGTCCGACAGCGGCAACTCTGACATCTGACCCGGATCAGCGGGCGGCGCCATCGCGCCGCATCCGCCAGTAGGCATAGCCCACCAGCCCGCCAAACACCGCAATGCCCAGCGGCATGGCCACGGGGTTTGCGTGAACGATCGCCAGCGAATCGGGGTCGTTGGTGGCAGCCACGATCGCGGCATAGGCAATGTTGAACAGGCCATCGCCAACGATCAGGCCGGTGGCGGTCAGCACGCCCATGCGTTCGGCCAGTTCCGGATCGGCCTGCCGCGCGGCCCAGCGGTTGTAGAGATGGCCCAGGATCGCGCCGATCACGACCATCCCGGTGGTCTGCGTGGGCAGGTACATGCCCATGCCGACCGCGAGCGGCGGTAAGGCGCCACGGCCCGAGCGGCGCAGCGCGCCATCGACCGCCAGCGCCACCACGCCGATCGCCGCCCCCAGACCCACGAGGTTCCAATCGAGGCTGCCGCCCAGCACGCCTTGCGCGATGGTGGAGATCAGCGCGGCCTGCGGCGCCGCCAGCGCGTTTTCGCCCGCCCCCGGCGCGCCAAGGAACCCGAAGGTGCCGTTGAGCAGATCAAGGATGGGCGGGATCACCAGCGCGCCGAACAGCACGCCCAGCACGAGCGCGACTTGCTGACGCCATGGCGTCGCCCCGACAAGCTGGCCGGTCTTGAGATCCTGCAGGTTGTCGTTGGAAATCGTGGCCACGCCGAACACGATCGCGGTGACGAACAGCGCGAAGGCGACCAGCGCCTTGGTCGCTTCCGCATCCCCGCCCCGACCGTAGAGCGCCAGCAGAATCAACGAGATGCCCAGCGCGGCCAGGATGCCCACGCCCGAGATCGGGCTGTTCGACGCGCCGATCAGCCCGGCCATGTAACCGCAGACCGAAGCGATGAAGATGCCCGCCACCAGCACATAGAGCACGGCGGCCGTCAGCCCGATCCCCAGCGATGCGGCAACCGGGCCACCGGCGGCAAAATCCGCCAGCAGCAGCGCGATCGGCACCATCGACAGGAGGATTGTGCCGCCGACAATGCCGATCGGCAGGTCGCGCTCTGTGATGTCCAGCGAGGCGTAGCCGGCCTCCTGGCGCACCCGGCTGGCGGCGATAGCTCCGGCCACGCCGCGCACGATCGGGCCGATCACGCGCAGCAACGTCCAGATCGCGGCAACGCCGATGGTTCCCGCGCCGACGAAGCGGATGCGCTGGCGGAACACGGTGGAGATGAAATCGGCGAGTTCGGTTCCCGCGGGCGGGCCGCCTGCGGTGAACACCGGCAGCAGCACGCCGAAGCTGATGACGATGCCCACCAGCATGGCGATGCCCACCGCCAGCCCGACGAGATGGCCGACACCGACCAGCGCCATCGACAGACCGCCGCCGAACGCGGTGCCGCCCGCGCCGACGCGGATCAGGGTCGAGGCTTCCTCCGCCACCAGCTTGAGCTTGGCGAGCAGTGGATAGAGCGCCGCCAGCAGCGCTCCGCGCATCACCGCCGCCAGTCCGCGGCGGTTCTCTTCCGCGCCACCAACACCCGCGCCGACCTTGAGCACTTCCGCCGCGGCCACGCCTTCGGGATAAGGCAGGTCCGATCCCGTCACCAGCGCGCGGCGCAGCGGCACCGAATACATCACGCCCAGGATGCCGCCGACCGCGATCACCGCGACGGATTCCCAATAGGGGAAGCCCGTCCACCACCCGATCATGACCAGGCCCGGCAGCACGAAGACAATGGCGGAAAGCGTGCCTGCCGAACTGGCGATCGTCTGGACGATGTTGTTTTCCTGGATCGTCGCGCCTGAAAGCAGCCGCAGCACCGCCATCGAGATCACCGCCGCCGGGATCGAGGTGGCGAAGGTCAGCCCGATACGCAGGCCCAGATAGACGTTGGCCGCCGTGAACACGACCGTCAGCACCGCGCCGAGCACCACGCCGCGCAAGGTCAGTTCCCGGACCGGTCCCTTGCCCGATTCGTCTGCGCTCATGCTCGATCTCCGTTCAGGAAACTCCGTCTTTTCCTGACGAAGTTAATGCAGTTGCCCCGTCCAGCGAAAAGGATCGCCCCATTCCCGCGCGGACTTCACAGGCCCTGTCTGGCATGGCGCGGTGGATTAGGAAAGCGGGGCGCCGTTAGCCGTGCTGGCCCTCATGCTGGCCCCCATGTTGACGACGCACTTCCTCCACCCGCCCGTCGAGCATCGTCACGCGCACGTCGGCCAGTTCGGCGATGCCCGTGTCGTGGGTTACGCAAACGACCGCGCGGCCCTGCTCGTGCGCCAGCGTGCGGAACAGGTCGACCACGCGCGCGGAATTGGTGGAATCGAGATTCCCGGTCGGCTCGTCGCCCAGGATCAGCGCGGGATCGTTGGCCAGGGCACGCGCAATGGCCACCCGCTGGCGTTCGCCGCCGGAAAGCTTGTCGGGAGACTTCAGCACCTTTTCGCCCAGGCCGACGTCAGCAAGCAGCGTCCGCGCGCGCATTTCCGCCTCGGCGCGGGACAGCTTCCCGAGGCGACGGATCGGCAGGATCACGTTTTCCAGCGCGTTGAATTCGGGCAGCAGGAAATGGAACTGGAACACGAAGCCGAAGTGTTCGAGCCGGATGCGCGCGCGTTCGTCGCCCGAAAGCGGGGTCATGTCGCGCCCTTCGAACAGCAGCCGTCCCTCGGTAGGTCGGTCGATCAGGCCCAGCAGGTA
This sequence comes from Novosphingobium sp. EMRT-2, assembly GCF_005145025.1. Taxonomy (NCBI): domain Bacteria; kingdom Pseudomonadati; phylum Pseudomonadota; class Alphaproteobacteria; order Sphingomonadales; family Sphingomonadaceae; genus Novosphingobium; species Novosphingobium sp. EMRT-2. Next base: position 366,927 of record NZ_CP039695.1, on the reverse strand, counting down.
CAGCAGCGACGATTTGCCGCAGCCCGAAGGCCCGACGATGGCGGTGAAGCAGCCGGGCTGGATGGCAAGGTCCGCGCCGGCCACCAGCGTCACCGGGGGATCGACCGGCAGCCGACGGGTCAACCCCTCGGCGACAAGGACCGGCCTCTCAGGAGCGGGCGCGCTCACATCGCCCCCCTCAGGATGTCCACGGGATCGACCTTGGCCGATTTGCGCGCGGGCAGCCACGCCGCCACGCCGCCCGCCAGCAGCGAGGCCGCCGCCGCGATCAGGTATTGCCGGGGACTGCGATCGATCGGGATCGACTGCTCCTCGCCCCCGATGGAAAAGCGCAGCGAACCGAGAATACTCATCAGCGCGTAGCCGAGCAGCCAGCCCAGCAGCACGCCGATCACCGCCAGCGCCAGCCCCTCGATCACGAACACGATCTGGAGGTCCGCTTCCGAAAAGCCCATCGAGCGCAGGATCGCTATATCGCGCCGCTTGTCGGCCACGCTGTTGGAAACGGCGGTGTAGATGCCGAAGCTCGCCACCAGCAGGATCGCGGACACCACCGTGTACATGATGATGTTGCGCGTCACCAGCAGCGAGAGGAAATCGGACGAGCGTTCCTGCCAGCTTTCCGCCTTGTAGCCATAGCGTTGCTCAAGCGTGCGGGCGACATCCTGCGCGGTGTAGGGATCGCTCAGCTTGATGCCGATGCGGTTGATGATGAACGGGCGGCCGAGCAGCGATTGCGCCTCGCGCAGCAGCATGTAGCCGTTGGACGAGCCGAGCTGCGAGTTGCCCTTCTTGACGAGTCCGACGATGCGCAGCGAGCGCGTGGTGCCCGATGCCGCGGTCGCGCCGACGATGTCGCCCATGTTCAGGCCGAGCCGGCTGGCCAGTTCCTCGCCGATGATGACCCCGCCCTGCACGCGCTCCAGATCATCAAGATGCCCGGCGCGCAGCTTGTCGGAAATGGTGCTGACGCGGGATTCCAGCGCGGGATCGATGCCGATCACGCCCAGCGGCTCCTCGCGCCCGCCAAGCCGCAGCGTGACCGCGCCGGAAAGGCTGGGCGAGACGACCGCGCCGGGGATGGCGGCGGCGCTGGCCATCACCGCCTGCCAGTCCTTGATGCCGCGCACCTCGTTGCGGACCTTGTAGCCGTGCAGCACCACGGCACCGTCGGGAAAGGCGCGCCGCCCCGGTTGCGGCGCTGGGCTGCGCAATTCGTCGGAAATGATGATGTGCGGGGCCACGTCGATCAGTTGCCGCACGAAGTCGGCCTGGCTGCCGACCATCAGCGCCGACACCGCCAGGAAGAAGCCGACGCCCACCGCCACGCCGCTGGTCGCCACCAGCGTTTGCCGCTGCCGCATCAGCAAGTGGCGCGAGGCGATGTGTAGCAACAGGAACAGGCGGCCGATCACGGGGTCTTGGTCCTGACCTTCCGTCCTTCCGTGAGGTCGGCAGGCGGGGCGACAACCACCGTCTCGCCCGCGCGCAGCCCGCTCACGATCTCGACCTTGTCGTTAGCCTCGATCCCGCGCCGGATGGTGCGAGCATGGACCTGTCTGTCCGTCACCACCCACAGGCGATCGCCGGAAAGCGCGGTAGCCGGCACCAGCACCGCGCGTTGCGTGCTGCGCGTGACGACGTTGACCTCCAGCGTGATGCCCAACGGCAGGTCGCCCGCGCTTTCGGGCAGCAGGCGCACGCGGAAGGCGCGGGCGTTGGGATCGCCGCTCGGGGTAACTTCATGAACGCGCGCATGGATCACGCGGCCGGGCCAGGCGTCGCTCGACATCAGCGCCTCCTGGCCGACGCGGACCCGCGTGATGTCGCGCTCGTCCACGGTCGCGGTAATGCGGATGCGCGCCGGATCACCCAGCAGGATCAGCACGCGCGTCGGCGTGGCGAGATCGCCCGGCTCGACATCGCGCTTGGTGACCACGCCATCGGTATTGGCGCGCACGACAAGCTGGTCGCGCCGGGCGGCGGCGGTGCGCTCGCCCGCGCGCGCGGCATCGGCGCTGGCGACGGCCTGATCGCGCGCGGCGCGGGTCATCCAGCCCTGGCGATAGAGCGCCACCGTGCGACGTTCGGTTTCCTCCGCCGCGCGCCGCTGCGCCGCCGCCTGATCGAGCAGGCCGCGCTGTTCATCGTCCACCAGAAGAACCAGCGGCTGGCCGCGCCGCACCCGGTCGCCTTCGGACACGAGCACTTGCGCCACCGGCGCGGTGATGCGGGCGGCAACCGATACCGGCTGCTGCGCCTCGACATAGCCGGTAGCATAGACGAGGTCCGCGGCCGGTCCGATCCGCGCCTTGGCTACCTCCACTTCGGGCGGCCGGGTACGCCAAGCCAGCACGCCGGCCAGCGCGCCCGCCAGCAGCAACACTACGATCCAGACCCGCCAGCGCTTTCGCCCCACGCACCGTACCCCATGTCCGCCAAGGCCCACGCCTGTTCGGATTTCCGGTCATTGGGGTGCTACGTGCGCCCGCGCCTTGCGTTGGGTCAAGCGCGGAGCGGTGTTCGCAGCTTATTCGTCTTCTGCACGCCGGGGCGCGGCTGCGATGGCCGCCAGCAGGTCGCGCACGCCCTGCGCCTCGTCCCCGCCCCACACGGCGTGACTCACCGCGAGGAAATCGGCGCCGGCCGTGACCAGCGGCGCGCAATTGGCCGCGGTGATCCCGCCGATGGCGACGCAGGGCAGTTCGAACAGCGTGGACCACCAGGTCAGCAGGTCCGGTTCCGGACGGTGCTCGGTTTCCTTGGTGGTGCTGGGGAAGAACGCGCCGAACGCCACGTAGTCCGCCCCGGCCTCGCCCGCTTCCATGGCGAGGTGGCGGCTCGCATGGCAGGTCACGCCGATCTGCGCGTCACGCCCCAGGCGCTGGCGCGCTTCCTGCGGATCGCCGTCCTTCTGGCCCAGATGGACCCCATCGGCACCGAGGCGCTTGGCCAGGCTGACCGAATCGTTGACGATGAACGCCACGTCGCGGTCGGCGCAGATGCGCTGGAGAGGTTCGGCAAGACGAGCGGCGGCGTGATCGTCCACGTCCTTGACACGGAACTGGAACGCCGCGACCGGCCCGGCGTCGAGCGCGCGGACAAGCCGGTCGGGAAACGCGCCCGACACATCGAGCGGGGAAATCAGGTACAGTTCGCTGGCGGGGTGCGTCATCGGCGCGCCTTATCCGTTGCGACGGAAGCCCGCAAGCCGGCCCCCAAATGCAAGACGCCCCTCCCCCGCTTTGCGGGGCGAGGGGCGGCCTTTCCCATCCTCTGCAATCGATAGATCGTCAGGCGGACTTGACGGTCGAACCCGTAAAGATTTCGTCAATGGCGCCGGCCAGCGAGGCATCGAATTCCGCGTCGGTCATCTGGTGACGCAGGTCTTCGAGCAACGCACGGCTGAAGCTGGCGATGATGCCGGCATTCTTCGCCAGTTCGACGCAGGCTTCGGGGCGCTTGTAGCCGCCCGACAGCGCGACCACGCGCAGCACCTTGGGATGGGAGACGAGCGGATCGAACGTGCCGGGCACGATGGGCAGGGACAGCTTGAGCATGACCTGGGTGCCTTCGGGCAGTTCGTCCAGGTTCTTGAGGATTTCCGCGAGCAGGATCGTGTCGCACTCGGCGCGCGTCTCGCTCTTGATGTTCACTTCGGGTTCGATGATCGGCATCATGCCATGTGCGAGCACCTGCTTGCCGACTTCGAACTGCTGCTTCACCACGGCGGCGATCCCGACCGGGTTGGCCGAGTTGATCACCGAACGCTCCTTGGTGCCATAGACGCCGAGCGCCTTGCTGCGTTCGAGCAGCGCGTCAAGTTCGGGCATCGGCTTCATCAGCTGGACGCCGTCCTTCTCGTCCTCAAGCCCCTTGTCGATCTTGATAAAGGGCACCACGCCGCGTTCGATCAACGCGGCGGGAACGGGCTTGCCGCCGGCTTCGCCGTCCATGGTGCGTTCGAACAGGATCGCGCCGATCACCTTTTCGCCCGTGAACGCGGCCGAGGTGATGATCCGGGTGCGCATCTGGTGGATCAGGCCGAACATTTCCTCGTCCGTGCTCCACGCGCCTTCCTCGATGCCATAGCCCTTGAGCGCCTTGGGCGTCGAGCCGCCGCTCTGGTCGAGCGCGGCGATGAAGCCCTTGCCGGAAGCCATCTTGGCGGTCATTTCAGTGACGTTCATGATCCCATCCTGTCCTGTGGCGCTCCACGGAAATCCCCGGATTTCCAACAGCGCATACCTATGCACAAACTGCGATTGAAAAGGCGCCCGTCTTGCAACGGACGCCTTGGAAAAAGGTTACCGGCTCAGCGCGGCGACGCCCGGCAGTTCCTTGCCTTCCATCCATTCGAGGAAAGCGCCGCCAGCGGTCGACACATAGCTGAAATCGCCACCGACGCCGGCGTGGTTCAGCGCGGCGACGGTATCGCCCCCGCCCGCTACCGAGATCAGCGATCCTTCGCGGGTCAGCGCGGCGGCGGTCTTCGCCAGCGCAACCGTGGCTGCGTCGAACGGTTCGGTCTCGAACGCGCCCAGCGGACCGTTCCAGACCAGTGTGCGGCAGGTCTTGAGCACGTCGGCCAGCGCCTCGACCGCGGCCGGGCCGACATCAAGGATCATCTCGTCCGCCGCGACCTCATGCACGTTGCAGGTGCGCAGGCTGGGCGGATTGGCGGCGAATTCCTTCGACACCACCACGTCATAGGGCAGGTGGACGGTGCAATTGGCCTTGTCGGCATTGTCGAGGATTTCCTCGGCGGTGCCGGTCAGGTCATGTTCGCACAGCGATTTGCCCACATCCACACCGCGCGCGGCCAGGAAGGTGTTGGCCATGCCACCGCCGATGATGAGGTGATCGACCTTGCCGACCAGGTGCTTGAGCACATCGAGCTTGGTCGAAACCTTGGCCCCGCCGACCACGGCCGCAACCGGGGACTGCGGGTTGCCCAACGCCTTTTCCAGCGCCTCCAGTTCGGCCTGCATCGCGCGGCCGGCAAAGGCCGGGAGAACATGCGCCAACCCTTCGGTGGAGGCATGGGCGCGGTGCGCGGCGGAAAACGCATCGTTGACGTAGAGATCGCCAAGGCTGGCGAAGCGTTCGACCACGGCGGGATCGTTCTTTTCCTCGCCACCGAAGAAGCGGGTGTTCTCCAGCACGGCAATGTCACCGGGTTGCAGCGCCGCGACGGCGGCCTTGTCGCCTTCCCAGTCCACGTACTTGACCGGGCGGCCCAGCACGTGCGCGAGCGGCGCGACCACCTGCTTCAGCGAGAACTCTGCCGAAGGCTGGCCCTTGGGCCGGCCGAAGTGGGCGAGAACCAGCACCACGGCGCCCTTGTCGGACAGTTCGGTCAGCGTCGGCACCGCCGCCCGCAGACGGGTATCGTCGGTCACCGCGCCGTCGGCCATGGGCACGTTCAGGTCCTCGCGGACCAGCACGGCCTTGCCGGAAACGTCACCGATATCGTCCAGCGTCTTGAACACGGTCATTCTTCAGTCCTCGCGTCGTCGCCCCAAGCACCCTCCTCGTTCGGTTCGAACGGAGTCGAGAACAGCGCATTGCTTCTCGACTTCGTTCGACACGAACGGGGGTGGAAACAGTGCTCGGTTAGAGCAGGCCGCCCATCACGCCCGCGGTATCGAGCATCCGGTTCGAGAAGCCCCATTCGTTGTCGTACCACGAAAGCACGCGCACCAGCTTCCCTTCGAGCACCGCGGTTTCGAGGCTGTCGATCGTCGACGAGTGCGGATCGTGGTTGAAGTCGATCGACACAAGCGGTTCGTCGGTGAAGCCCAGCACGCCCTTCAGCGCGCCTTCGGCGGCGGCCTTGAGCAGGCCGTTCACTTCCTCGACCGTGGTATCGCGCTTTGGCGTGAAGGTCAGGTCCACGACCGACACGTTCGGGGTCGGCACGCGGATCGACGAACCGTCGAGCTTGCCCTTGAGATCGGGCAGAACCTCGCCCACGGCCACGGCGGCGCCGGTGCTGGTGGGGATCATGTTCATCGCGGCGGCGCGGGCGCGGCGCGGGTCCTTGTGGATCTGGTCGAGGATCTTCTGGTCGTTGGTATACGAATGGATCGTCGTCATCAGGCCACGCTCAATGCCGATCGATTCATGCAGCACTTTGGCCATCGGCGCGAGGCAGTTGGTGGTGCACGAGGCGTTCGAGACGATCTTGTGATCGGCGGTCAGCTTGTCGTGGTTCACGCCAAACACGACGGTGAGGTCTACACCCTTGGCCGGAGCCGAGATCAGCACGCGCTTGGCGCCCGCGTCGAGATGCTTCTGGCCGCCGGCGCGATCGGTGAAGAAGCCGGTGCATTCGAGCGCGATATCGATGCCGTTGGCGGCGTGCGGCAGGTTGGCCGGGTCTTTCTCGGCCGTCACCTGGATGCGCTTGCCGTTGACGATCAGATCGCTGCCGTCGACGGAGACATCGCCCGCGAACGCGCCGTGGACGCTGTCGCGCTTGAACAGCAGCGCGTTGGCCTTGGCATCGGCCAGGTCGTTGATCGACACGAGTTCGAGGCCGCAGTCAGGCCGTTCGAGGATGGCGCGCGCGACATTGCGCCCGATACGTCCGAAACCGTTGATCGCAACCTTGATCGCCATGTCAACTTCTCCTGATAAATTACGAAATTCGAGAAAGAATCTTGGGAACGATCTTGTCCACGGCAAAGCCGAAGTGATCGAACAGCACTTCCGCCGGCGCGGAAGCGCCGAACGTGTCCATGCCGATGGTCAGGCCATCGCCGACATACTTCTGCCATCCCAGCGTGACGCCGGCCTCGATCGAGACCTTGAGCGCATCGGCCGGTAGCAGATCAGCGCGGTAGGCCGCGTCCTGTTCGTCGAACAGTTCCCAGCACGGGACCGAAACGACATCGGCGCCGATGCCCTGCGCTTCGAGCGCAGCGGCCACGTCCTTGGCAAGCGCGACTTCCGAACCGGTGGCCAGCAGCACGACCTTGCGCGCGGCTTCGGCGGCGACGAGGCGATAGGCCCCCTTCGCGCTCTTCATTTCGGCATCGAACCGCACCGGCGGCAGATTCTGGCGTGTCAGCGCGAGAACGGTGGGGCGATCCTTGCTGGCCAGCGCGATCGCCCAGGCTTCCGCCGTCTCGATGGCGTCGGCCGGGCGGAACACCAGCAGGTTCGGGATCATGCGCAGCGACATGACGTGCTCGACCGGCTGGTGGGTCGGGCCGTCCTCGCCAAGGCCGATCGAATCGTGCGTGAACACATAGACCACGCGCTGATGCTGGAGCGCCGAGAGGCGCACCGCGTTGCGGCAGTAGTCCGAGAACACCAGGAACGTGCCGCCATAGGGGATCACGCCGCCGTGCAGCGCCATGCCGTTCATCGCGGTGGCCATGCCGAACTCGCGAATGCCGTAATAGACATAGCGGCCGTCGTAGTTGTCGGCGTTGAACGGCGGGGTCGACTTGGTCTTGGTGTTGTTCGAGCCGGTGAGGTCGGCCGAACCGCCAACCATTTCAGGGATCGCGGCGGTCAGCGCTTCCAGCGCCATTTCGCTGGACTTGCGGGTCGCAACCTTGGGCGGGTTGGCGATCAGCGACTGGATGTAGGCGTCGAAGCCGGTCTCGGCGGGCAGTTCGCCGGCCATGCGGCGGGCGAGTTCGGCGGCCTGCGGATGGCCGGCGGCGCGCGCTTCCCATTCCGCGCGGGCAGTCTTGCCCGCCGCACCGGCAGCGCGCCAGTTAGCGAGGATGTCCGCCGGGATTTCGAACGGAGCGGCCGTCCAGCCGAGGTATTCGCGCGCGGCGGCGATTTCGTCGGCGCCCAGCGCCGCGCCATGCACGCTGTGGCTGCCCTGCTTGTTGGGCGCGCCCTTGCCGATGATCGTGCGGCAGGCGACCAGCGACGGACGCGGATCGGCGGCCGCTTCGGCCAGCGCGCGGGCAATGTCGGCGAAATCGTGGCCATCGCACGAGCCGACGTGCCATCCCGTCGCGGCATAGCGTGCAAGGATGTCCTCGCTCGTCGACAGTGAGGTATCGCCGTCGATGGTGATCTTGTTATCGTCCCACAGCACGTTGAGACGGCCCAGCTTCAGCGTGGCGGCAAGGCCGATCGCCTCGTGGTTGATGCCTTCCATCAGGCAGCCGTCGCCCGCAACCACCCAGGTGCGGTGATCGACCAGATCGTCGCCGAACGTGGCATTGAGGTGGCGTTCCGCCATCGCCATGCCCACGGCCATCGCCAGGCCCTGCCCCAGCGGGCCGGTAGTGCATTCCACGCCTTCGAGCAGGAAGTTTTCCGGGTGCCCGGCGCAAGGGCTGGTCATCTGGCGGAAGTTGCGGATGTCGTCCATCGTCGGCGCTTCGTACCCGGTCAGGTGCAGCAGCGCGTAGATGAGCATCGAGCCGTGGCCGGCCGACAGCACGAAGCGATCGCGATCGGACCATTTCGGCTGGGAAGGATCGTGCTTGAGGAACTGCGTCCACAGCACCGTGGCGACATCGGCCATGCCCATGGGCATGCCGGGGTGACCCGAGTTGGCTGCCTGAACCGCGTCCATGGCAAGCGCACGGATCGCGTTGGCCATGGGAGCCAGCGCGGAGGGATCGCGTGTCATCGCTTGAAAAAAGCCCTTCCCTGTCGCGCCACCGCGCGAATTCCTGATGATTCGGAGCGGGGCCTCTTTGGTCACGGGACCGTTGCAGGTCAAGCGCGACCGGTCGCACGATGATACAGTTGGGGAACAATTCCCGCGATATATTGCGACGCCAACCGTTTATGCTAGCGCTTGTTCATGGCGACCGAAGCATTGAACGCAGCGCTCGACCAGATCGAGCAAGCCCTGGCCCGGCTGGAAGCGGGAGTCGCCGCGCTGCGCACGGCCGCCTCCGCCGAAGCGGAGGTCACCGTCGAACTGAAGGCCTTGAAAACCCGGCATCGCAAGCTGAAGGACAAGGTGGCGGAAGAGCTGCAACAGCTCGATCTGCTGCTGGCGGGGATTCCCAAATGAGCAACGTATCGCTCCAGATCGGGGGCCGCCCGTTCACCGTCGCCTGCGCCGAGGGCGAGGAAGCGCATCTCGAAATGCTGGGGCGGATGATCGACGAGCGCGTGCGCAAGCTGGGTGCGGCCGCCGGGCAGAGCGAATCGCGCATGATGCTCTATGCCGCGCTGTTCCTGGCCGACGAACTGCACGAGGAGCACCGCAAGGCGCCTCCTCCTGCCGGGGAGGTCCCTTCCGCAGAAGCGCCCGCCAGCGTGGTCGCGCGGGTGCAGGCGCTGGCCGAGCGCGTGGAAAAACTGGCGCAGCAGATCGAACAGCCATCTTGAGCCCGGAGCACGGACGCCCTACATCAGGGGCGACGGGATCTGCCCGGCACGAGCCGCATGAAACATCCCTGAGGCTATAAGCAATCCACGGGGGCTGTCCCTGCCCTGGCCCTGGCCAGTGGTACATGGTCCCCACCTGACGTTGAGGCGTCAGAGGATTTTCCCGGAAACCGACCCATGGTGGACCCGTCACCCCCATCCCGTCCATGACTCAACCGCCTTCCCCCGCTGAAACCGCCATGGCCAAGACGGCCTTGCGCAAGGAACTGCGCACCGCGCGGCGCGCGCATGTCGCCGCGCTGGACCCGCGCGTGCGCGCGCTGATGCTGATGCGCCCGCCACGCCCCGTGGCCGATCTGGTCCAACCGGGGCAGGCCGTGGGCCTTTACATGGCCAACGCGGAAGAGGCGCCGGCAGGTGGCTACGCCCGGTTCTTCCACGATGCCGGCCACACTATCGCCCTGCCCCACTTCGCTACGCGCGCAGCGCCAATGCGCTTCCGCACCTGGGCGAGCCCGCATCTCGATGATTTGCTGGAGCCGGGGCCTTACGGCACGCACCAGCCCACCGACGAGGCCGAGGACGTGGTGCCTGATGTCCTGTTCGTGCCGCTGGTGGGCTTCACCGCCGATGGCGGCCGGCTTGGCCAGGGCGGCGGGCACTATGATCGCTGGCTAGAAGCGCACCCGCAAACGAAGGCCATTGGCCTCGCCTGGGATTGCCAGCTGGCCGACGACCTGCCGCGCGAACCGCACGACCGCTCGCTGCATGCCGTGGTCACGCCGACACGGCTCTATGGCCCGTGGGAGGAGCATCGATGAAGCCGGGCGAGACAAAACCGACGTGGCGCAAGCCTGTGGGGATTCTGGCGCTATTCATCGCGCTGCTGGTCTATGCCGTGATCGTAGCCGGTCTTTCGACGCCGATCGGCAGGCTGCCGGTGCTGGTGCAGACACCGATCTACATCGTGCTGGGCACGATCTGGCTGCTGCCGCTGCGGCGCTATCTGATCTGGATGGAAACCGGCCGCTGGGGCTGAGGCCCCGCGCCGCCGCGAAAGCGGCTTCACGCTCTAAAAATGAAGTGAAATGGTCGGGGAGAGAGGATTCGAACCTCCGGCCCCTGCCTCCCGAAGACAGTGCTCTACCAGGCTGAGCTACTCCCCGACCGATCCGCCGCCGGTCACCCGGCTGCGAGGCAGGCGCGCCCTATAGGCGGCGGTTCCACGGGTGGCAAGCGGGCAATCGAAAAGTTTTTCCACATTCCCACCGGCTAAAATTCAGCCTCCCTTTGCGCCTGCGGCGATCGACGCCTAGGTTCGATCCATGGCTTCCGTGCTCCGACCCGATTCCTCGCCTTCGCGCGAAGCGCCGCACTACGAATGGCAATATCTCGACCTGATGCGCCGCATCTGGGAACAGGGCGACGAGCGCGTGGATCGCACCGGCATCGGCACGCGATCGGTGTTCGGCGCGGAACTGCGGTTCGACCTGTCGGACGGGCGCATGCCATTGCTCACCACCAAGCGCGTGTTCTGGAAGACCGCCACGCGCGAATTCCTGTGGTTCCTGACCGGCGACACCAACATCCGCGCGCTCTGCGCGCAGGGCGTGGAAATCTGGACCGACTGGCCGCTCGACCGCTACCGCCGCGAAACCGGTGATCCGATCAGCCGCGCCGACTTTTCCGCGCGGATCGTGGCTGACGAAGCCTTTGCCGCGCAGTGGGGCGATCTCGGCCCGGTCTATGGCAAGCAATGGGTCGACTGGCCGGTTTACGAACCGGACGGCCAGGGCGCGTTCTGGCGGCGCGAACATGGCGTGAACCAGGTGGCCGATGTCGTGCGCAGCCTGCGCACCAATCCCGGCAGCCGCCGCCATATCGTCGAAGGCTGGAACGTGGCCGAGCTTGACGCCATGGCGCTGCCGCCGTGCCACAAGACCTACCAGTTCCACGTTTCGGGCGACCGCCTGTCGGGCCTGCTCTACCAGCGCAGTTGCGACGTGGCGCTGGGGCTGCCGTTCAACCTGTGGGGCGCGGCGCTGTTCCTGCGCATGCTGGCGCAGCAGTGCGATCTGGAGCCGGGTGAACTGGTGTGGATGGGCGGCGACGTGCACCTCTATCTCAACCATGCCGATCTGGTGGAAGCGCAGATCGCCCGGACGCCCGCAGGCGATCCGCGGCTGGACATCGCGCGCCGGCCGGATTCGATATTCGACTACCGCATCGAGGACTTCGTGGTGCGCGATTACCAGCCCGCCGCGCACATCGCGGCACCGGTCGCGGTATGAGGTGACATGAAGTCGCACTTGTTTCTCTTGTGCGCAGCTTTGAAATAAAATAACATCGTTGAGTAATTTTGCACCGAGCTGATCGCGACCGCGAGTCGCGCGTTCAAGCGTGCGGGAGAGACATCGATGCTGGATCTGCGAGCATGACCGACGCGGGCGCCCCCGGGGCGACGGGAACCCAAGGGCACGGCAACCTGCCGCCCTTGTCGCTACACGTACCCGAACCGAAATTCCGGCCGGGTGACACGGTCGATTATAGCCACATCAAGGTTCCACCGGCGGGTGCGCAGCCCCGGCCCGACGAAAGCTGCGCCGCGTCCGAAACGCATCCGCTGTGCCTCGATCTCGTGCGCGTGCTCGATGACGAGAACCGCGCGGTGGGGCCGTGGAACCCGAAGCTGGATGCCGAAACGCTGCGGCGGATGCTGCGCATGATGGCGCTGACGCGCGCGTTCGACGATCGCATGTATCGCGGCCAGCGGCAGGGCAAGACCAGCTTCTACATGAAGTGCACGGGCGAAGAGGCTACCTCGATCGCCCCGGCGATGGCGCTGGCGCACGATGACATTGTGTTCCCCAGCTATCGCCAACAGGGCATCCTGATTACGCGCGGTTATCCGCTGGTGGAGATGATCAACCAGATATATTCGAACCGCGCGGACAAGCTGAAGGGGCGCCAGCTCCCGATCATGTATTCGGCGCCGGAGCATGCGTTCTTCACGATCTCCGGCAACCTCGCCACGCAATACCCGCAGGCGGTGGGCTGGGCCATGGCCAGCGCGATCAAGGGCGATACCCGCATCGCGGCCACCTGGATCGGCGAAGGATCGACGGCGGAAGGCGATTTCCACTCCGCGATGACCTTTGCCGCCGTCTATAACGCGCCGGTCATCTTCAACGTCGTCAACAACCAGTGGGCCATTTCCAGCTTCTCGGGCTTTGCCGGGGCGGAACGGACCACCTTTGCCGCGCGCGCGATTGGCTATGGCATCGCCGGATTGCGCGTGGATGGCAACGATCCGCTGGCGGTCTATGCCGCGACGCAATGGGCCGCGAACCGCGCCCGCGCCAACGCCGGTCCGACGCTGATCGAGCATTTCACCTATCGCGCCGAAGGGCATTCCACGTCGGACGATCCCACCCAGTACCGCTCCGCGCAGGAGCGCGAGGAATGGCCGCTGGGCGATCCGGTCACGCGGCTGCTGCGCCACCTGATCGCGCTGGGCGAATGGTCGGAGGAACAGCACGCGGCCATGGACCGCGAACTGGTCGATCTGGTCAAGGCCGCCACGCGCGAGGCGGAAAAGAACGGCGTGCTGGGCCACGGCTTGCACCACCCGTTCCATACGATGTTCGAGGACGTGTTCGAGGAACTGCCCTGGCACCTTCGGGAACAGAGCGAGCAGGCGATCCGCGAACGGCGGATCAAGTGGCCGGAATGGTCCGACGAAAGCTGGCGGGAGAGCGGCCGGTGAGCGAACCGATGACCGAGGAAGCACCCGTGTCGCTGGCCGAAGCGCCGACGCGGCGGCTCAACATGATCGAGGCGATCAATGACGCGCTCGACCTGATGATGGAACGCGATCCCGACGTTGTCGTGATGGGCGAGGACGTCGGCTATTTCGGCGGCGTGTTCCGCGCGACGGCGGGCCTGCAGAAGAAGTACGGCAAGACGCGCGTGTTCGATACGCCGATCAGCGAATGCGGGATCATTGGCGTGGCCGTGGGCATGGGCGCCTATGGCCTGCGCCCGGTGCCGGAAATTCAGTTCGCCGACTATATCTATCCAGGGCTGGACCAGCTCGTTTCGGAAGCGGCGCGGCTGCGCTACCGCTCCGCCGGCGGCTTCATCGCGCCGCTGACGGTGCGCTCGCCCTTCGGTGGCGGCATCTTCGGCGGGCAGACCCATAGCCAGAGCCCGGAGGCATTGTTCACCCACGTCGCCGGGATCAAGACCGTGGTGCCCAGCACGCCGCACGATGCCAAGGGCCTGCTGATCGCCGCGATCGAGGACAACGACCCGGTGATCTTCTTCGAGCCCAAGCGCATCTACAACGGCCCCTTCAACGGCTATTACGACAAGCCGGTGGAACCATGGAGCCGCCATCCCGACAGCGCGGTGCCCGAAGGCTATTATGCGATCCCGCTCGGCAAGGCGCGCATCGTGCGCCCTGGCGAGGCGGTGACGGTGCTGGCCTATGGCACGATGGTCCACGTCGCCGAGGCGGTGCTGCGCGAAAAGGGCGTCGATGCAGAGATCATCGACCTGCGCACGCTGGTTCCGCTCGACATCGAGACGATCGAGCAATCGGTGCGCAAGACGGGCAAGTGCCTGATCGTCCACGAAGCGACGCGCACCTCCGGTTTCGGCGCCGAACTCTCCGCGCTGGTACAGGAGCGCTGCTTCTATCATCTCGAGGCGCCGATCGAGCGCGTGACGGGTTTCGACACGCCGTATCCGCACAGCCTTGAATGGGCCTATTTCCCCGGTCCCGTCCGCATTGGCGAGGCGGTCGATCGTCTTCTGAAAGCGTAAGCACGATGGGCAAGTTCATTTTCCGCCTTCCCGACATCGGAGAAGGCATCGCCGAAGCCGAAATCGTCGCCTGGCACGTCAAGATCGGCGACCGGATCGAGGAAGACGGCCGCGTGGCCGACATGATGACTGACAAGGCCACGGTCGAGATGGAAAGCCCTGTCTCCGGCGTGGTGATCGAGGTCGCGGGCGACGTGGGCGACGTGGTTGCCATCGGCTCGCCGCTGGTGGTGATCGAGACCGAGGGCGAGGACGACGCGGAGGTTGGCGCCGCGCAAGAGCCCTCTCACCCCGCCGGGGGGAGAGGGTTGGGAGAGGGGGGCGCAACGTCCACCTCCGCAACCGCTACTGGCGCCGAAGCGCAGACGCCCCCTCTCCCCGACCCTCTCCCCCTGGAGGGGGAGAGGGAGAAGACCGCGCCCACCACCCCCGCTCAGCCTGAGCCTGTCGAAGGCCCCGCGCCCACACCCACCCCGCACCCCAAAGTCCTCGCCAGCCCCGCCGTGCGCCAGCGCGCCAAGGAACTGGGGATCGATCTGGCGCAGGTCCGCCCGTCCGAGGAAGGGCGCATCCGCCATGCCGACCTGGACCAGTTCCTCGCTTACAACGCCGCCGGTGGCTATCGTCCGGCGGGCGCGGCGCGCGGGGACGAGGTGGTCAAGGTCATCGGCCTGCGCCGCCGTATCGCCGAGAACATGGCCGCGTCCAAGCGCAGTATCCCGCACTTCTCCTATGTCGAGGAATGCGACGTCACCGCGCTGGAAGCGATGCGCGCGCAATTGAACAACGCGCGCGGCGACAAGCCCAAGCTGACCATGCTGCCGCTGCTGATCGCGGCGATCTGCCGCACTCTGCCCCGCTTCCCGATGCTCAACGCGCGTTACGACGACGAAGCCGGCGTGGTGACGCGCCATGGCGCGGTCCATCTGGGCATGGCGACGCAAACCCCGACCGGCCTGATGGTCCCCGTGATCCGCGACGCGCAGAGCCGCAACCTGTGGCAGCTCGCGGGGGAGATCGTCCGGCTGGCGGAAGCCGCGCGCAATGGCACGGCGAAATCCGACGAACTCTCGGGCTCGACGCTGACGGTCACCTCGCTGGGGCCGCTGGGCGGTATCGCCACCACTCCCGTCATCAACCGGCCGGAAGTGGCGATCATCGGGCCGAACCGGATCGTCGAGCGGCCGATGTTCGTGCCCGATGGCATGGGTGGCGAACGCATCGAGAAGCGCAAGCTGATGAACATCTCGATCAGCTGCGATCATCGTGTCGTGGACGGCTGGGATGCCGCCAGCTTCGTGCAGGAGGTGAAGAAGCTGATCGAAACGCCGGTGCTGCTGCTGGCGGACTGACGCGTCCGGAATGAAGGTGTCAGCTTCGCAGCGCGGGGTTGATGCGATAGGTTGGCCGGATGGTACAGACCGATCCGCGCATCGACGCCTTCATCGCCCGTGCCGCGCCCTTCGCGCAGCCGATCCTCGCGCATCTGCGCGCGCTGGTGCACAGTGCGCTGCCCGATTGCGTGGAAACGATCAAGTGGGGCATGCCGCACTTCACCGTGGGAGGAAAAAACGTGGCCGGCATGGCCGCGTTCAAGGCGCATTGTGCCTTCGTGATTCACGGCGATGGGCGGCAAGGGGATGCCATGGGCCAGTTCGGCAAGATCACCACACTGGCGGACTTGCCCTCGGTCGCCGCGCTGACGGAAAAGCTCCATGCCGCGCGTGAAAGGACGGCCAGCGGCACGAAGATGTCGCGCGCCAGACCCGCGCCAAAGGCGGACATCCCGGTTCCGGACGACTTCGCTGCGGCGCTCGCTGCCACACCCGACGCGGAGGCGCACTTCGCAACGTTCACGCCGGGCTATCGGCGCGAATATCTGGAATGGATTACCGAGGCCAAGGCGGCGACCACCCGCGCGCGTCGCATCGCGCAAGCGGTGGATTGGATCGCGGCGGGCAAAAAGCGGAACTGGAAATACGAACGTTGCTGATCGCGCCTAGCGCACCACGCCGCGATAGGTGAACTGCCCCGTTCCAGCGAGCGCGAGGCGCGCCGGAACGCGCCAGCGTACGTGCGTCACGTCATCGGGCGTGGCATGGCGCATCGAACCATCGGCATCGCGCACGCGCAGGTCTTCGAGCGTGCCCCAGGTGCGGCCGCCGTCGATCGACACTTCCTCCAGCCCGTCGGCGCTGCGCTGAAACGCGACGGTGCGCGGGAGAGGGTTGGTCACGGTGAAATCGTGCCCACGATCGGCTTTCCAGTTGACCACGAAGACCACGCGATCGCCCGGATTGAGACGGTCGGGCCGTTCCAGCACGCGGCTCATCCGCCCGCCGGGGCCGGGAATGAAGCGCTCCACAAAGACGTCGCTGGCAAAGCGCACCGGTTGCGCAACCTGCGCGGCCAGCGGCGCGGCGACCGCCACAGCCCCGACCATCGAAGCCCCCGTCCTGAAAATCATCATTATCCCCCGGCGCACCCCCTGTGCGCTCGTCCGGGGGTCATGCTAGCCGGCAGCGGCTAAAGCTTGGTTAACGCGCCCTAAATGCGCGAAATGACGGAGGCCGAAAGGCGATATCCGGCTGTGGAAAAAAACTGGCGACGAGACCTGTTGACAGCCTCGGCCCGCTCGCATAGAGGCGCGGCTCCCAAGGGAACGCGGGTGTAGCTCAGTTGGTTAGAGCGCCGGCCTGTCACGCCGGAGGTCGCGGGTTCGAGCCCCGTCACTCGCGCCATCTCCTTCACATGGAAGGAAGATTGGCCACCCGCTCCTTGGGAATTTCCATCAGCTTCGCGATTTGCGCACCTCATCCGCCGCGCAGCAATTGCACACCCCAGTCGCGCTCGAACAGGTAGAGTAGCACGCGCGCCGCTTCGCCGCGCGGCGAAGCGAGGCCGCCGTCGCGTTCCATCAGCAGGCGCGCATCGTCGTGCGCCAGCGGCAGCAGGCGGGCGATCTGTTCGAAATCGGCGACACGAAACGGGGTGTCGCCCGACTGGCGCGTTCCCAGCAATTCGCCGCCGCCGCGCAGGCGCAGGTCCTCCTCCGCGAGGCGGAAACCATCCTGCGTCTCGCGCATCAGCGCCAGCCGCTCGCGGCCCGTTTCGGACAGCGCATCGCCGCGCAGCAAAAGGCAGGTGGAGCGTTCGCTGCCCCGCCCCACGCGCCCGCGCAACTGGTGCAGCTGGGCAAGGCCGAAGCGTTCCGCCTGCTCGATCACCATCAGCGTGGCGTTGGGCACGTCGACGCCGACCTCGATCACGGTGGTCGCCACCAGCAGCTTGGCCGCGCCGCCGGCGAACCGCTCCATCGCGGCGTCCTTGGCCTCGGGCCGCAACTGGCCGTGGACGAGCACAACATCGTCTCCGAAGCGTTCGCGCAGCAGGGCGAAGCGCGCCTCGGCGGCGGCCAGATCCTCGCTCTCCTGCTCGCGCACCATCGGGCAGACCCAATAGGCCTGACCGCCCTTGGCGATATGCCGGCCGATCCCGTCGATTACCTCGGCCATGCGCTCCACCGCGACGACGCGGGTGTCGATCGCCTGCCGGCCCGGCGGCATCTCGTCGAGCCGCGAGACATCCATCTCGCCATACTGGGCCAGCGTGAGCGTGCGGGGAATGGGCGTGGCCGTCATCGCCAGGCAATGCGGCGTGCGCCGTGCCTTCTGCGTCAGCATCAGGCGCTGGCCAACGCCGAAGCGGTGCTGTTCGTCGATCACCACCAGCGCCAGATTGCGATAGCTGACCGTCTCCTGGAAGATCGCATGGGTGCCGACGCAGATGTGGATCGAGCCGTCCATCAGCCCCATCAGGATCGATTCTCGCGCCCTGCCCTTGTCCCGCCCGGTCAGCAGCGCGATTTCCACGCCGGTTCCGGCGGCCATGCGCGTGAGCGTGGCGTGGTGCTGGCGCGCGAGGATTTCGGTGGGCGCCAGCAGCGCGGCCTGCCCGCCGGCTTCCACCGCGATCAGCATGGCGTGGAGCGCGACCGCCGTCTTGCCCGAACCGACATCGCCCTGCAGCAGCCGTAGCATCGGCGCGCCTTGCGCCACATCGCCTTCGATCTCGGCAATCGCGCGCTTCTGTGCGCCGGTCAGCTCGAACGGCAGGTGCAGCTTCGCGCGCAAATGCCCGTCGCCCTGAAGCGGCGTGCCCGCGCGCTCTCGGTTGCTGGCGCGCACCAGCATCAGGGCCAGACTGTTGGCGAGCAGTTCGTCATAGGCGAGCCGATCGCGCGCGAGGGGGTTTTCTCCACGATGCGCCTCAGTCAGCGCGGCTTTCCACGCCGGCCAACCCATTTTCTGCAACAGGCCCGGTTCGATCCATTCGGGCAGATCGGGCAGCAGGCCGATCGCCTGGTGGGCCAGCGCCTGTACCCGGCCCTGCGTCAGCCCTTCGGCCAGCGGATAGACCGGCTCGGTCAGTTGTCCGAGCGCGCCGGCGCTTTCCTCGCTGACATGATCCGGATGGACGATCTGCAGCGTCTGCCCGAACTGGTCGAGCCGGCCCGCGATCCAGCGCGTCTCGCCGGGCGGCAACTGCTTGCGCGCGGTGTAGGACGAGCGGCCGAAATAGGTGAGCGCGACGACATTGCCCAGCACGTCCTCCGCCATCGCGCGGAACGGCCCCCGCCCGGACGAGGCGCGGTGTTCGCGCACCGTCAGCGCCACCACGATCTGTTCACCCACGCTGGCCTCGTCGAGATTGGCGACCGCACGGCGCAGCACGAACCGATCGGGCAGGTGATAGGCGATGTCGCGCACGCGCGTCAGCGCCAGGCGCTCCAGCGGACGGGCTAGCCCCGGCCCCACGCCCTTCAGGCTGGCGGCCTCGGCAAACAGCGGATTGAGCAGATCGGGGCGCATCGCTGCCGACATAGTCGGCGTGAAGCCGGAGCGCCAGCGCGGCGGCAAGGCCGATGCCGTGCTTCCCGCCCCTACCCCTTCCCGCAAGCGGGAGGGGAGTGAGACTTGCACCGCCGCTGGCAGCGTTCCTCACAACGGGGCGGGCTTCCGACGCCCATGGCCTGCAAGCGATACAAGCACCCAATTTTGACCCAGCGCATGGAAACGATCGCGATCCGCGCGCTTGGTTGACCCCGATAACAAAGGGAGTCGAAAACCAATGCTGCTTCCCCATGGCGCCGTGATCGTGCTTGCCGATGGCAAGGCATGGGAGATTTACCGCAACGCCGGGAACGAGGCCGCGCCGGAACTCGCTGCCCTGCCCGTGCCGCATCTGGTGGAACAGAATCACGGCTCTGGCACCCGGCACGGTTCCAGTTCCGGCAATCCTTCGGGCCACCAGTTGGACGAGGACGCCCACGCTGCCGCCGTGGCCGCGTGGCTCAACGCGAAAGTCGCCAGCCGCCAGATCGAACATGCCGTGGTGATCGCCGCGCCGCGCACGCTGGGCGAACTGCGCCACCACTATTCACCGCAAACGCGGCAGGTTCTGACGGGCGAATTGTCGAAAGACCTGATCGGCAGGCAACCGACCGACATCCTGGCAGCGCTGCGCGCCCGCTGAAGCCCGCATTCACACCCTCATCCAGATCACGGGGGCAAGGACCCGTGTGGCACCCGGCGGTATGGGGGAAGGACGCCGCCGGGTGCCTTCGTGCGCGAACACGCCGCCGATCGCCGGGATTCTTTTCCCGGAACGACCGAATAAGGCACCCAAAACACCCGCCGCGCTTGAGTCCTGAGCGACGATGGCCTAACCGCCCGCGCATGACTGACGACGCCCGCCTCCGCCGCTTGCAGTTCCGCGCCTGGCATCGCGGCACGCGCGAGGCCGATTACATGATCGGCTGCTTCTTCGACCGCTTCCACGCCAGCTGGAGCGAAGCCGAAATCGCCCTGTTCGAGCGCCTGATCGACGAGGACGACGTGGACATCATGGCCTGGGCGCTGGGCACGCAGAGCATTCCCGACGAATATGCCGGCCCCATGATGGAAGCCATGCGCAAGCTCGACTACGTCGACATTCCGCGCTGATCCGCCAGACTTTCCTGCGCGTCACCATGCCCGATCTGAACCGCATCCTTTCCGCCACCGTCCCGCTGACGCTTGCCTCCGTCGCGCGCGGGGCGCAGCCGCTGGTGCTGGGCGATCTGGCGCGCGCGGCGAAGGGGCGCGCGGTGTTCATCGCGCCGGACGACGCGGCGATGCGCGCGATCGCCGAAAGTGCGCCCTTCTTCGCGCCCGACCTTGAAGTCGTCGAATACCCGGCGTGGGACTGCCTGCCATTCGACCGCGCCTCCCCCGCGCTCTCGGTCAGCGCGCGGCGGCTGGCGGCGCTGCAGAAGCTGCAGCAGAAGCGCAACGGGCCGCAGCTGGTCGTCACGACGATCAACGCCGTCCTGCAACGCGCGCTGACGCCGTTCCGCATCCGCGAATCCACCCGCCTGCTCACGCCGGGCGTGGAGATCGGGCGCGAGAGCCTGATCGCGCTGCTCCAGCGGCAGGGCTATTCGCGGACGGACACGGTGGTCGATGCCGGCGAATATGCCGTGCGCGGATCGATCTTCGACATTTTCCCCAGCGGGCTCGACCACGGGTTGCGGCTCGACTTCTTCGGCGACGAGCTGGAAACGCTGCGGCTGTTCGATCCGAACACGCAGCGCAGCGTGCAGCCGGTGGAAACGCATCTGCTGCTGCCCGCCAGCGAGGCGCTGCTCGACGAGGACAGCATCAAGCGTTTTCGCGGGCGCTATCGCGAACTGTTCGGCGCCAACGCAACCGGCGATCCGCTCTATCAGGCTGTCAGCGATGGCCGTCGGCTGGCCGGGATGGAGCACTGGCTGCCGCTGTTCGAGGACCGGCTGGTCACGCTGTTCGACCATCTGACCGACGACGACCTCGTGCTGATCGACGGCGCGGCGGCCAAGGCGGCGGAAACGCGGTTGGCCGACATCGCCGACTACCACCAGGCGCGGATCGACAGCGCGCAGCGCAGTCCGGGCACCTATCGCCCGCTGGCCGAGGATGCGCTGTACCTCTCGCGCGACGAGTTCGACCGGGCGCTGGCCGGCTGGCCGGTCCACCGCACGTCGATCTTTGCCGAACCTGAATCGGGGCAGGTCGTCGATTTCGGCTTTTCCAGCGCGCGCGATTTCACGCCCGAGCGGGCGCAGGCCAGCTCTGGCCAAGCGGGCGCGGCGTCGAACGGCAACATCTACGAGGCGGCGGCGAAGCACCTGGCCGCGCTGGGCACGCGCGGGCTCAAGCCGGTCATCGCCGCCTATACCGCCGGATCGCGCGCGCGTCTGGCCTCGCTGCTGGGCGAAGCCGGCAAGACGGCGCCCGCGCTGGCGGAAAGCTGGCAGGAAGCGCTGGGCATCGCCGCCTCCGGTCGACCCGTCGCCGTGGTGCTGCCGCTGGAGCAGGGCTTCGCCAACGCCGAACTGGAACTGCTGACCGAGCAGGACATCCTCGGCGACCGGCTCGTGCGCCGCAAGAAAAAGCGCAAGGACGCCGACGCGTTCCTGGCCGAACTTTCCGCGCTCAATCCCGGCGATCTGGTGGTTCACATGGACCACGGCATCGGCCGCTATGAAGGGCTGGAAGCGATCAAGGTGGGCGACAGCCCGCACGATTGCGTTCAGCTGACGTACGCCGGCGGTGACAAGCTCTACATCCCGGTCGAGAACCTCGACGTTCTTTCGCGCTACGGCAACGAGAGCGACGGCGTCGCGCTCGACAAGCTGGGCGGCGAGGCGTGGCAGCGGCGCAAGGCGCGGATGCGCGAGCGCATCCTGGAGATGGCCGGGCAGCTGATGGCCACCGCCGCGGCGCGCGCCCTGCGGCAGGCGGACGTGCTTCCGACCGATCCCGCCAGCTACGGCCCCTTCGTCGACCGCTTCCCGTGGGACGAGACCGAGGACCAGGAACGCGCCATCGACGACGTGCTGGGCGATCTGGTCGAAGGCAAGCCGATGGACCGGCTGGTCTGTGGCGACGTCGGCTTCGGCAAGACCGAAGTCGCGCTGCGCGCTGCCTTCGTCGCGGCGATGGCCGGCAAGCAGGTCGCCGTGATCGCGCCGACAACGCTGCTGGCGCGCCAGCATTACGCCAACTTCGTCGAACGCTTCTCCGGCTTCCCGCTCAACATCGGCCGCCTTTCGCGCCTCGTCCCCGAAAAGGAAGCGCGCGAGACCCGCGCCGGGCTGGCCGACGGCACGACCGACATCGTGATCGGCACGCACGCGCTGCTGTCGAAGCAGGTGCAGTTCAAGCGGCTGGGCCTGGTGATCGTGGACGAGGAACAGCGCTTCGGCGTGGGCCACAAGGAAAAGCTCAAGGAGCTGAAGACCGACGTCCATGTCCTGACGCTGACCGCCACGCCGATCCCGCGCACCCTGCAGATGGCGATGTCCGGCCTGCGCGAACTGTCCACGATCCAGACCCCACCGGTCGATCGCCTGGCCGTCCGCACCTATGTCATGCCGTGGGACGACGTAGTGATGCGCGAGGCGCTGCTGCGCGAGCACCAGCGCGGTGGGCAGAGCTTCATCGTGGTGCCGCGCATCGCCGACATGCCCGAGCTGGAGGAATGGCTGCGGCTCAACGTGCCCGAGATCCGCTTCGTCACCGCGCACGGCCAGATGAGCCCGACCGAGGTCGAGGACCGGATGGGCGCGTTCTACGAGAAGAAGTACGAAGTGCTGCTTTCGACCACCATCGTCGAAAGCGGGATCGACATCCCCAGCGCCAACACCATCGTCCTGCACCGCGCCGACCGCTTCGGGCTGGCGCAGCTGTACCAGCTTCGTGGCCGGGTGGGGCGCGGCAAGCTGCGCGCCTATGCCTATCTCACTTATCCCGAGGACATGGCCCTGTCCGAAGTCGCGGAAAAGCGGCTGAAAGTGCTGGGCGATCTCGATTCGCTCGGCGCCGGCTTCCAGCTCGCCAGCCACGACCTGGACCTGCGCGGCGCAGGCAACCTGCTGGGCGACGAGCAATCGGGCCATATCAAGGAAGTGGGCTTCGAACTCTACCAGTCGATGCTGGAAGACGCGATCCTCGCCGCCAAGGCGGGCGACATAGGCCTGGCGCGCGAACGCGAGGCGCTGAGCCCCCAGATCACGGTCGATGCGCCGATCATGATCCCCGAGGACTACGTGCCCGATCTGGCGGTGCGCATGGCGCTCTATCGCCGCATGAACGATGCCGAAGGCGCGGACGCAGTGGAAGCACTGGCGGCCGAAATGATCGACCGCTTCGGCCCCCTGCCTGGCCCCACACAGAACCTGCTCAAGCTGATCGAGATCAAGCGGCAGGCCATCGCGGCGCAGATCGCCAAGATCGACGTCGGCCAGAAGGGCGCGCTCGTCTCGTTCCACAACGACAGCTTCCCCGATCCGGCGGGCCTCGTCGCCTATGTCGAACGGCTGAAGGGCACCGCCAAGCTGCGGCCGGACATGAAGCTGGTGATTTCGCGCGCATGGGGCAACGCCGAAGCGCGGCTCAACGGGCTGGTGCAGCTGACCAAGGGCCTGTCCGCGATCGCCCGGCGCGCGACGGCACAAAAGCGCTGCGACTAGAGCGGATCGACATTCGGGATTTCCAAACGAGCCAATCGCCGATTCATGGCATTCGCATTCGAACGCGGACTGCCGAGGCGCAATGGGCGCAGATCGCCTTGCTGTTGCCGGCAAGAAAACTGATGCGGGATCACCCATCCCCGGCTTTGTTCCGTGGTCGAAACGCGACGCCGTGCTCGCTGACAAAGTTGGAGCAAGCCTTGCGAGCCGTCAACTCCAATAACCGCTGCGAGAAGATCGCTACCCCCAAGATGCGACAAATTGTCGGCAAACGTGGCTAAGGGGTCTGTCTTCGTCTATTATGCCGAATGCGCCACCCCACTTCGAGACACTGTGGAGTCTCCGCGAAATGACGGCCTGCATAGCAATTTCACCACACGGAATCCCGATGTTGATTGCGGATACAATGGTGTCCGTGGATAATCACGTCGAGACAGTCGAGCTTTCGAACGGTGATATTTTTGAAGGTGGATTGGAATTCCGTCCACCAAAGCGAATGGCAAATAAAGTTTTCATTATTTCAGATTCGATCGCCATCACTTGCTCTGGCAACGAATTTGATATAAAAAAAATTATTGAAGACCTGCGATTCAATGCGGATACTTTCGATTTATCGGAAGATCCAGATGAAAGCATTGGAAAATTAGCTGATCCATACAACGACAAAATTCAGTATCTTATTTGGCGGGTAAAAGTCGTTGACACAAGCATAAAATCACAACTCATTTTCAATGTTCCTACTGATAATCTCGAAAATCTGGGAGAAATCGCTGCTATCGGATCGGGTCGTGAGCAAATGATAGATATGATGCGGCATTGGAATCACGCAATTGATCCCACGGCAGGCTATGGGACCGTGTTTTTAGACATCCTAAATTTTGCTAACGGCAGAGCATTTACCCGCAATATGCAACTCAATTACCGATCTCATAATCACGATTGGGGAGGATATTTTTCTGGTTTATACTTCGATGCTGAGAATGCGCGATGGTCAAAGCCGGATTCTTGCGTACATTTCTTTAGCAATATAGATGACGTATATTCCGAAAATCCGGAGATAAGATTAAATAGGATGATCATTGGCTATGATCCTGGCCAATCCGGAAAAATGATACTAGCCTTTTTGAAAGACAAAAATTGGATTGCCATTATCTATATTTTCTATGATTTTTCAAATGAAGAGTGTATTTCAAATTTGGAAGATTGGTACGGATGGAATCCCAAAAATGGACATCTATTAATGAGAACAATTCATAGAGGAGTTGGAATCACGACCGGAAAAACGTTCGATTCTTATGAAAGAGATATGTTTTCGTAAATATTGAACAAAACTACATGTCCATGTACGTTGATCCATGCCTCCAGCGGCGAAATGCACAACATTTGCGCGACGTGATATTAAGGCAGGACGGACGATAACGATACAGCCGACGGATCGTGAACGATAAAGCATCGTGGCTGGCCCTGCCGTTAAGCGCGCATACGCACCAGCGCCGCGCCATCGACCGGGCCAGAGCGCAGGAAGCCCTGAAACACAGCGCAGTCTTCCTCGTTCAGCACGGCCAGTTGCGCCGCGTCCTCCACGCCTTCGGCCACGACCTTCAGATCAAGCGCGCGGGCCATTGCCACGATCGCACGCAGGATCGCCCGGTCGCGCGGGTCCTGCGCGATATCGCGCACCAGCGACTGATCGAGCTTCAGCGCATCGAGCGGCAGCGCGCGCAGGGTGCGGAAATTGGCGAAGCCGGTGCCGAAATCGTCGAGCGCGACGCGGATGCCCATCCCGGCCAGTTCGCGCAGCGTTTCGGCACAGGCCTCGAAGTCGGCGATGAGCGTCTGCTCGGTGATCTCCAGCGTCAGCCGTTCCGCCGGAAAGCCCGAAGCGGCGACCAGCACGCGTATCGATGCGGCCAGATCGCCCACCGCGAAGTCCTCGGCCGTGACGTTGAGCGAGAGGCGCAAGTCGTCCGGCCAGTCCGCCGCCTCGGCCAGCGCGCGTTCGGCGATGTGGTGCGACAGCTGGCTGATGTGATCGCCCCTCTCGGCGATCGCGAACAGCGTTTCGGCGCCGACCAGCCCGAGTTCCGGATGGCGCCAGCGCGCAAGCGCCTCCGCGCCGATCAGGCGGCCATCGGCCACGGTGAACTGCGGCTGGAACAGCAGCGATATCTCGGACCGGTCGAGCGCGCCAATAAGGTCCGCTTCCAGCCGCGCGGCGCTGCGGCCACGCACCGCGTGGGAGCCATCCGCCCAAAGGATGCGTCGCCCCGCCCCGCGTTGCAGGCTGAGCAGGGCCTGATCGAGCCGGTCGAGCATCGGTGCGCCGCGTTCGCCCGGCTGCCCGCGCAGCAGCGCCGTGCGCGGTGCGAGCCGCAACTGGTCGCCGGCCAGCGGGATCGGCCGCGCGATCGATCGCGCCAGGGCTTCGGCCTGCCATTGCCAACGCTCCCGGCTGGCGGCGACGGTGGAAGCCACCAGGAACTCGCCGCCGCCCATCCGCGCAACGAAGCTCTGCGCCCCCAGCTCCTCGCGCGCGAAATCAACGATCCGCCGCGCGATCTCCGCCAGCACGCGATCGCCCGCCGCCTTGCCATAGGCCAGGTTCACCGACTGGAACCGGTGCAGGCCCACCAGCATGGCCTGGGCAAAGCCATCCTGCCCCGTGCGATCAAGCCACGCGCAGGCGGCATCGACGCCGGGCAGTCCGGTCAGCATGTCGCGATCGTCGACCGGCGCGGGAAGCGGTTTGGGAAAAGCGTCCATTGCCCGGCTTGTGCCCGAACAATCTTGCCAAACCGTTCCGATCCTGCGGCGACCCGTCCGTTTTGCATTGCAACAAGAGGCCGCGCTCCATATCACGCGCAGCGAGAGAAACCGGGGATCGAGGACCAATGTCGGAATCCGCTCGACTCGCGCTTTGCGCGTCGCCTACCGACCGCGCTCAGGAAGCCGAACGCGATCTGCGCGCGCTGTGCGAATGGGTGCCCTTCGAGGAAGCGGACACGGTCGTCGTGCTTGGCGGCGATGGCTTCATGCTCCAGACGCTGCATCACATGCTCGATACCGGCCGCGTCGTTCCGGCCTATGGCATGAACCTGGGCACCGTCGGCTTCCTGATGAACCGCTACAAGAGCAGCCGCCCGCTGGAGGAACGCATCGCCCGCGCGCGCCGCATCGCGGTCTCCCCGCTGAAGACGAAGGCGATCACCAACGCCGGTACCGAACACGAATTCTGCGCCATCAACGAAGTCTCGCTGTTGCGCGAAACGCGCCAGACCGCGAAGCTGGAAGTTACGGTGAACGGCAAGGTGCGGATGCAGGAACTGGCGTGCGACGGCGTGCTGGTGGCCACGCCCGCAGGCTCCACCGCTTACAACCTTTCCGCCAACGGCCCGATCCTGCCGCTCGGCTCTAACATGCTGGCGCTTACCCCGATCAGCCCGTTCCGGCCTCGCCGCTGGCGCGGCGCGATCCTGCCCGACAGCGCCCGGATCTCGTTCCGCGTGCTCGAATCCGTGAAGCGCCCGGTCGCCGTGGTGGCCGACCAGAAGGAACTGCGCGACGTGGCCCACGTGGAGGTGCGCGCCTGGCCCGAACACCAGCTCACCCTGCTGTTCGACCGGGGCCGATCGCTCGACGAACGAATTTTCGC
The DNA here is from genome assembly GCF_005145025.1 of Novosphingobium sp. EMRT-2. Lineage (NCBI taxonomy): Bacteria > Pseudomonadati > Pseudomonadota > Alphaproteobacteria > Sphingomonadales > Sphingomonadaceae > Novosphingobium > Novosphingobium sp. EMRT-2. The sequence goes on along the minus strand of NZ_CP039695.1, from coordinate 339,571 downwards.
GGAGCAGTTTCTCGCCTGAAAAAACATCAATCGAGCGCTTGCAAAACCGGGATCGCCTGCTATTAGCGCGCTCCTGCCCCGGGCAACCGGGGCTGCTCCCTGATAGCTCAGCGGTAGAGCTCTCGACTGTTAATCGAGCGGCCGTAGGTTCGAATCCTACTCAGGGAGCCAGTTTTTATTTTGGTGATTTTCGCCCCGCTTGGGCGCGCCTAGGTGTAGCGCGACGATTACGGAGTCCGGTCGGCGTCAATTATGATGGCCGATAGGTGGCCGCGCCGGTTGGTGAATTCTGGCTACCATTTGCTGTTGCGGGGAGCAACCGTCGAGCGACAATTACGACGCTGGGTAATTGTCGCTGACGCTGGCCGGAAGCGAGGGTCTGAAGCGCATGGGATGGTTGGCATGTAATTGCCGCTGGCGACAATTACCCGTTGCCTCAGCAAGGGTGCTCCCGAGCGCGAAGCCAGCGACAATTATGATGGCCGGTCCGGGGCGCCATTCGGCGGGTCGTAATCGCCGGCGTTGATACGGGCGACGGCGGAACGTTTGCGGTAGCTTTCGCCGTTCATCTCGATGATGATCGAGTGGTGCACGAGGCGGTCGATCGCGGCGACAGTCATAGCGGGATCAGGGAAGACGTTGTCCCATGCCGAAAATGGCTGGTTGGCGGTAATGGCGAGCGAGTGGCGTTCGTAGCGGTGGGCGATGAGCTCGAACAAGGCGCTGGTCTCGACCTGGTCCTTGCGGACGTAGGACAGATCGTCGAGCACGATGAGATCGAACTTGTCGAGCTTGTCGAGCATGGCGGGTAGGCTGAGGTCGCGGCGCGCGGACTGGAGCTTCTGGACCATGTCGGTGGTGGAGCAGAACAGGACGCGCCGCCCCGTGTCGATGAGGGCATGACCAATGGCAGCAACTGCGTGCGTCTTGCCGGTCCCGCTCTGGCCGAACAGCAGCAGGTTGCCGCCGCTCTCGATCCAGTCGTCACCGGCGGCGAGGGACAAGAGGTGCGGTTTGCGGATGCCGGGGGCTGCGTCGAAATCGAAGGTGGCGAAGGTCTTGCCTGCGGGCAAGCCGGACTGGTCGCGATGGCGCTGGATGCGCCGGGAGGAGCGATCGGCCATCTCGATCTCGAGAAGCGAGGCCAGCAGGTTGGCGGCCGGCCAGCCATCGCGATCGGCGGTGTCGGTGAGGCGCTTCCAGTTGCGGTTGATACTCGGCAGGCGCAAGGCCTTGAGCAGGGTAGGCAGCACGGCGGCGGCCTGGTCCTTGGTGCGGGTCATCAGTACACCTCCCCGCTGGCGATCAAGCTGTTGTAGCTGTGCAGATCGGGAGGCGGGATAGTGACATCGCGCTGCGATCTTGCGGTTGGCAGGAACTCGTCCCTGAGCGCATCGACATCGGGCAAGCGCCCTCTGTCGAGTGCCTCATCGATCCGCCGGGCCAGCACGTCGACACAGTCGCCCCTGGCGGCGATATCGAGCAGCGCGACGGCATCGCGGCAGGCCTGCCGTCCATCGAGTTGGGCATCGAAGGCTTGCCAGGCCCGCCGGTAGGCGTGATCGGGGAACAGGGCTTCGCGGTAGACGAGGTTGCGCAGCGCACCAGGCTTGCGGCGCAGGTTACCGATCATGTGCCGGAAATCGATGCTGTGCCCCCGGTGGGGATGGCTGATCCGCACACGCGGCGTGGACATTACCCTGTCCGGACCGAGGAAGAGCTCAATGCGATCGTCAAAGAGATGCGCGTTGAGGCGCCGTCCGACGAGGCGGGAAGGCACCGAATAGGTAACCCGATCGATGGCGACGGTGCCGTTGCGGGTGACATCGACGGTGACCATGGCGAAATCGGTGGTTCGCCTTGCGGGCAGCGCCTTGAGTACCCTGCGTTCTGCATCGATGTGCGCAGCATGCCGCCGGTTCTGTCTGGCGACCTGCGCCTCAACGAACTCGCGCCAGGCCTCGATGCTGACGAAATCGCGGCTTCCCCGCCGGCGTAAGGCCTGATCGAGCCGTCGCTTGAGATGGGCATGGGGACCTTCGATCGATCCGTTCTCGTGCGCCTCGCCGCGGTTGTTGCGGGTAGCGAGCATGCCGTAATGACGGCACAGCTCGTCATAGCTTCGGGTAAAATCCCGCTGCGCATCGGCGTCGAGGTTTTTGTAGGCGGCTGACAGGGAATCGCTGCGGTGTTCGGCCGGCGCGCCGCCCAGCTTCCACAAGGCATCCTGCAGGTGCTCCGAAAGGGCGGCAAAGCTCTCCCCGCCCAGCACGACAGCCGCATGCTCCCAGCCACTCGCCGCCAAGCGGAAGTGGTAAAGGCGATAGGCCAGGGTCTCGCCGGCAACGGTGACCTTGAGACTGTCGCATACCGTGAAATCCGACAGGCCCTGCCGACCGGGCTCATGATGCTGCGGGAAGAAGATCTCCTTCTCGCCGCCGTGCAGTGCCCGCCAGCGGGCGATCCGGCGTTCAAGTGTTCGTCGTATCGCATCGGGAACAGCATCCTCGCCGAACTCGTCCTGGAGCGTCTCGAAGACCGTGACGGCAATGATACCGTCGATCTGGAGCAACTCCTCGACGCGTGGCCAGAATGGCTCGAGCGGATCGGCGCGGGTGCGCCAGTGGCGCTCCTTCTTCTTCTGGGACGGAAGCTGCGGATCGTTCTCGATCCGGCGTGCGCTGCGCTCGCTGATACCGGCCTTGGCAGCCGCGACGGCCTGGGTGTGTTGGCGACGATGGGTCATGAAGAGAAATACCTGCTGATCGGAAATGTGGTGGCCCGGCATCGCAAACCCATCGCTCGTTGTTCGATGAGTGTTCCGATACCACCGCCCGCCACAGCCCCGATCAGCCCCCCCGAAAGAAGGGGAAAAAGATCGCCACCGGTTGTCTGGTCCGCTCTCCGGTCGGGGCTACGCCCCTCCCTACGATCAGCCCAGACAACCGATCCTACCGGCCATCATAGTTGCCGCTCAACCGGCCATCGTAGTTGTCGCCACGCACCTAGGCCTGCGCCACACACCACATTTTCAGCAATAATATCAAATGGATGGCGGAAATTTGCAGTAAGGCAACCATGAGCCCAAGAGCAGTTCGATAGCAGCAAATTTAGCATCCTCCGCTTCTCAGTCGGAGGCCGCTTTGCGAATTCGTGATGGGCATTTTGAACTAGCCTCAAGATTTCCAGCGCGTCGTCGGCGTAGCCATCATCAGCCGAATCCAGCAGTTCCATGTCACGCAGGCAACGTGCTCGCTCGTCGCGCCACTGGGCAACCATTCGGTCGTAGAATTCAACGTCGATCCGACCATCGACTCTATCCGAATACAGGACATCGAGACGCCTTTGTAATCTGTCGGCTTCAGCCGCCAAGCGTCCACGCGTCTCCTCACGGTCACGCTGCTCTGCAGCCCGACCATCGTGCAGGACCTGCTGCACCTCCGCGAGTATCCAGTGCGGAAATGTAAGCTTGTTCATCAGCTCGGAAAATTTCTCTTCAAGCACCTCTTGGCGAACATATTTCTCCGGGCACTTACCTTTGAACCTGGAGCAATGATAATAGATGTATTTTGCCTTCTTGATCTCGGCGACCATGGCACAACCGCAGTGCCCACAGGTCATTAAGCCAGTGAACGCGAACTGCGCCGGATCTGCGCGCACGTTTGAGTGCGTGGCGACAACTACGATGGCCGGTTGAGCGGCAACTATGATGGCCGGTAGGATCGGTTGTCTGGGCTGATCGTAGGGAGGGGCGTAGCCCCGACCGGAGAGCGGACCAGACAACCGGTGGCGATCTTTTTCCCCTTCTTTCGGGGGGGCTGATCGGGGCTGTGGCGGGCGGTGGTATCGGAACACTCATCGAACAACGAGCGATGGGTTTGCGATGCCGGGCCACCACATTTCCGATCAGCAGGTATTTCTCTTCATGACCCATCGTCGCCAACACACCCAGGCCGTCGCGGCTGCCAAGGCCGGTATCAGCGAGCGCAGCGCACGCCGGATCGAGAACGATCCGCAGCTTCCGTCCCAGAAGAAGAAGGAGCGCCACTGGCGCACCCGCGCCGATCCGCTCGAGCCATTCTGGCCACGCGTCGAGGAGTTGCTCCAGATCGACGGTATCATTGCCGTCACGGTCTTCGAGACGCTCCAGGACGAGTTCGGCGAGGATGCTGTTCCCGATGCGATACGACGAACACTTGAACGCCGGATCGCCCGCTGGCGGGCACTGCACGGCGGCGAGAAGGAGATCTTCTTCCCGCAGCATCATGAGCCCGGTCGGCAGGGCCTGTCGGATTTCACGGTATGCGACAGTCTCAAGGTCACCGTTGCCGGCGAGACCCTGGCCTATCGCCTTTACCACTTCCGCTTGGCGGCGAGTGGCTGGGAGCATGCGGCTGTCGTGCTGGGCGGGGAGAGCTTTGCCGCCCTTTCGGAGCACCTGCAGGATGCCTTGTGGAAGCTGGGCGGCGCGCCGGCCGAACACCGCAGCGATTCCCTGTCAGCCGCCTACAAAAACCTCGACGCCGATGCGCAGCGGGATTTTACCCGAAGCTATGACGAGCTGTGCCGTCATTACGGCATGCTCGCTACCCGCAACAACCGCGGCGAGGCGCACGAGAACGGATCGATCGAAGGTCCCCATGCCCATCTCAAGCGACGGCTCGATCAGGCCTTACGCCGGCGGGGAAGCCGCGATTTCGTCAGCATCGAGGCCTGGCGCGAGTTCGTTGAGGCGCAGGTCGCCAGACAGAACCGGCGGCATGCTGCGCACATCGATGCAGAACGCAGGGTACTCAAGGCGCTGCCCGCAAGGCGAACCACCGATTTCGCCATGGTCACCGTCGATGTCACCCGCAACGGCACCGTCGCCATCGATCGGGTTACCTATTCGGTGCCTTCCCGCCTCGTCGGACGGCGCCTCAACGCGCATCTCTTTGACGATCGCATTGAGCTCTTCCTCGGTCCGGACAGGGTAATGTCCACGCCGCGTGTGCGGATCAGCCATCCCCACCGGGGGCACAGCATCGATTTCCGGCACATGATCGGTAACCTGCGCCGCAAGCCTGGTGCGCTGCGCAACCTCGTCTACCGCGAAGCCCTGTTCCCCGATCACGCCTACCGGCGGGCCTGGCAAGCCTTCGATGCCCAACTCGATGGACGGCAGGCCTGCCGCGATGCCGTCGCGCTGCTCGATATCGCCGCCAGGGGCGACTGTGTCGACGTGCTGGCCCGGCGGATCGATGAGGCACTCGACAGAGGGCGCTTGCCCGATGTCGATGCGCTCAGGGACGAGTTCCTGCCAACCGCAAGATCGCAGCGCGATGTCACTATCCCGCCTCCCGATCTGCACAGCTACAACAGCTTGATCGCCAGCGGGGAGGTGTACTGATGACCCGCACCAAGGACCAGGCCGCCGCCGTGCTGCCTACCCTGCTCAAGGCCTTGCGCCTGCCGAGTATCAACCGCAACTGGAAGCGCCTCACCGACACCGCCGATCGCGATGGCTGGCCGGCCGCCAACCTGCTGGCCTCGCTTCTCGAGATCGAGATGGCCGATCGCTCCTCCCGGCGCATCCAGCGCCATCGCGACCAGTCCGGCTTGCCCGCAGGCAAGACCTTCGCCACCTTCGATTTCGACGCAGCCCCCGGCATCCGCAAACCGCACCTCTTGTCCCTCGCCGCCGGTGACGACTGGATCGAGAGCGGCGGCAACCTGCTGCTGTTCGGCCAGAGCGGGACCGGCAAGACGCACGCAGTTGCTGCCATTGGTCATGCCCTCATCGACACGGGGCGGCGCGTCCTGTTCTGCTCCACCACCGACATGGTCCAGAAGCTCCAGTCCGCGCGCCGCGACCTCAGCCTACCCGCCATGCTCGACAAGCTCGACAAGTTCGATCTCATCGTGCTCGACGATCTGTCCTACGTCCGCAAGGACCAGGTCGAGACCAGCGCCTTGTTCGAGCTCATCGCCCACCGCTACGAACGCCACTCGCTCGCCATTACCGCCAACCAGCCATTTTCGGCATGGGACAACGTCTTCCCTGATCCCGCTATGACTGTCGCCGCGATCGACCGCCTCGTGCACCACTCGATCATCATCGAGATGAACGGCGAAAGCTACCGCAAACGTTCCGCCGTCGCCCGTATCAACGCCGGCGATTACGACCCGCCGAATGGCGCCCCGGACCGGCCATCATAATTGTCGCTGGCTTCGCGCTCGGGAGCACCCTTGCTGAGGCAACGGGTAATTGTCGCCAGCGGCAATTACATGCCAACCATCCCATGCGCTTCAGACCCTCGCTTCCGGCCAGCGTCAGCGACAATTACCCAGCGTCGTAATTGTCGCTCGACGGTTGCTCCCCGCAACAGCAAATGGTAGCCAGAATTCACCAACCGGCGCGGCCACCTATCGGCCATCATAATTGACGCCGACCGGACTCCGTAATCGTCGCGCTACACGTTTGAGGCACTCCGTCCATCCAGAACCTCCTGGACATTGTCCCAGACGTCGTTGGTCACGAGGGCATCGTGATTGCCATTGTATAACTTACCGAGCCACTCGAAGGCCCCTGTGTAGATTCGGTTGCGAAGAATGGCATGGAGCGTGCTGACGCCGATGGGTTTTCCGCTTTTGCGATAGACCAATCCCTCCTTCCGGACCTTTGCCGCCAATTCCTTCAACGAATACGAGCCCGTGGAAAACCATTCGAAAGCCCGCGACACGAGTGGCCCGAGATCGGGATCGACGGTAATGATCTTCTTTCCGTTCGTCCCCATCACATTGAGGTAACCAATCGGCGCGAACGAAGGCCAAATCCCCTGCTGAGCCTTTTCCAACATTCCCTTCCGGGTCTCTTCCGAAAGATTGTCAATGTAGTTCTTGGCCATCAGCACCTTGATGCCATGCATAAACTTCTCGGACGACCGTGAGCCGTCAGAAAGAATGGTGTTTTCTTTTACAAGGTGAATCTCAACGCCGAGACCGTCGATCGTGACCCAGTCGCGAATGTTGCGATATAGTCGGTCCGTTTTCTCAACCAAAAGCGTTTTGACCGGGCCGCTTCGCTTCAGAAAACGGATCATTTCATCAAAATTGGTCCGCCCTGTCCGCTTCGCAGTTTCGACATCGATGTATTCACCCTCGATGCGAATTCCGTTCGTCGCCGCATAATCTCGAAGTAGTTTGAGCTGAGAGGGTATTGAAAATCCTTCCCGCTCCTGTTCCGGCGTCGATACCCGTGCATACAGAACCGCACGCACCCTGTCGGCGGCCCTCGTGTTCGTTGCACTTTTCGCTTTTCTGGGGCGTGCCATCCGCTTGTCCTTATCTTGCTGATCGAAGCACTATCCCCTTTCAACTCCCTTTTGGCGGGAAACCTGAAAACCTGCTCGATCAGTCATTTATCGAATCGCAAGCCCGCGCGCATTTGACCTTGATGTCCAATCAGACCCTACGCTTCGGGACTTCGGTCCCACTCGATCAGTATTTTAACGAAGTCGGCCAGATTACCAAGGGCTTCTCGCGCATCATGCTCCGACAGAGACCGACCTGAGAATTTCTCAAATTTGACCTGTGCCTCCAGGACCAGCTCGGTCGAAAGAGAATTTCGGCTGATCGGACGGTCGTTTACCCTTTCAGCATCACCCGGGAGTCCCATGTCACTGCATTCCCAACGGAACACCTGACAACGGTCATAAAGCGAAGCGACAAATAGGAATTTCCGGGCGAAAGAAAAAGTAGGTGCAGCGCCGAGGCGGTGTTTCGAGCCACGCCCGCAGCAGAAGCGCGTCATAAATCGCTTTTCGCCGAGTGAAGCGACGCAACCTGACCCGCCAGAATGGGATGGGGGAGTCCATTCGATCGATGAACTCCCTCAAAACCGCTTCAGCCGTTAAGCCGATCCTTGACCGCCTTGGCTGCCGAGAAAGCCAGCTTCTTCGACGCAGCAATCTTGATCGTTTCGCCTGTCGCCGGACTGCGGCCTTCGCGGGCCGGCGTATGCTTTACCTTGAATTTGCCGAATCCATTCAATGCAACTTCGTCGCCCTTGGCGGCAGCGTCGGCGATGGCACCGAACACGGAATCGACGATCTTCTTCGCGTCGGTCTTCGTCATGTCATGGCTGGTGGCAATGATATCGACGAGTTCGGAATTGTTCATGGCAAGCTCTCCTGCTGGGTTGAAAATCGTTGATGAAGGGTAAGCCCGTCAGCCTTTGGCTGCGGCGATCGAGAGTTTCCGCCGCGGCGCTCTCACCTTCTTCGGTTGCGCCGCCGGCTCCTCGGCCTTCGCCTTCAGCTTGCCGGGCTTGCGGCCAAGGCCGATCTTCTTCGCCAGCGCGCGCCGCTTTTCGGCATAGTTCGGGGCAACCATCGGGTAGTCAGCGGACAGGTTCCACTTGGTGCGATACTGGTCGGGCGTCATCTGGTAGTGCGTCATCAGATGACGTTTCAGCATCTTGAGTTTCTTCCCGTCTTCAAGGCAAATGATGTAGTCGGGCTTCACCGAACGCTTGGCCGAGATTGCAGGTTCCTGGATAGCCGCGGCAGGTTCTGGCGGAGCGCCGAGCCCCGCCAGAGACGCATGAACATTGGCGATCAGGTTCGGAAGATCGGCGACCGCAACGCTGTTGTTGGCGACATGCGCGGCTACGATGTCGGTAGTGAGGGTGAGAAGGTTCAGGTCCCGATCCGACGTCGTATACATGGATGTCCTTCCTAAAGGGTAGGCGGAGTGAAGAATTGGGCAAAGGCTTATCGTCCGTGCCGTCAATTGCAAATGCGCCGACAGGATGAACCAACAGTTCCCCGTGCGAACTTTGATCGCGTGGCAGATTCGGTCACTGTCAAATGTCCGAACCGATCATCGGCGGGCGCTGCCCATCCGTAATCAATCGGGCAAAAAAGTCCTCCATCAGGGCCGAGGCGGCGGCGCTCAGACTGACATGGACGCGGCGCCCATCGGTGGGATCCTTTCGCCGCTCGACGATACCCGCTCGCGTCAGGATGCTGGCCCAGCGGATCGCGGTCGAGTGCGGCACGCGCGCGGCGTGGGCGAGGCTCGATATCTGAACGCTCTCGCCGCGTGCGGCGGCGGTGTAGAGATCGAGCAATATGTCCCAGGCCGGATCGGCAAAGAGGCCGGGCCCGAACATTTCTTCACGCCGCCGGCGTGCCCTGAGCCACCAGCGCGCGATGGCCAGGCCTGTGTGGCGCAAGGCGGCGGCCTCATCCTGCGGTGATGCATCCATTTCGGAGATCGCATCCCCGTGAGGAACGCCCAACCCACGAAGCGCATCTGCATCGACTGGATCATCGGTCACTTCCTGCGCCTCTGACGCAACAAGCCACGAACCTCCGAGCAGCGAACCAGAAGGCCAAGAAATGCCAACGACTTGACTGCGCAGGGTTCGGCTGCGGCGGGCGGGTCGTTTCCAGGCATTCGGGCTCTCCTTCAAGGTATGAACTGTGTACGGGCATGGAGGGGGCGTGCTTCGCGAGACCGGTTCAACCTGCGGCAATGCCCTTCCTAATTTTCGCTAGTGCGTCGCATTATTAGTCAAAGGGTGGATTCCTCCATTTCGGGTGCAAGGCTTACGAGCGCAGTTGCGGGAAAGCGGAGCCGGGCTCCTCGCCGCCCATCAGCGAGCGGCGCATGTCGGCGATGGTCTGGTCGACGATGAACTCAAGCAGGCGGCATTCGAGTTCACGGAAGTTGCCAGCAAGCAACTGCGGCGGACAGATCTTGCCATGCGCCCTGAACAGCATGGGAACGAGGACACAACCCGGGGACAGGCCGAGCGCCGCGGCACAGCGCAGGTGATCGTCGATCTTGGTCCGGGGATTGCCGGATTCGATCTCGCGGATCCAGCTCACACTGAGCCCCGCACGCCTGGCGAGATGTGGTTGAGTGAGGCCCTGACGCCTGCGTTCATCTTCGATTCTCCGGCCTGACATCTGCTTGATTTCGGCAAGCGAAGATTCGTCTGGACCGGATGTCACGCTTTCGTGCGACATCTCCACCTCCTGACCGCTGAACCTTGCCCGCCATGGCAGCTCGACAGCCTAGAGTTGGTGTTTCATACACAATTGGTCAACGCCAATTGTGGCCATTATTGCCCGATCGGCGAAAGCTCCGACCGCCTGGCGCGTAGTGTCTTGCCGACCTTCAAGCAGTCGGCCGCCTGAACAAGCATCTCGTCATAGGCCTTCATGATCGCTTCGGGCGAAGCCAGACGAAATCGTTTCAGGGCCACGATGAACAGGCGCGAGTTCAGCGCGGCCGGTCCGCGCTTCTGTATAGCGACGCCGAGGCGGTCAGTAATCCGCGATGTAACGTCCGCCATGAGGAGCGGCGCGCCGACGAAGCAGACGCGGGGTCCTTCGAGCCCTGATTCTTTCAAGGTTTTCAGATCGTCAGCGACAATTGTCGGATCGACCTGCTCGAGATGGATGAGCGCGCAATAGAGCGTGTTGCCGAACGGAAGCAGTTCGCTGACGAGATGGCCTAGCCGGCAATGGCAGTCGAGGAAGAGCTCGACCCCGGCGGGAGACAATTTCAGTTTGAAGGTACGCGATACCCTTCCCACTGCGCGATTCGCTCCTTTCCATCAAGTCGAGCCGATCGATCGTTCCTCCTGACGGCCTGACGCCGACATCAAATACAACGAATTGGTAACCAAAAGCGTAACTCGCTGGCGCTTGTCAGAATGACGCAGCCCAATGCCCAAGACAATGGCCTGCTCCTTGCGGATTTGAAGTCAAAAACACCATTGCTGCCGCCACAGAACGCAGCCGACCCGGGACAGGTTCCCACTCGGTTGTTCGATCACAGGCAGGAGGCAACCCATGTTCCGATGGGGATTTACAGGTTTGAGCATGGCGCTCTTGGCACTTGGTGCCAGCGCCGCGAATGCCCATCCCGCCCGGCGTGGACTGCCGGCGCCCGTCCCGCAGCAATCGCGACCCCGTCTTGTCATCGTCGAGCACCAGGGGGGCTTCGTGATCCGCTGCGAGACCCCGCGCGGCCCGCAGAACCCGGACTTTCCTCGCGGCGCGATCCCGCCCTTCGCAATCCCACTGGGCGCCAGCGTCCACATCGATCGCGCGGCGCTTCCCCATTCCAACCAGAAGGAACATGACCATGGCGAAATTCGCTGACCTGCGGCGGTTGCCGCTGATTACCTGCGCCCTCGCGGCGCTCCTGGGCGGCACTGCGGCGCTGGCCGCGCCCGACCAGGACGGCAGGGCCGAGACCAAGCTTCTCAGCGAAGCGGCCGAAGCCGCGGAGGCCCAGCTCCACCAGAGCTTCACCAATCTCCAGTTCGAGGAATTCGGCCCCGCACCGGTCAAGGGCGCGATCTACCAGGCGGTCGCGGGCGGGCGCATCATCTATTATGCCCCAGCGAGCGAGCACATCCTGTTCGCCACGGTCTACGACAAGAACGGGATCAACATCACTGCCCTCGCCCAGGAAGCGAGCACGGCGAAGCGGTTAAAGCTGATCGATCCCGCCAAGGCGCTGGTGATCGGCCCGGCAGGTGCTCCCACCGTCATCGAGTTCACCGATCCCGATTGTCCTTATTGCCGCGCGCTCGACAAGTTCTGGGCCGCGAAGGCCGCCGAAGGCAAGCCGGTGCGCCGCCTCGTCTATTTCGTGAGCGGCATCCATCCGCAGGCCGCAGCCAAGGCCGAACACATATTGTGCTCGGCGGACAAGGAGGCTGCGTTCCGCGCGATCTACGCCGGCGCTGCCCCCAAAGCCCTTGAAAAATGCGCAGACGGCGCAGCTCGGGTCACCCAGGACGCCGAGATCGTGCGCAAGCTCGGCATCACCGGCACCCCGACGCTGATCGCCGACGGCAAGCTCGTCTCGGGCTTCCAGCAGGCGGAGCTCGAAGCCTTTCTCGACGGCGGAAAGCCGAGCGCCGATGCCGCGAAGTGAGGCCCCTTTCCCATCTGGCGGACGCCTGTGCCCCTTCGCGGGACCCAAGCGGACCGGAATGCCGGCGCTCGCGGCCCGTCAGGAGCCGCCCACCGCGTGCGTCGGCCGACAGCGATCATCCATCGATGCCGGCAGGCAATGTCCCGGGCAGCCCCAAACAAGTGGAGTTGAACACATGATCAAGAAGATCGGCAATCAGGCCGCCCATATCGGTAGTGCGGTCGGCAGTGCCGCCGCCAATGTCGGCGTCCCTTTGGCCATCCTCGCGCTGGTGAGCAGTGGGGCGCATGCCTTCACCGCGCCGGCGGCGGGCGACCTCGGCTACGATATCTACGACATCGTCGTGAACAAGGGCGTCAAGGGCCCGATGGGCTTTGTCGGCGGTGTCGCGGCCTTCCTGTTCGGCGTTTCGCGGCTGTTTTCCAACGTCATGATCGGCATCCCGACCATCGTCGCGGCGGTCTGCCTGATCAAGTCCGACGCCATCCTCCAGACTTTCGGGATGGTGATCTGACCCCCTTGGGGATCGGCCGGGCGCGCGAGTGGACCCGCGACCGGCGCAATCCCCGACACGCTGGAGGCCGATGGTCGGCCTTCGGAAATGACCCCTGGTGACGGGTGTCATGAAGCAGGAGGAGAAGGGTTTTGGACGAGCGTCTGCCCCAGTATCTGCACGGCCCGGTCCAGATCCTCTGGTTCGGATCGGACGAGTTCGTACTGGTCATGTCGACCATTTTCGTCGCCGCGATCGTCGGCGGGCTGGTCGGCTGGGTGCTCATCTGCGCCCTTCTCCTTTTCATCCCCTGGAAGCGCAGCAAACCGCGCGGCTTCCTGCCCCACCTCGCCTGGCGCTGGGGGCTGGTTTCCTTCCGTCATTACCCGGGTCCGACCCAGACCCGCTTCTTCGAGTGAGGCCGACTATGCCCCTGTTCAGATCCCGAAAGGCGGCTCCCGAGGATCCT